>JAUVBY010000004.1 GCA_030590945.1 Gammaproteobacteria bacterium | reverse complement strand
TTGGGTTCTAGGTTTACTTGGATTTGATTTTTTGGCTCAGGAATACGGGGAGCATACGGGTCAGGATTTAGACCAAATTCCCCCACGATATACCCCATAGACATCCATGGGAGAATGAGACTACATTTATCTATATGGTTTTATTGGTTACTTTATTTTATTTTATGATTACTCAAATACCGGACAATATCATTCGACTCCGGCATCCACATGACTTCCCCATCCGCCGCCTCAATCCGCAACACAGGTACTGTCGCCCTGCCCATTGCCGATTCAAGTTCATGCAGCGCATCACTATCCTGCCAGATATTTTTTCCGTCAACATCAATATCCAGGCCTTTGATAGCATTGATCACCCGCGAACAGAACATGCAAAAGCTGCGATGATAAAGGCTCAGTTTGGGGGATTCAGAAATGGGCATAATATTGAATAAGGTTCTATAAAGATTCAGGCAACAAACGCATAGGCGCTGGTACAGAATCTAATTGGGTCTGCGGGCGGGCGATTTCAAGAGCATAGCGAAACGCGCCGTCAGGCTGGTAGTAGCGTGGCGTGATATCCCGCCCCGGTGGCTCCGGGCGCATGACCATCGCGTCTACCTGATTCCCGGCAGCATCGAAAAAATAAATATCCAGGGGTACGTATACATTACGCATATGAAAATAGCTGTGTATCGATTTTGGAAACACGAACAATACTGCGGTATTAGCCGCATCCTGCTCACAAATCCGCTGATAGCCCGCTCTACGCTGCTGCGAATTTTCTGCCACACGAACGACCATAGAGATATATTCTGCGTTCTGTTTTAAGGTAATCTCGGCTTTACGCATCGACCCCCAGCCGGGCGTAAGCTGGCATCCCTGCGCGTTAGCCAGCGGTACAATGAAAACCATTACCAGCAACGGAAACATCAACAGATTAGGACGAATAATCATACTGCTTGTACATAATCCCGTAAAATTCGAAGCCGATTATATCAACAGGCGATGACGTGTTACCCGAATTTAGCGTATTAATACCATTTTTATTGGCCTCCATTGGCCTGACCTTGCTACCCGGTCCGGACAATCTATTTGTACTCAGCCTGAGCATCGTCAATGGCAGTCGGGCGGGTATTCCCACTGCGCTGGGCATGGCCATCGGGAATTTCGCGCATACGGCTGCGGTCGCACTTGGCTTGAGCGCTCTGATACTCGCCTCACCCCTGGCATTTTCAGCCATTAAAGTCCTGGGGGTGATGTACCTGCTGTATCTTGCGTGGCAAAGCTGGCAACATCCATTGAATTTTTCATCGCACAATCCGCGCGTAGAACAGGCCCCGGAATCGAGTTTTAAGTTATTTCAGCGCGGGGTATTAATGAACCTGTTAAATCCCAAGGTCGCACTGTTTTTCCTGGCTTTCTTTCCGCAATTTGTAGATCAGGGCAGTGATTATAAAGCCCTGCAAATATTTATTCTCGGCACGATATTTGTAGTACAAACCGCCATTATATTCTGCACAATTGCGCTCGTAGCAGGGAGGCTCCAACCCATCATCTCACATCTGTCACCGCGTTTACTCGCGGGCGTTACCAGTGGTCTGTTTGTAATACTATCAATATATCTTGCGTTTAGCGGTCTGGGCAACTAAATCTGACACTTTGGGCAATAGTAACTGGCCCTCTGACCGATAACCTTATTGCTGATCGCATGGCCGCATAGCGTACACGGCTGCTTTTCCCGTCCATAAACGTGCAACTGCTGCTCAAAATATCCGGGCCGGCCATCGGCCTGCGAAAAATCACGCAGCGTGGTTCCGCCCTGTGCAATCGCGCGCTGTAATACGCCTTTGATGTGTACCGCCAGCGCATCATAACGGGCGAGGGAAATTCGGGAAGCCTGCCGGGCTGGTCGAATTCCTGCCAGAAACAGGGCCTCGCTGGCGTAAATATTCCCCACCCCGACGACTACCTTCTGATCCATGATAAATGATTTTATTGCGATACGCCTGCCGCGTGATTTTTTATACAGATAAGTACCATTGAATTCTGCATCCAGCGGCTCAGGGCCAAGTGAACGGAGCAAAGGGTGTGCCAGCGCATCGTCGGCCCACAACAGGCAACCAAATCTTCGCGGGTCATTATAGCGCAGTATTACTTCATTGCTGAGCACCAGATCCACGTGATCATGTTTGCGTAACTCCGTCGATTTATTCACGATGCGCATCGAACCCGACATGCCCAGGTGCCAGATCAGGCTGCCGGGCTCAAGGTTTATCAGTATATATTTTGCACGACGCTGCAGCGAAACGATACGCCTGCCCTCAACGCGCGCACCCAGATCATCAGGAATCGGCCAGCGCAGGCGTGAATCACGAATTCGCAGGCATTCAATTTTTGCGCCGGACAGCGGTTTTTCAATGCCCCTCAGGGTTGTTTCTACTTCAGGAAGTTCGGGCATAATCCGCTTGTTTTTTGGGGCTGAAATTGCACATTGCTTCGCCTACAATGGCGCCGACTAGCGCCATTGCCGATTCTTATGACTCACTCTATTCATAATATTACCAACAACACCCGCTTTCATACCGAGAAAGATGAAACTATTTTGCAAGCGGCCCTGCGCAACGGCCACCTGTATCCCTACGGATGCCAGTCGGGCGCCTGTGGAGCCTGCAAAGCCAGACTGGTCAGCGGCAAGGTTGAACATATAATGCGCGACCCGGGTGTCTTGTCGGATGATGAACTGGAACAGGGATTATGTTTGCCATGCCAGGCTGTGCCTCTGGAAGATATTGAAATTGAGGTAAAAGAAATTGCGCGCGCGCGGGAAATTGAGATCAAAACCCTGCCCACGCGTGTCCGCGAAAAAACCCTGCTTTGTGAAGACGTTGTGCAGCTGTATCTTAGCCTGCCCAGCACCCAGACCTTTGACTATCTGCCCGGCCAATATATCAATATCCTGCTGAAAAACGGCAGGGAACGAAGCTTTTCGATTGCGAACACGCCAACTCAGGCTAAGCAGGAAGGACTGGAGTTGCATATCCGTGTCGTCCCCGACGGCTACTATTCGCCGCAGATTAAAGACAGCGTACAAGTAAAAGCCATACTGCGCATTCAAGGCCCGTTTGGCACCTACTTCCTGCGTAAAGACGAAAATCAACCTATCATTATGGTCGCGGGCGGCACCGGTTACGCACCGATTAAAGGATTGATTGAAGACGCCCTGGAAAACGATTCGAAAATGCCGATTACGCTCTACTGGGGCGCTCGAACCCGCGCAGATCTGTATTTAAATGAACAGGCGGAGCAATGGGCCAATCGTATCGAGGATTTCACCTACATCCCGGTACTGTCGGACGCGAGCGATGCAGATAACTGGTCCGGACGAACCGGATTCGTACACGACGCCATTGCTCAGGATTTTCCCGATGCCGCAGGACACAGCGTATACGCATCCGGGCCCCCTGTAATGGTCAATGCACTTAAAGAAGTATTCAAAAACAACGGTCTGGATGCTGATTTCTTCTATTCCGATGCCTTTGATTACGCCGCAGAAAATGAATAGTTTCGCATAAATATGGCCCGCGCATCGGACCACGCGCTTAAGGGAAATCCTTTAAACAACAGCGGCCCGAGGGATTACGCGTCGCGCAGGCACAGCTTTGCTCTTTTGTGCTTTTTATAACAAAGTCTTTAATCGATTTATTGCTTGCGTCTTTTTTGCTAATCCCAAAACAGTAACAGATCAGGGATGAGTCTGATTTTTCTTTTATACCAACCTTTGTGCGCAGGGATGAACGGGTGATCGTCGAATCATCCTGAGCAAAATAGACCACGTCACATTCGGGATCATCACAAAAATAATACCCTTGTTCGACAGGCTGCCATGCCCATGGTGCTAACAGGTGGTGCAACATTGTTGTCGGTGAAACACTGACATATTGCATGCTATTCACAGGGCATCTGTGACGTTTTGGATAAGTCCGGGGAGTATCTGAAGAGCTGCAACATTGTGACATGACTGGTCCTCCGAAAGCGCTAAGACCTGGTACCCAATGCGCGTTGATATGCAAGCATGGATAACGCAAGATCACCCATCGCATGGCCCCGGAATATAAACGCATTGCGGTCACTATCCCGTGTTCGCCCGGCAAATTTCCCCAATATCATCCCGGACAAATCTCCCGTGACAAATTCGGGTGAGACAAGTTTATTGGGTAGGGTGTCCTCCTGTTGAAGGTCATCGATGGTTATCTGATCAAACGCTGAGAAACTGTCTTTTATCCAGGGTGCAGCCAAATCCGTAATCGCCGAAAAGGAGCCGGGTTTAAGCCAGTTGGCATCAATAAAAGGGACCAGGCTGGCCGAATACGTTACGCTGCTTATGACGAGATCAGCATTCGTAACGGCCTCCTCCGCAGAGCTGCAAACAACCGACGATAAAGAGCGGCTAGCCGCATCTTCGCAAAGCGTGTCAATATTGGTTTGCCCACGGCCGAACACGCGTACCTCTTCGAGCGGGAATAGATCTGAGAACGCCTGCAAATGACTCCCGGCCTGAACCCCGCTGCCGATAAATGCAATCACAGAGGCATCCTTTCTTGCCATATATTTAGCAGCCGTCGCGCTAAGGCCAGCCGTGCGCACAGCTGTGATCCAGTTCCCATCAAGAATGGCGACGGGCAAGCCAGTGTCGCTATCCAGCATTGTCACCAGGCCATTTATTTGAGGAAGGCCGCGCGCCGGATTCCGGGGGTTTAATACAACTGTTTTTACAGCCAGCAACGGTGGATCATCAGTAGCCGCCAGTGCCGCCATCATATAGCGGCCATCTTCAGGCAGGATTACCGCTTTTGGCGCACTCCAGGCGGTTTGATTTTCCTGGTTTGAAATCAGGGTTTCAATACTTTGTATTACCTCGCTGGTGGTGATACCCAGAGCGGAAAGCTTTTTTTCGTTGAGCAACGGTATGGTTTCGATTGAGCTCATGTTTACCTCCACTTTAAGCAACTATTCGACGTTAGGCTTTATGCTCGATGATCATTGCGTCCTGTATTTCAGATTCCTCGCTCAACTTAGCCAGGCTTGCCTGTGGCTGATCCACTACAGCTTGATTCATATCCGAAGAGCCGGGCGTAACGATTGATTCCAGCGACTTTGTATCGCTTGCCTGCTGAATAATCTGAGTCTCCCGACCTGCGCTTATCGATGCTTCAATACCGCGTTTATAGTATGCCAGCGCGGTTTTATGATTCCCTTCTTCTTCGTAAAATTTACCTAGTTCAAGATAAGCTTCTTCACTGCCGCCCAACTCAATCGCCATATTGTAGTAAACGCGGGCTTTGTCCAGTTGCCCATACGCAAGATTTAATCTTGCCAGCGTCAGATTTACATTTACATCGTTTTGATTGTTTGCCAACCAGCTGGTCGCCAGCAGGATCTGGCTGCGCAGGTTATCAATTCTGGTTTTTCCATACAAACCAGCCAGCTCGCTGCTCCATTCCTTTTTAATAGCCTTGCGTACGACCTGCTCTGCTGCGCTCAGATCGCCCTCTTCGATTAACTTGTTCGCATACATCGCGGCGATCTGAGCCTGTTTTTTGCGCTTACCGGGTAATTTTTGATACTGTGTAAGCGTGGAAGGGTTCTGCGCATCGGGCAAAGCCGTATTCAACCGGGCCGCGCGCACCGCAACCTCCAGCAACACAATCTGATCTTCGGGCAGCGCCTTTGTTTTCTCCAGGCGTGGCAGAAGTACATTAAGCCCCTCCCAGTCTTCAGTGCGTTTGCAGACATCGGCCATCAAGCGCAATATGGTCTTATTCGTCGGCGCCAGCTCCTGCATATCGCTTAACAATGCCCGGGCCCGCTCAAAGTCGCCCTCCTGTGTAAGCATTCTGGCTCTGCTGATATCGATCGCCATACGGTTTTTCGGATCAATTTTTTCGGCTTCAGCCAGATATTTATCACGCTGCTCGTAGTTGAGCTGCTGCTGCGCTGCGTAAGCGGCCCCAAGATAATTTAACATTGGTGTTTTACAGTAATTCAAGCGTTTCACCAGATCTTTTTCTCCCTGCGCCCATTCGCCCTCGATTAAACGTGCGTAGCCGCGCAAGGTATCATCTTGCGCGTTCCTGTTTTGCCGCTGCTCATTCCATGCCCTGGCCTTTTTAGGTGCGCGCAACACGCCGAATAAAAAATTAAAGGCCAGGTATAACAGGGCGAAGGTGACCGCGATGAATAACAGAGCCAACACCAGCGGCATTTCCCAGCTGTCTGATCCGTATGAAACCAGCATAATGCCAGGGTTATCCAGTGAAACCAGGCCTATTGTCGTAGCGGCTGCCAGTGAAAGTATTACAATGATTAATAGTTTCATAGCCTGCCTCCCTGCTCATTATTAGCCTTAATAGTCTCTTCAAAACGAGACATCAAACCTCGGGCTTGCGATATGGGGTTACCCGCTGTATTTTGATACCTCATACTCTAATTCTCCATCAGCATCAAACGATTCAGCGCCGTAAGTGCACGTGATATTGCCTGAACATCCAGACTGACGTCAAAAGACTGCAACACCTGTAGCTGATCCAACGCAGTTTGTGTGCTTGCCTGCCCGCCGTCAAAATATCGGGTTAAAGTCTCACTCGCGAGCATAAGTTGAGATTGAAAGCTGGCATTATCCCGTCTTAAGGAGGCCGCCATCACCGCATGCGCCTGCAGGCGCAAGGACTCATATACGACGTATCGGGCAAGTTCATCCAGTGAAGGCTGTAGCGGCGCATCCAGGTTCTTATGTTTTACCAGGCTGCCAATATCGCTTAACAGAGATTTCCCTGCGGCGAAAATTCCATCCTCAGCCGAATCAACTGACTGCTCATCCTTCAATTCAGGATCATCGTCAATGGCACGCGCATCTTCAGCCAATACCAATTCAGGTATCAATGAAAGAATGCCCAGCATACGATCATTGATCGACACGATATCCACATTCCGAGCAGCCTGAACGCGTAATAAATCTTCTGCTAATGCGGTATTCACCTCCACCAGCCCGGGATTATCGATCGTAGCCAGACTTGACTGTGCCAATTCCAGACCGGCGATCGCCTGTGCCTGTTCTCCAGTAATCTGGTACATCCGGTTAACGCGTGTCAACAGGGAATGCACCTCATCCAGCTTCCAGCGCGCCACGCTTTCGCCCAGATTAGCCTTTATATCATCAATAGATGCCTGCGATGCAAGTTCCAGCTTTGCGACAGTGGATTCCACCTCGCCCAGGCGCTTATCGAATTGATTGAAACCTTCTTCGCTACGCGTTTTCAGCTGATCAAATCCTGAGCGTACGCCTTGCTGATCGGCGGCCGTTGCATTCAACCGGTCCTCCACACCTGCCACCTGAACACGGGTAATTTGCGTGCCAAGTGTGGTCTGATAAACTGCGTATACCGATAAAACCAGCGCTATCAGACCTGCAGCCAATGCAAATTTCCCGCTACTATTGGAGATCAAAGCTTCGTTTGTATTTTGTTTGCCCGGCGCCGCCTTGCTTACAGCGGTTTCCCGACTTACGCCACTGCTTTTGATTATCGTGCTTTTCTGGCTCACTTTTTTACTCACTTTTTTACTCACTTTTTTGCCAAGCTGTTTTGCGTTCCCTTTTGTAGCAGCGCCCTTCACCGCTATTTTTTGCGTTGCCGCAGGCGCACTGGTCCCGGTCGATTTACTGGTCGTTTTTTTCGTCGATTTTTTAGCTGTCACGACTTCTCCCTTAATAAATTAGAATCGTATAAATTAGATTCGGCAATGCCACTTTGGCGAGCCCTATACGCCCGGCAAGGTATTATCCCAAATCCCGGCAGAGGGTTTGGGATAAGCCTAAGCGTAGCATAACCAGGTAGTAGAAATATACTTCACGCCTTTTTCGAGCGTGGAATTTTGGTGCAAATGAGTCCAGAATGGTGGAAACAGCACCAGGCGCCCTGCCTGAGGTTGAATAGACAGATTCTGATGATGAAACTCAGTCGCACCGCCCGGCCCGGCCACATCATTGAGATACCAGATCGCCACTAATACGCGCTGGCTCAACTCACCCGGCCCGGCATCCAGATGCCAGTGATAATACTCACCCGCATTGGTGCGCTGCAGGTTATACCCAAGATCCTTGAATCGATTGGCCGAAAAGAAGGGGTGCAGCGCGGATAAACTCCTGATCGCCTTGTGCATGGATTCGCGAAAAATTGCATCGTACGATGCCCAATCCTGACGGCCACTAATACGCAAATCGGTGGATTTCTTAACCTGCTCTGCAATCTGTTGCTTCTCACCAATACGTCCCACATACTGTTGCTCAGGGCTGGCCTCAAATTGTTCCACCATCGCCCTGCAATCTTCGCGAGAAATGGCGTCATCGACGACGTAAATGAAACTATTGGGCGCGGCTTCCTGAACGGCATATAAATCTGACATGAGGCTATTGTAACGCCCGCTTCAATTCAATATGTTAACTGAAATCAAAATTTATGGTCAAACGTACTTTGATGTACAGGCGTGAGTCTAGTAGAATCCCGCGATTGTCTTAGCCTTTCTCTTACGAAAATAATTAGATGTCCAGAAAAAATAAATTTAGTTACGAAGAATTAATCGCCTGTGGGCACGGTGAGGTCTTTGGCGAGGGTAACGCCAGACTGCCTTTACCGAATATGCTTATGATGGATCGTATTGTGCATATCAGCGACGAAGGAGGCGACTATGGCAAGGGTGAAATCATTGCCGAGCTAGATATCAAACCCGACCTCTGGTTTTTCGAATGCCATTTTGAAAGCGACCCGGTTATGCCCGGCTGCCTCGGGCTGGATGCGCTCTGGCAACTGGTGGGCTTTTACCTTGGCTGGACCGGCAGCCCCGGGCGCGGGCGCGCACTGGGTGCTGGAGAAATAAAGTTTTCCGGTCAAATTCTGCCAACCGCCAAAAAAGTGACGTACCGCCTCAACCTGAAACGCGTGATTTCACGACGCTTGCACATGGGAATTGCCGATGGCGTGGTCGAAGTGGACGGGCGTGTGGTTTACCAGTGTAAAGATTTACGCGTAGGATTATTTACCGATACTTCAAAATTTTAGGAGCACATAGCATGCGTCGAGTGGTTATTACAGGTATGGGCATTGTTTCCAGTATTGGCAACAACAAATCCGAGGTTCTTGATGCCCTGAAATCCGGGCGCTCAGGCATTGTTGCTGCACCTGAATACACCGAACTGGGCATGCGATCACGCGTGCACGGTAAGATTAATATCGACGCAAAATCGATGATCGACCGAAAAATATATCGATTTATGGGTGATGCCGCCGCATTCTCATATATCGCAATGCAGGAGGCCATCGACGACGCCGGCCTCAGTGAAAGCCATGTTCAATCTGAACGCACCGGTTTGATTCTGGGCACTGGTGGCGCTTCCCCTGAGAACATAGTCAAAGCGGCTGATGCATTGCGTGAGCGTGGCATAAAACGCGTCGGCCCCTACATGGTCACGAAGACTATGGCCAGCACGATACCCGCCTGTGTCAGCACGCCCTATAAGATAAAAGGCGTGTCCTATACGATTTCTTCAGCCTGCTCAACCAGCGCGCATTGCATTGGTCATGGCGCTGAACTCATCCAGTTTGACAAACAGGATATCATATTTGCCGGAGGCGGCGAAGAGGTACACTGGGCCATGTCGGTATTATTTGACGGCATGGGTGCGATGTCCAGCAATTACAACGACGACCCTGAACGCGCGTCGCGCACCTTTGACAAAGATCGCGATGGTTTTGTCATTTCCGGTGGCGGCAGCGTACTGGTGCTCGAAGAGCTGGAGCACGCGCTGGCGCGCGGTGCAACCATCTATGCTGAATTAACCGGGTATGGCGCAACCTCTGACGGCTATGACATGGTGCAACCTTCAGGAGAAGGAGCGGTACGCTGTATGCGACAGGCCATGCAAAATGTGGAGCAACCCATCGACTACCTGAACGCACATGGCACCAGCACCCCGATCGGAGATATCAGGGAACTCGAGGCCATCGCTGAAGTTTTTGGCGAGCAAAAACCCAAAATCACCTCAACTAAATCTCTGACAGGGCATGCGCTGGGGGCCGCCGGGTCAAACGAAGCCATATACTCCCTGCTAATGATGCAAAACGATTTCATCGCTGCTTCGGTAAATATCGAGAACCTGGACGAATACGCCGAAGGCTTTCCCATCGTCACGCAACTTGAAGAAGGCGTCACCATGAATACTGTCATGTCCAATAGTTTTGGCTTTGGCGGTACCAATTGCTCGCTGGTTTTTAGTCGTTACGGGTAATTCCAGCGCGGGGTAGTATCCGGTGCAACCCTGCTTGTATGCTTGCGCCCTGTCGCGTGCCACGATTTTGTGATTCTTCCATTCGCCAATCGCAGCCGTTTTGCAACGATCAGAACAATCAGCCAGCCATAAATATTTTTACCGCGGCTGTCATAGCCGCCAGCCCTTCGTTCACATCCTGCTCTTCAAGCACCAAAGGCGGCGCCATGCGCAACACATTGTCACCGGCAACCAGAGCCAGCACTCCCTGATCCATCATCAGGTTTAACAATTCACGAGAACGGCCTGCAAATTCAGGACTCAGCACACAACCCAGCAATAAACCTTCGCCGCGGATTTCTGCAAACAGACTAAACTCGTTGTTGAGTGATTCCAGACCACCCTGAAGCTGCATTGCACGTGCTTGCACCTGAACCTTCATTTGGGGTGTGTTTACCAGCTCTAAAACTTTGTTTGCCACAGCGCAGGCCAACGGATTTCCACCGAAGGTGCTGCCATGCACGCCCACGCCAAAGGCCTGTGCTATTTTCTGGCTGCTTAGAGTTGCCCCTATAGGCATTCCACCACCCAGTCCTTTTGCGGAGGTTAAAATATCCGGCTCTACCCCCAGCCCTATGTAAGCATATAACTCACCGGTTCGCATTACACCGGTTTGAACCTCGTCAAAAATTAGCAGCGCATTATGCTGATCGCAGAGCTCACGCGCTCGCTTTAAGAATTCAACATTGGCAGGCACCACGCCGCTCTCGCCCTGGATAGGCTCCACCATAATGGCGCATGTTTTTTCCGATATTGCTGCCTCCAGTACAGCAATATCGTTAAAAGGCAAATGGGTAATACCTTCCAGAGCAGGCCCGAATCCGTCGCTATACTTAGCCTGGCCTCCTACGCTAACAGTGAACAGGGTTCGACCGTGAAAACCATCTTCAAATGCAATGATTTCAAATTTTTCCGGCCCAAAATTGTCATGCGCGTAACGCCTCGCTAGTTTTAGCGCTGCCTCGTTTGCCTCTGCTCCTGAGTTCGAGAAAAATACCCGTTCGGCAAAGGTTGCCTCCACCAGTGCCTTCGCCAACAGAATCGCGGGCTCGTTAGTCATCAGATTGCTGACGTGCCAATATTTCTTCGATTGTTGATACAGAGCATCAATCAGTGCCGGATGCGCGTGACCCAGCGAGCTAACGGCTATACCCGCCGCAAAATCAATATATTCCCGGCCATCTGTATCCCAAAGCCGCGCACCTTTACCGTGCGATGGCATGATTTGCATGGGCGCATAATTAGGAAAAAGATATTGATCGTGCAGTTCTCGCTTGCTCATGAAAAACTCTACTAAATAAACTATAAATATCTAACACAAAGACCACTGAGGCCACAGAGATTTATGTGCTCTGTGGCCTCAGTGGTCTTTGTGTCTTTAAATACGGCCTGCCAGCGATACGCCTATACCCGATCAATCCTGCGTTAGGTGCGATCCGGACAGGTAGGCGCCTGCGAGCAAATCCGATCCTCGGGCTCCTGAAAATAGCAGGTCAGAAAGCAGGCCATCGCCATTAGCACCCAGAAAAATAAAAATCCAACCGTGTAGGCCTCCAGCCGTCCGAGATTTACAAACCAGGCCGGGCTGATCATCTCGCGTGGATCAATCACCACAAAAAATAACATAGTGCCCAAACCGGCTATCAGAAAAGATGGCCAGAAAATTGAGATTAGTTTTTGTGCTCTTGGAATTGCCATTTTGATCTCGAATTTAACGTGTGAAGCTCGGCTCAAAGCCGACACCCCATAACAAGACCGTAACCACCAGCATTCCAACCAGCGCGACCATACCAAAACCAAGTATCGCCGTGGCATACAGAAAACCTTTTTCCTTGGGGATATCCATCACGATAGGCAAACCGGAATACAGCAAAAAAACCGAGTAACTCAGCGCCATCAGGCCGACCAGAAAGTTAACCCAGAGTATAGGGTAAAGCATAAATATACCAACCAGGAGCAAGGGCACCGATACAAATGCTGCTAATGCGACGGCCTCAGAAAGGCGAACGCTTTTCACATAGGTCTGGCCCATCCATTTAATAACGTAACCCATAACAAAAATTCCGAGCACGATCGCGAAATAGTATCCGACTGAAATAGTTAACGCGCTGCTGACCGTCAATTTAACCGGTTCAGCCGTACCTATCTGCCAGCCAAATTGGGTGGTGCCGATGAAACCACTAACCGGGGGAAGCAATGCGAGCAGAAACACCAGCATTGTGTACTGGCAAGTACCATTTTCCAGCTTTGCACGAATTTTCTTCCATTCGCTTTCCGGACTACTAAACAAACCGATAACATGACCAAACATACTGAATTTCCTCAATCTTTTAATTAATCGTTGCGTGCGCAGAACAAATCAATGCGCTAAAACGGATATCGCTCGTACTTTACAGGGAAATAGTCCGCTGAATCAAATTTTCCGGGCCTTTTTACCCTAGTTATTTAAATAGTGTTATTAAGGACGAAAATAAACTTCAAAACCTTAACGCATTTACTGTTTCAGATGCGACAGGACCCGAACCAGAAACAGACTAGATGTCAAAACCACTACCGCAGCTGCCTGATGCACCGCGCCAAGCGCCAGGGGTACATAATTAATCAGGGTAAGGATACCCAGCGAATATTGAACCAGGATAAGTAACAAGGTGATAATAAACAGGCGCTTTAGCGCAGGCTTTAGCGGTGACTTTTGCCCCAGCCAGGCTAGTACCCCGGCCAACAGCAGTGAAATTGAAGCCAGCAAACGGTGATTGAATTGCACCGAAGCAATATTTTCGAACAGATTTTTCCAGAATGGCTCTAGCGCAGCATACCCTTCCGGAATTAGCGCACCATTCATCAAGGGAAAAGTATTGAACGCGAAACCGGCGCGCGTTCCTGCCACAAAGCCACCCGCCAGGATGGTAAGAAATACCAGCAGAAACAAAACCAGACTCATTCTGTTCAAGCGAGGGGGGGTAGCGTATCGTTGCGACCAATTACGAATAAAATAGGCTGAACCCAACCAGAAAATGGCGACATACAGAACCAGAGCCAGCGCAAGGTGCGCCACCAGCCGATACTGACTAACATGCGGGTCATTCACCAGGCCGCTTTTCACCATATACCAGCCCATCAAGCCCTGCAAACCACCGAGTACAAACAAGCCCAGCAACTGAAATTTAAGCTTGACGGTCAGGGGATAGCGTACAAAAAAGTACACCATCGGGATAAAAAACAGGATGCCAATCAAACGACCGAGCAAACGATGGAAATATTCAAACCAGAATATCGATTTAAAGCCTTCCAGGTCCAGGCTGGCGTTAACCTTTATAAATTCAGGCGATGCCTGATATAACTTATAAACTGCCAGCCACTGTGAGTCATTCAGCGGCGGCAGAATACCCGTGACTGGTGCCCACTGTACCATCGACAAGCCTGATCCGGTCAGGCGCGTTACTCCGCCCAAACTGATCATGCAAAAAATAATCACGCATATTGCAAGCAACCAGAGTGCAATATTCAGGTGCTGTCGGTCGCTCATTACGTGATGCTGGCTACGATTTTCTAATCTTCGAACTTATAAAACGCCTCATTCAAATACGCTGTAAGATCATCCATCTGGTCTGCGCTGAGTTCGCCGTTCTGAGTGTTGACATTACAAGCCTCGACGCGGGCCATCAAGCCCTCAACGGTTTTAACCGAGTGCTCCTCACGGGTATAAATGGCGCTGCCATCGCCACCGAACATATTCACGTGACAGGCAGAACAGCGCGCGTCAAGCAGTTTGCCACCGTTCTCTGCCTCACCCAGGAGTGTCGCCAACGCTACAGCCTGCTGGCTAATCAATAGCGTAGAGCACAGCCCCACCACCCGTACAAATACAGATAAGACGCGCATTTTCTGAAATTTAATCTTCATCATTTTTTCTCCTATATCGTGTTCATCAATCTTACAAAAGTTTAGCATTAATTCCCTGTGGATATCGATTGAACCACCGGTTCACCAACAAATCCCGCTGCGCTCATTACTCCGGATATTGAGCCGAATTTAAAGCACTCGAGTCTTTAACACCCCGTCAATCGATTCTATTTTCTTAACCACGGCATCAGTAATTTTAGAATCCAGGTCCATCAGGGTATAGGCGAAATCTCCCCTGGAATCATTAACCATGTGATGAATATTGGTGTCAGCCTCACCCAGAATGTGTGAGACTTTTCCGATCATATCCGGCACGTTCCGATTCAGGATGGCCAGACGCGCCTGCCCTGCGCGAGCAAGCCTGATATCGGGCAGGTTTACCGCATTCTGGATCGTGCCGTCTTCCAGATAATCACGCACCTGGTCGGTGACCATCACCGCACAGTTGACTTCGGCCTCCCGGGTAGACGCGCCCAGGTGGGGCAGTGTAATGACGCAGGGCTGGGCTTTGAGCTGGTTACTCGGAAAATCACAGACATAGGCGTATAGCTTTCCTGACTCCAGCGCGGCACAAACCGCATCGTCATTTACTATGCCATTTCGTGCAAAATTCAGGATAATGGCCCGGTCTTTCATCTTTTTCAGGCTTTTTGTATTGATCAAATCCCGAGTGCTATCGATCAGGGGCACATGGAAAGTTATAAAATCTGATTTGGCTAACAAGGTATCAATATTTTCCACCGGCTGTACGTCAGACGACAAGGCCCAGGCATGCTTGATCGAGATACGCGGATCAAAACCCACTACGTTCATACCCAGTGCCCGTGCTGCATTCGCGATGCGCACACCGATGGCACCCAGACCCACCACACCGAGCGTGCGTCCGGGCAGTTCAAAACCGGCAAACTGTTTTTTACCCGCCTCAACCTGCCTGTGCAGCGCTTCATCATCGCCCTCCAGATCACAAACATATTGATGCGCCGCCACCAGGTTGCGACAGCCCATTAGCATGCCCGCAATGACCAGCTCCTTTACCGCGTTGGCATTCGCGCCCGGCGCGTTAAACACTACCACCCCGTTCTCAGTCATTTTCTCGACGGGTATGTTATTTACGCCTGCACCGGCGCGCCCGACCGCGAACAAGGATCCTGGTACATCCTTGGCGTGCAAATCTTGCGAGCGTAACAGTATTGCATTCGGGTTCACCTCATCCTCGCTCAAGGTATAAGATGCCTCAGGCAAACGCTCCAGGCCGGTTTTAGAAATATTGTTGAGTATTTGTATTTTATGTTTCATTTTAGATTTTTCGTTTTGGCTTATGCGCGATCTTTTTCGAACTCCTGCATAAACCATATCAGCGCGTCGACACCAGCCTCCGGCATCGCATTGTATATACTCGCGCGCATCCCACCCACCGAGCGATGGCCTTTGAGACTCAATAATCCACGCTCAGCAGCCCGGGATAAAAATTCACCGTCCAGTTCAGGGTTCGCCAGGGTGAATGGGATATTCATCCACGAACGACAATTCAAATCTACCGGGCTGGCATAAAAACTCGAGGCATCAATGGTCGCATACAACTTTTTTGCTTTACGCTGGTTAATTTCAGCCATCGCAGCCAGCCCGCCCTTTTCCTTGATCCACTGAAACACCAGGCCTGCAAGATACCAGGCGTAGGTTGGTGGTGTGTTATACATCGAACCACTATTGGCAAGGGTGACATAATTGAACATCACGGGCGTGCCGGCAATCGGTTCATGAATAAGATCGTCCCGCACAATTACTAACGTTAGCCCCGCCGGCCCCATGTTTTTTTGTGCTCCGGCGTAAATCACACCATATTTCGCCACATCTAACGGGCGCGACAAAATAGTCGACGACATATCTGCAACCATTGGTACATCGCCCACATCGGGAGTCCAGTGAAACTCAACTCCGCCGATGGTTTCGTTCGGGGTGTAGTGGAAATACTGTGCATCGGAGTTGAGATTCCAGTCATCGAACGCCGGAATGCTTGAAAAATTTGTGCTTTCAGAGCTCGCCACTACATTCACATCTGCATAATGAGCTGCTTCGGCGATGGCTTTTTTAGACCAGGCGCCGGTATTGAGATAATCTACCGCCTCGCCCTTGCGATTTAACAGATTCATAGGCACCATGGAAAACTGGCTGCTCGCGCCACCCTGTAAAAACAATACTTTATAATTGTCCGGTATTGAAAGAATGTCGCGAAAATCGGTTTCGGCCTGGCCGGCAATCGACATGTATTCCCTGCCCCGGTGGCTCATTTCCATCACCGACATGCCCGATCCACGCCAGTCTAGTATCTCTTCTTGCGCGCGCTCAAGCACCTCTGCAGGCAACATGGCCGGCCCCGCGCTGAAATTGAAGTTACGACCCATGATGTTGTTTGCCACTAAAAAGAGGCGGCTTATCTTACCTCAGGAACACGCCTATATCAGGCCATTCACACAAGGGAACATTTATGGGTGGATAGGCTGATTAATCATTTTTTGATCAACCCAGGCGAACGCGACCAATGTCGCCACACTCATCAGCAAAAATCCCAGCAACATCGGCATCACATCGGTGCTGATAGCCTGACCGATCAGAGTACCAAGCACCAGCGAAATGATAGTTGATCCGGCGCCCACCACAGCGGAACCAATTCCGGCAATATGACCCAGTGGCTCCATGGCCAGGGTATTCAGGTTACCGAATAATATGCCGATGCAAAAAAATGTCAGCAAACAATAGATCACAAATCCCTGGAATACCAGTGGTTCCGGAAAGGCGAATTCGACCGTAATGGCAATGATCGAAAACAGGCATATCCCAAGCAGCGCCCAAACCGACAGTTTGCGCATTCCGTGCCGCACAACAAAGCGCGCGTTCACAATGGAAGCGGAGCCGATGACTAACGCCAGAGCCCCAAAATAGTAGGGGAACTCAGCAGCGCGGTTATATATTAAATCGTAGATTTGCTGGGAAGAAACCAGATAGCCGACGAACCCGGCAAAAACGAATCCAATCGCAAAACCATAACCTAAAGAAGCCGGATGCGAAATTACTTCCCTGATAGCGGAAAAAATAGTTGAGAAAGCGAGTGGCCGACGCTTTTCGGGAACCAGCGTTTCCGGCTGACGCACGGCAAACCAGATCAGGCTAAGCAAGCCTGTCAGAACAAACACCCAGAGCATGGCCTGCCAGCCAAAATAATTCAAAATACCCTGCCCTAACGCCGGTGCAATGGCGGGAACCAGTATAAACACCATCATAATAAAAGACATGATGCGCGCCATTTCACGGCCGTCGAACCGATCCCTGATCAGCGCAATACTTACTACCCTCGGGGCCGCCACACCCACGCCCTGGAGAACACGACCCAGGATAAAGAATGAAAAATCGTTCGCCAGCAGGCAAACGACGGCACCACCGATATAAAGCACCAGCCCAATATAAATCGCAGGCTTGCGCCCCCAGGCATCTGAAAGTGGACCAAACAACAGCTTTCCAGCCACCATCCCCAGGAAAACCGATGAAATAACGTATTGCGCATGATTGCTATCGCTTAAGGAATACTCAACGACGAGCAAGGGTAAGGCAGGCAGGATCATGTCTATCGCCAGCGCCACCAGCGACATCAACAACGCGGTTAACACCACAAATTCAGTTTTTTTCAATGCTCTGACTAATAAAAAGGCGCTTAATCAAGCCGATAGGTGACAGGGGCATTCGTAACCGGGCAGATAAAACTCAAATAATTCGCTGTCAGCATCAACGATCCGCGCTCATTTTTATCGCCGTAGAGTGTATCCCCCAATACAGGCCAGCCCAACTCGCTGAGATGACGACGAATTTGATGCTTGCGACCCGTTTTTATTTCGACCGTAAGTTCACTTTGCGCCTCTTCCGCACGCGCCGAGAGAATCACCGACTCAGCCTCCTTGCCATCCAAAGGGAAATCAATGCGCCTGGGCAGCTCCTCCTCAAAGCGCCCTTTTACAACGACGCGGTATTGTTTTTGTATGTTGCGCGACCTGAATAACTCAGATAATTTTGCTGCAGTTTTCTGATCGTGCGCCAGCAGGATTAATCCGCTGGCAGCGCGATCCAGGCGATGCACCAGATATACCGCGCGTGCGGGCGTATGGTTTTTTTCTACCCAGCGCGTAATCGCGCAATGATCCGCAAATTTTGATCCTTGCGACAGCATGTTTTCGGGTTTGAACCAGACACTATAGGCATTTTTATCCGCAACCAGCGTAGGGGCAGGCGCTTCGGTGGCAAGTATATGCGCATCATAATGCAATTCCAGCACATCACCTTTATGCAGTAAACTCTTAGCGCGGCGTAAACGCCGCCGCCCTCCTTTGGCTTTTTTCAGCCAGATCCCGCCCTTTTCCATGGCCTGTTTAAGCTTCTGCCTGGACAGCGGCACCGATTGTGCAAGCAAATCAATCGCCTTTATGCCATCTTCTCCCGCTTTGACCTGCTGCTCCAGGCGTTGGATCTGTTTGGTGCTATCCATATTGGCAGCTGGTTTGATACAGAACGATTTTGCGTAAATCAACGCGTGCCATGGTCAATTGCTCTCCCCACACACAACCACTATCCAGCGCGATATGATTACCATCAAACCACGCTCCCGCAGAGGACCAGTGCCCGAAAATAATCCGCCAGTTCTTCCTCGGCACAACAGGCAGCTGATACCAGGGATATAAGGATCTTGACTGCCCGCCGGGGGCGCCGGCATAGCTAAAATTAAGCCCGCCTTTGCGTGTACAGAATCGCATTCGCGTCATTGCATTGATAATGAAACGGTAGCGCTCCCAGCCCGATAAATCATCGGACCATTTCGTTGGTCGCTTGCCGTACATTTTTTTGAGCAGTTTGGAGAAATCCGGGCCATGTAGTATCGACTCCACCTCACGTGCATATTTCGCCGCCTGCTTGATGCGCCAGGCCGGGTACACACCCGCATGAACCAGCACTGACTTGCTCGCGGCATCCCTTACCAGCAAGGGCTGATGGCGCAGCCATTCGAGTAATTCAATGCGATCACTGGCTTGCAGAATTTCCGCCATACCGGGCGTCAGCGTTGTTTTACACACCCCGTGCGCCAACGCCAGCAAATGCAAATCATGATTTCCCAGCACCACCTTCATACGCTCGCCCATCTGTTCCGATAAGGCTTTTATATAACGCAACGATTCCAGCGATTGCGGGCCCCGGCTAACCAGGTCTCCCGCAAACCAAAGTTGATCCCGCTGCAGATCAATCGGGCTTTTTATAATCAATCTTCGCAACGGCTTCAGACAGCCCTGTATATCACCGACCGCGTAAATACCTGATTCATGCATATCTTGTTCTACCATTTTGCCCGGATATTTCATGAATTCGCTTGATGGTCACGCAGGCCATGAAATTTTATACGGGTTTTCACAGTGAGTATTCTGATTGAGCACCGTACTCGTGTGTACGGTCGATTGAAGCCTGAAATCATCAGCTATGGTTGCCGCGGAATCTATAGACAAGTGAGAACAGGTGTAATTCATGATTTATTCGGGTTCGGATTGTTATTCAGCAAACAGTGCATCCTCGAACGGATCTTCCTCCGCCTCGGACGGAGGCACACCATCGTTAATTTGCACCAGGCGCGACTGGCGATAGCTCTCACGCAGAAAAACATAAGGATCAACCTGAAACTGCAAGGCTGCTTCGAGCCCCAATACGCTGGCGCGTGCATCAATCAGCCGGGTGCCACCGATCAGCCAGCGTTCGGTTCCATCAAACAGAATCGGGACCAAATCTGTGCTGACCCATTCAACTCCAAGCGTGGTCGCATCTCGTATATTGGACGGCCCCAGGAAAGGCAGCATCAGGTATGGCCCGTCCTTCACGCCCCATACCGCAAGCGTCTGACCCAGATCCTCCTGCTGCCGTGGAATATCGAATACAGTACTTACGTCAAACAGGCCTAACAGGCCCACGGTTGAATTGAGAATGAAACGTGAACTCGTCATTGCCGCCTTTTCAAACTTGCCCTGCAATAAGGCGTTGATGATTGAATTTGGTTCCCACAAGTTATTGAAAAAATTAGCAATGCTACGGCGCACGGGTATGGGTAGATACTTAACGTATACATCGGCCACAGGTTTGCCAATCGCCTTATCAAAATCTGAATTAAACACGTAAACCTTCCGGTTAAACGTCTCAAATGGATCAGGATTAACAATTGGCCCGGCGCCTGCATCGAGTTCAGGCGCTGCCTGTTGTTTTGAGTCGATGCTCGCACACGCGCTCAGAAACACGCACAAAAGCAGCATCAAGACCCTACCTCGAACGGCAGATAAAATCATAATAACGTTGCTTACAGACATAGGCCGGGTAAGCTTAAAAAAGCTCTTCAGATTCAACTTCGGTATCTGTATCAGTTTGAGCGGGGCGTGGGGCAACCGGTAAATTGTCCTGCCCGCTTACGTACTTTTCAGAGTGGCCCGGTTGTGTGCCCAGCGCAAAAAACTCCCAGAAACCATCCGGGTCCTCTGCGTGAGTCAATTCCGCATCCTGTTTGGAGATAAACGCGGTGGTGATGCCCGGCGGAGCTACGGCCGGCGCCTCAGGATAATCTTTAAGCACTTCACGCATATGATTCACCCAGATCGGCAATGCAGCACCCGCACCTGACTCACGGCGCCCCAGATAACTGGGCTGATCAAAGCCTACCCATACGCTGGTTGCCACATCCGGGTTAAACCCGGAGAACCAGGCATCGCGATAATTATTCGTGGTACCGGTTTTCCCCGAGAGATCTTTGCGCCCCAACACTAGTGCCTTGCGCCCCGTACCCGAGGTAATCACACTTTTCATCATATCCGTAATCAGAAAATCACCCTCAGGAGAAATCGAGGGCGTAGCCAGCTCAAGATCCGTCAGGTTTGAAAAGGGCCGGGTATCTTCATCCAGCACAGAACACAGATCACAGCTGGTTTCTATTTTCGAAATATAGTTGCCATCGCGATCGGTAATCCCCTTAATTAGAAAAGGTCGGGTTTTGAGCCCACCGTTTGCAAGCGTGGCATAGGCACTCACCACCTGCAAAGGCGTTACCGAGGCACTACCCAGGGCCAGCGATAAATTTTTGGGCAGCGTCGATGCTTCAAAGCCAAAACCGCGCAGAAATTCAACGGTATAGTCGATCCCGATTGCGCGCAGCAGCCGAACCGACACCAGGTTCAGGGACAGCGTCAAAGCCTTTCGCAGACGCGTGGGGCCAAAAAACTTTTTCGAATAGTTCTCCGGGCGCCATACCCCTTCCTCACCACTCTCAACCACGATTGGCGCTCCGCTCACTCGGCTGGCTGGTGTTAAACCCTGCTCCAACGCCGCAGAATATATAAATGGCTTGATATTTGAGCCCAGCTGCCTGCGCGCCATGGCGGCGCGATTGAACTTGGATAGATAGTAATCAAACCCACCCACCATTGACAAAATCGCTCCCGTTTTGCTGTCCAGGGTCACCATTGCACCGGAAATCTCGGGTAATTGGCTCAACCGCCAGCCTCCCTCCTTCTTTTGCTCGCCTTCGCTTTCATCGGCCTGTTTCAGAACATAAATTACATCACCAACCGAAAGCACTGAAGCCGCATTCTCAGGTTTTGGCCCCATAGCGTCGGGTGTTTTATACGGCTGCGCCCAGGATATACCTTGCCATTCAAGCATAATATTTTCATCGTTTCCCAGCGTCGCCAGCGCCGATTTCTCATCGACCTGCGATACCAGCGCAACTTTCAGTTCAGCGCTTGATGAATAATCACGTAATACCTGGGTGGCTTTAGATAATTCATCCGCCTCAAGTTCGATCTCATCAAGTGCCACATTTGCCGCTGCGCCCCGATAGCCGTGACGACTATCGTAATCCAGCAAACCCTGACGAATGGCCTTTCGTGCCGATCGCTGATACGCAGAATTGACCGTCAGCGTGACATTATACCCTTTGGAATAGGTTTCATCCCGGCCGTAGTGATCCACCATATACTGCCGCGCGAGCTCCGAAACGTAGGGGGCCTGCATATCCAGTTCAGCCAGATGCAGGCTGGCGGTGATGGGTGCGGCTTTGGCCACTCTGTGGCTTAAATCATCAATCAATTTTAAGGTATGCATTCGATCCAACACATAATTACGGCGCTGTCGGGCGCGATTCTGATTACGCACAGGGTTATAGGCTGAAGGCGCCTTAGGCAAACCCGCGAGCATGGTTAGCTGAGGCAGATTTAATTCATTCAATGGCTGGCCATAGTAGGTCTGCGCTGCCGCTGCAAAACCATAAGAGCGATTACCCAGGAATATTTTGTTGATGTACAGCTCCAGGATCTGCGCCTTGCTGAGGTTTTTCTCCAACTTAAACGCCACCAGCACTTCCTTGAGTTTGCGCTCATAGGTTTTTTCGTTGCTCAAAAAGAAATTTCGTGCCACCTGCATGGTAATGGTGCTCGCACCCTGGCCGCGTCCGCCTGATTTAACATTACTCAGCACCGCACGCAGTATCGCTTTGTAATCAACCCCTGAATGGCTGTAAAAACTGTCATCCTCAGCGGAGATAATCGCATCCAGCAAGATGGGCGGCGTATCCTGGATAAGCACAGGGATGCGCCGTTCGTTGCCGTATTCCCCGATCAGCAAGCCATCGCTGGTAAAAATGCGAAGCGGCACGTTTAACTCGATCTCATTAGCATGCTCAATATCCGGCAATTCATCGAGCAAACCGAATACATAGATGCCTATTAATACACCAACAAACAGACCCGCCATCATTAAAAAGCCGAACACACGCCCGATTAAAGTACCCAGCACGCTGGTAATAGCATTCAAGACCATTTTTATCAATTTAAGCATCGGCGTATTTTATTACATTCGCTCATTACAGATAGTGAATAAGAGCGGATTTAAATGCAGGGTGACCAACTGACCTGAACAAACTTAAAGTATATGCTCTGCTGCCATATCTCTGAAAAATCACAACTGATCATTGAACGCGGCACCGATAATACGAGAACCCGCAGAGTTGGGATGCAAACCATCTGGAAAATAAGCCTTGTTGCCACCCAGATTCTCTCTCACATTGGCGATCCTGGCGCCACTCAAATTACGTATACCCGAACTGATTGAAGCCGCCCTGGAATCTTCCGCCGCACTCCTGAAGTTGGGAGGAACCGTTCCCACTATCACTACTACGCCCGCCGAATTAGCGATATTTACCATCACCTGAAGATTTGAAATCGCGCCACTCACTGAGCCACTCCTGGCATCATTGGTACCTAACAGAATCAACAAATGAGAAGGCTTTTCTCTGGCCAGGATGCCCTCTACCCGACCGACAAAATCGGTGGTTTTCAAACTATCACGACTGTAGTTGGAAACACTGACTCCGGACATTTGTCCGACCACCGTCGGCCAGTTTAAACCCCGCGCACCAATGGAATCTCCGAGCGCGACTATTTTAGTAACTTCAGCACTTGCAGCACCTGAACTACTGCCACCTGAACTGGATGAACCGCCACCGCCACAAGCAATCAGCGACAGGCTCAATAGCAGCAGCACTACCGATGGAAATTTCCTCATAAGCAACTTTTCTCTCAATTTTGAATGACCCGCAAAAACGAATAAATACCGCAACCAATCCCTACAATGATTTTTGCAGCATCACAGGCAGGGCATTATAATCCACCCCTTTATTTCAAACAGATTGTGTTGTGACTTTTCAGCAAATAATCCTGACCCTGCAGCAATACTGGGCTGACCGGGGGTGCATCCTGCTACAGCCTTATGATATGGAAGTTGGCGCGGGAACGTTTCATCGAGCGACGTTTCTGGACTCCATCGGACCCGAGCCAATGCAGGCGGCTTATGTACAGCCTTCCAGGCGCCCGACAGACGGGCGCTACGGTGAAAATCCGAACCGCTTGCAACACTACTATCAGTTTCAGGTGGTTTTGAAACCTTCTCCCGACAACATTCAGGATTTGTACCTCGATTCCTTGCGCGCGTTGGGGCTGGATCTTCAGGAAAATGACGTGCGATTTGTTGAAGATAACTGGGACTCACCCACACTGGGTGCCTGGGGTCTGGGTTGGGAGGTTTGGCTAAACGGCATGGAAGTCACACAATTCACCTACTTTCAGCAGGTTGGCGGGCTCGAATGCCGCCCGGTGACCGGTGAGATCACCTATGGCCTTGAACGCATTGCGATGTACATTCAGGGCGTCGATAGCGTTTATGATCTGGTCTGGACGGATGGTTATAGCTATGGTGACATTTTCCACCAGAATGAAGTCGAACAATCGAAATACAACTTTGAGCTGGCCAATGTAAGCGAGCTATTTCGGCAATTTGATGCCGCTGAAACAGCCTGCCTGCTGGCGATTGAAAATAAGGTATCACTACCCGCCTACGAACAGATATTAAAAGCGTCGCACCTGTTTAATTTACTCGACGCGCGCCAGGCGATCAGCGTAACCGAACGTGCGCGCTTTATCGGACGCGTACGAAATTTATCACGCCAGGTGGCGAAAACCTACTACGAGAGTCGCGAAGCCCTGGGCTTCCCGCGTGGCCGGGAGATTTCAGCATGAACCAGTCGCTACTCATTGAACTGGGCACCGAAGAATTGCCGCCCAAAGCGCTGAAAAAACTATCCGATGCGTTTAGCAGCACACTTAGCGAATCACTTCGTACCGCTGGTTTATTCTCCGGGGAAACACAAATCAAGGCGTACGCAAGCCCCCGGCGTTTAGCGGTCTTGATGAGCGAAGTCGCGGACACCCAGAAAGATTTTTCACAAATGCGAAAAGGCCCCGCCGTGGCGGCCGCCTTTGATAACAACGGAGAGCCCACCCGCGCAGCTCAGGGCTTCGCGAAATCCTGTGGTGTGGACGTGGCTGACCTGGGCAGAGACAAGACCGACCAGGGTGAGTGGCTGGTGTTCGAGCAAACCATCGCCGGAAAATCGATCAGCGAATGCGCGCAGGAAGCCCTGGACGCCGCCATCAAACAATTGCCCATTCCCAAACGCATGCGCTGGGGAGATAAAAGTGTTGAGTTTGTGCGCCCCGTTCACTGGCTGATTGCGCTGCACGGGGAAACCGTTCTTGAACTGACTGCACTGGGTCTTGACGCAAGCAACACCTCTCGAGGCCATCGATTTCACCACCGCGACATTATCGTAATTAACCACGCAGATGACTATAGCGATGAACTGCGACGCTGTTATGTGCTGGCCGATTTTTCCACCCGCCAGGCGCGAATCAAACAGCAATGCGAGTCGCTTGCCAGTGATGCCGGCGGAACCGCTGTACTTGACCCGGCGCTACTCGATGAAGTCACCGGCCTGGTAGAATGGCCGGTATCATTGCTGGGGAAATTTGACCCGGCCTTTCTTGAAGTACCTCGAGAAGCCCTGATTGCGTCGATGAAAGATCACCAGAAATACTTTCATCTGACGGGTACCGGGGGCGAACTGCTCCCGGCATTTATCACCGTCAGTAATATTGAAAGTACGGCCCCGGAGAAAGTACTCACGGGTAACGAGCGCGTATTAAACGCACGCTTGTCAGATGGCCAGTTCTTCTGGGAGCAGGATAGATCGCACCCGCTTGAAGATAACGCTGAACGCCTTGAAGACCTGTTGTTTCACGTCAAACTGGGCTCAATGGCGGATAAAACCCGGCGCCTGCAATATATCAGCGGCCAGCTGGCTGAATTGATCGGCGCCGATACCACGGCTACGCAACGCGCTGCCCACCTGTGTAAGCTTGATCTGGTCAGCCACATGGTGGGTGAATTTGCCAGCCTGCAAGGCAGCATGGGCCGATATTACGCCTTGCATGATGGCGAAGACAGCGTCGTAGCAGATGCGATAGAACAGCATTACTGGCCCAAATTTGCCGGCGATAAACTGCCCGAATCCAAAGAAGCCATCGCGCTGGCGCTGGCGGACAGACTGGATGCCCTGGTGGGGATTTTCGCTACCGGTGAAAAACCCAGCGGTGTAAAAGACCCCTATGCCCTGCGTCGTGCAGCGCTGGGTGTATTGCGAATACTGATCGAAAAGCAACTGGATATACCGCTGCAAAATCTGCTCGATATTACCGCTGACGCATACAAAGATGCTGGATCGAACGACCTTTTAAGCACACAGAATAAGCAAGCTGAGGTTAAAAAGTTCATCCTGGACCGACTGCGTGCCTATTATGCTCAGGATTTCGATGCGAATACCTTCAACGCTGTGGCCGCGGTCGAACCCGCGCGCGTGTATGATTTTGATCGCCGAATTCGCGCCGTCAGCGCGTTTTTTGAATCCGAAAAATCGGCCGCGTCCGCATTGGCGGCCGCCAATAAACGTATTGCCAATATCCTGAAAAAACAGGGCACTGAAACCCGCCAGTACGATTCCAGCCTGCTGACCGAAAGCGCTGAACAGCAATTAGCCTGCGTCCTGGAATCACTACAAAACAGCACGCGCGTAGCGTTTGAGAACCAGCAATACGCGGAAGGACTGGCTGAACTGGCCAGACTGCAATCACCGGTAGATACATTCTTTGATAGTGTTCGTGTAATGGACGACGATGAAACGATTCGCGATAATCGCCTTGGCCTGCTCGGCGCGCTACGTGATTTATTCCTGCAGGTCGCAGACATCTCTCATCTGAACGTAGATAAAGATGCCTGATCCGGAAAAATACGATTGGCAGGCGATGATGGATATCGTGCAGTCTTTTCACGATAAACATCGCTTTAATGAAAACGGCGGTGAGGACATGGTGTACCGCGTCGCACTGATGACCGAAGAGCTTGGTGAAATCTCCGAAGCGGTGACCAAGGGTAGAAGCAAGGAGGAACTGGCCGAAGAATGTGCCGACCTGTTAATCCTGCTACTGGGCAATGCTATTGCCGCGGATTTTGATCTTAATGACGCCTTCTGGCTGAAAATGGACAAGATCCTGCAACGTCCGAGCCGCATGGTGGACGGGCGTATTCGCGTATCAGGGGCCTTTAGCGACCCTGAAAACACCACTGATGGATAAGTGGCTTATTCTCGACCGCGACGGCGTCATCAATTATGATTCTGACGAATTTATAAAATCTCCTGAGGAATGGCGCCCGCTCCCGGGCAGTCTGGAAGCCATCGCTGCGCTCAATGCACAAGCTTATCGTATCGTCGTCATAAGCAATCAGTCCGGGCTCGCGCGTGGATTGTTTGACCTCAATACCCTAAACGCCATTCACCACAAGTTTAAAACCTTGCTTAAACAAAAAGGTGGCCGGATAGAACGCATTTATTTTTGCCCCCATGGGCCCGATGATCACTGTGCCTGTCGAAAGCCGCTGCCGGGACTGTTCAATCAGTTTGCCGAAGAATTTAATGTCAATCTCGACGAGATCTACTCGGTAGGAGATTCAGTACGTGATCTCGAAGCGACACGCGATTCGGGCGCACGTAGCGTACTGGTCAGAACCGGAAAAGGGGAACAAAGTGAGAAGAGCCTGATCGCGCTGCCTGAGGACGACCCATTACATCACGTCCCGATATATAATGACCTCGCGTCATTTGTGGATCAACTTCTACCATGAGCCCTAACAAGCTTCGTTCATCGTACCCGCGCATGCGAATGACGTCTTCCCCGCGAAGGCGGGGATTCATAATACAGTTAAAGACAGGCTTATAGATTCCCGCCTTCGCGGGAATGACGTTGTATTCGGACACCAATAATTATGAGACAATTTATCGGTAACATCGCGTTCGTAATCGGCCAGGTGATTTCGACCATACTGTTCTCACCCGTGGCACTGGTTTTATCCCCGTTTCTAAGCTCGCTGCAAAAAGCCCAATTTATCGGCATCTGGGCGGGCTTTATACGCTGGTGGCTTAAAATCTGTTGCCGCATTGATTTTCATATTAGCGGCCTGGAAAACCTGCCGGATAAACCCGCGGTGGTTATCTCAAACCATCAGTCGGCCTGGGAGACCATTATCTTCCAGAAAATTTTCCCCGCACAATCGTATTTGCTCAAAAAGGAATTGTTGTGGATTCCATTTTTCGGATGGGGCCTGGCGGCCAATGAACCCATTGCGATAAACCGCGCTAAAAAAACTCAGGCGCTGCAGCAACTTATTTCTCAGGGCAAAGAACGACTGAAAAGCGGGCGTTGGATTATCATTTTCCCGGAGGGTACACGACGACCGGTTGGCCAGCCAGGCACATTCCAGGCAGGCGGTGCGTTTATCGCCAGCAAAACTGCAGCGCCTATCGTTCCGGTTGCACACAACGCCGGTGTATTCTGGAGCAAACGAAATTCGTTCAACAAAAAACCCGGCATGGTTGAAGTTGTCATTGGCCCGGTGATTGAAAGTAAAGGTCGCAAGGCCAGAGAGCTTAATCAGCTGGCTGAAGAATGGATACTAAAAACCATTCAGACCTTGCCTGTTACGCCTTAGGTAACGGAGAAAAGGTGAATCAACCTATATGTGAAAGCTTGAGTAGTTTTTTAATGTCCTTTTTCATTAGCTTTACCTCCAGCGACGCCGGGAAACGCATCACCACATTGCCCAGCGGGTCAAGCAGGTAGACGGCATTACTCGAACGGCCAAATCCCTCAACCTGGCGCTCTATTTGCTCGCCTATTCCTTTATTCGTAGCGAGCAAGACCAAAAGATCCGGGTGCGAAGCCCACATTTTCAGGTTGGACTCTCCCTTTACAGCGCCACTGACTACCGCCACACGATCAATGCGATCAATATCCTTGCCAAAGGAAACGCGCATCTGTCGCGTGTTATACAGCGATTCGCTGCAGGCTGCATCACATTTGCCTTCGATGAAATGTAACAGGGTCCATACTTTCTCTACGTCCTTATTGACGAAGGCCTCATCGTTGATCGTCTGATAATTAAACTCCGTCAGGGTAAATACCGGGTCGAGCAACTGCCCGCTGTTGGTCATGCTTGCCGGGCGATAATCCTCGGGCAATAGCTTGTACCAGGTAAAAGCGATCGCCAACGGGATAAAAAACCAGGCAATAATGGTAAGAAGTTTTCGTTTGTTTTTTGCGTCTGACATAGAATTTTAAAAATGTTATTTTGCGCGCCGTCTGTACCAGATCACGCCGTAGATTAAAAAAGTAATGGCCAGGCCCAACCATTGGACCGCATAGCCAAAGTGTTTCGCTGCGGGCATTACCGCCGCTTTCCAGATATGTACAAAAGAAGCTGGATCAGCTTCTTTTAGTACCAGCATAGCAGGCACCAGTTCTTTACCCAAAACTTTAGAAAAAACCGGCAGATCAATATACAGACTTTTCTTTGGCCATTGCTCTGATTTTAGCGCGTCCGGCAGGATCGAATCGCCAAGCGCCACGCCCTTTTCAGGAAGATATAACACACCGGCCAGCCGGGTCGGCCCGGGAATAAGCGGTGAGCTCGCCTCTTCTGCTGTAGCGACCCAACCTCGATTGACCAGCACCCAGGCATTATCGCCGGACAATTTAAAAGGCGTCAGTACTTCAAAACCAACGCGCTGCCTGTAGATTCTATTTTCCAGAATAAATGACCTCGAGCCTGACCACTGCCCTTTAATCAAACTCTGGCGATATACATAATCTCCCCAGTCAAGCGGAGTCTCAGACACAATGAGCTCGTTCGTGTTTGCGGCGATTGCTGCAATTTCCTGTTTTTCAATACCTCGTTGATATTGCCAAAGTGACAGGCCAGACAACAAACTTAGGCCCAGCACATAAAGTATAATCAAGGCTGTATTTTTTCTTACTGAGCTCACTGATATTTCGAATGCTATTGTTTAAACTAATTATTGTACTGTTGTTAATTTTTGTCGTCGTCAGCCTGTTTACTGCACTATACCGACTTAACAAGGATGATGCCGACTCTACCCGCGTGGTAAAAGCGCTTGCAGTACGCGTGGGTCTATCTATACTCATCTTTGTACTTATAATGATTAGCGCCAAACTCGGGATTATTGAACCAAACGCCAATTTACCTTATTAATCTTCGGCTGTACAACAAGACCTGCAAACGACGACTGTCCGTCTTACCCGCGAAGGCGGGTATCCATAACGCCATTAGTGACAGGGTTATAGATTCCCGTCTACACGGGAATGACGTTTATTCCGAACAGTCGTACACATAAATACTCTATCTTTAAAAGCTCAAAAAAAACGCTACCATGACAGTAGCGCTTTTTCATCCTGGCTATGTGCGCTTACAACCAGTAAACGAAAATAAACAGCCCCAGCCAGACCACGTCAACAAAGTGCCAGTACCAGGCAGCCGCTTCAAATGCAAAATGATTTTTTGATGTGAAGTGTCCACGCATTGAACGAACCAGCATTACGGTTAACATAATCGCACCCAGCGTCACGTGTAAACCGTGAAAACCAGTGAGCATGAAAAAGGTCGAACCATAGATACCCGAGCCCAGCGTTAAACCGGTATGGTAAGCTTCTTTATATTCAATGGCCTGCAGGAAAACGAACAGGAAACCGAGGGCGACGGTCAACGCCAAACCTATGATCAGATGCTTGCGGTTATCTTTTTTGAGCGCGTGATGTGCCCAGGTAACCGTCACACCTGAGGTTAACAGAATTAGCGTATTCAAGGCGGGCAAACCCCACGCAGCCATAACCTCATATTCACCACCTAGTTCACCCGGGCCATTGGTGGGCCAGACTGCCTGAAAACCTTCCCATAACATCCGGTTGGTATCGGCATCATCGCCCGCGCCGCCCAGCCATGGCACAGACAGGACACGCGCATAAAACAAAGCGCCAAAAAAGGCTGCAAAGAACATGACTTCCGAGAATATAAACCAGCTCATGCCCAGACGAAACGATTTATCTTCCCACGCACCATAGGTACTATTCTCGCTCTCCTCAATCACCTGGCCAAACCAGCCAAACAGCATATAGGTCAGGATCAACGCGCCCACGATCATGACATATTTACCATTTTCGCTGCCGTTAAGTAGATTTATGAAACCCACTATAAGCGTGGTCAGGCCGACAGACCCGATAAACGGCCACTTGGTGCCGTTAGGAACGTAATAATGATTGCCTGCTGTATTGGACATGATTTCCTCGCTGTAAAATTAACTTTTAATAGATTTTGTAAATAGGGTATACGACAACGTGACCGTATCCACATCGTCCGGCACGTCCGGATCAATGATGAATGTCAGGGGCATGGTTCGTTCTTCGTTTGCTTTGAATGCCTGCTCGGTAAAACAAAAACATTCAGTTTTATTAAAATGCTCGGCTGCCTTGGACGGCGCGACACTCGGTACCGATTGACTGATCGCGTCTTTATCAAGCAGATTTTTAGCTGTGTACGTCGCGTGATAAGCCTGACCGGGATGGACCATCATACTGAACTGATCCGGTTTAAATTCCCAGGGGCCCAGCTCATTCACGCTGGATACAAATTCGACCTTGATCAGGCGCTCCTCTACCTTTTTCTGTTGCGACGCTTCGGCGACTGTGATCGAGCCTGTTTTGCCATTGATACCGGTAAGATCGCAGAACACATCGTATATGGGCACCATAAGGTAACCAAAACCAAACATCAGCACGGGAATCATAAACAACTTAAGTAGATTGCGCTGCGTTTTCATATTTACTGAATGTTGGTCGTAACCAGGTAGAAAAATGTCGCCAGAATACCCGCGACTAAAATCGCCAGGGCAATGGCAGTAAGTTTAATTTTCTGTTGTGTATTCATGCTGATCTAATTATCGGGTACTTTTCTTCCAGGCACCCGATTATTTAGCCTTACTTAACGTCGGGCTGAACCGTAAACGTATGGTACTCCGGAGGGGAGCTGAGCGTCCACTCCAGGCCTTCGGCACCTTCCCATACCTGATCCGTTGCCTTTTCACCACCGCGAACCGTTTTGATGATGATATAAACGAATAATAACTGGCTCAGGCCAAAACCGAACGCGCCGACAGTTGAGATCATGTTGAAATCGGTAAATTGCACAGAGTAGTCCGGAATACGGCGCGGCATACCCGCGAGACCCACAAAATGCTGCGGGAAGAACAGGATGTTCACAAATATAGTCGATATCCAGAAATGAAACTTACCCAGGCTTTCGTCATACATATTGCCCGTCCATTTTGGCAGCCAGTAGTATACTGCCGCCATCACGGAGAAGATTGCGCCCGGAACCAGTACATAGTGAAAATGTGCTACGATGAAATACGTGTCATGATACTGGAAGTCGATCGGCGTCATGGCCATCATCAGACCAGAAAATCCACCGATGGTAAACATCATTACGAAACCGATAGCGAACAACATCGGTGTTTCAAAGGTCATGGAACCACGCCACATAGTGGAAACCCAGTTGAACACCTTAACGCCCGTCGGAACCGCGATCAACATAGTGGCCATCATAAAGAACAACTCGGCGGCGACCGGCATGCCCACAGTAAACATGTGGTGCGCCCACACGATAAAGGATAAAAAAGCGATCGACGCCGTAGCATAAACCATTGAGCTATAACCAAATAGCGGCTTACGCGCAAAAGTCGGAATGATCTGCGAGACAATACCAAAAGCAGGCAGAATCAGGATATACACTTCAGGATGCCCGAAGAACCAGAAAATATGCTGGAACATAACCGGATCACCACCGCCTGCAGCGTCGAAGAAACTGGTGGCGAAATATTTATCGGTTAACAACATGGTTACCGCGCCCGCCAAAACCGGCATGGTTGCGATGAGCAAATAGGCGGTAATGAACCAGGTCCAGACGAACAAAGGCATTTTCATGTAAGTCATGCCCGGCGCACGCAGGTTCATGATCGTCGCAATGATATTGATCGAGCCCATAATGGATGAAAAACCCAGCAGGTGAACCGAAAAAATCAACATTGGAAATGCTGCACCCGTTTGCAGGACTAACGGCGGATACATGGTCCAGCCGGATGCGGGTGCACCGCCTTCCACAAATAGCGTTGCAACCAGTAATGTTCCTGCGAAAGGTAAAATCCAGAAACTCCAGTTATTCATGCGCGGCAGAGCCATATCCGGCGCGCCAATCATCATCGGAATCATCCAGTTCGCCAGCCCGACAAAGGCAGGCATCAAGGCACCAAAAATCATGATTAACGCATGCATGGTGGTCATTGAATTAAAAAACTGTGGATCAACAAACTGCAACCCGGGCTGAAATAATTCGGCGCGAATAATCAGTGCCATCACGCCACCGATCAAAAACATGATCAGTGAAAACCATAAATATAAACTACCGATATCTTTATGGTTAGTGGTGGTAATCCAGCGCATCAAGCCCTTTTCCGGGCCGTGATGTTCGTGTGTATCTGCTACGTGTGCGTTCATGAAATTTCCTCTAAACTTTTAGCTATTTATTCGTGTGGCTTCGATTTATCGTAACGCTTTGACGTCCGAAGGTTGAACCATATCGCCGACTGAATTACCCAGACCGTTGCGTTGATAGGTGGTAACCGCCGCGACATCCGCGTCATTCAACTGCCCGGCAAATGCCTGCATTGCAGTGCCGGGTCGACCATTCATAATGGTATCTAAATGTCCGGCCACATCACCCGTTGCGATGGCGCTACCGGTAATGGCTGGAAAGACACCCGGGATACCCTGGCCGCCAGCCTGGTGACAGGCTACACATGAAGTGGTGTACACTTTTTCGCCTTGCTCCATGAGTGAGGCCATATCCCAGGTTTTATTAGCCGCGGCTTCGGTTTCCTTTGCGGATGCCAGTTGCTGCTCAACCCATTCGTTATATTCAGACTCTTCCTTGGCGATGACAACGATCGGCATGAAACCGTGATCCTTGCCACACAACTCCGCACACTGTCCGCGATAGATACCCGGCTCGTTTACGTTCGCCCACATATCATTGATAAAACCGGGAATCGCATCTTTCTTGACCGCGAAATCAGGCACCCACCAGCCATGATTAACATCGTTTGAAGTAAACAGGAAGCGTACTTTCTTGCCCACCGGGATGACCAGAGGGTTATCTACTTCCAGCAAATAGTTATCGACGGTTGCCGGATCAATGCCTGAATCACGCGCACTGGCTTCACGACTATCACTGGCGAGATTACTGAAAAAACTGATGCCTTCTTCCGGGTATTCGTACTGCCATTTCCACTGATAACCGGTGACTAATATGGTCAGGTCCGCATTGGAGGAATCCTCCATTTTGATCAGGGCCTTGGCCGCCGGTATCGCCAGCGCGACAAGAATGAAAACGGGAACGATCGTCCAGGCAATTTCTGCTTTGGTGCTTTCGTGAAACGTAGCCGCCTTGTGGCCTTTAGATTTACGATGGTAGATCATGGAATAGATCATCGCACCAAAAACCAGGACACCGATTGCGATGCAGACGTACAAAACCAGCATGTGCAGATCATAAACTTCGTGACTTATATCTGTCACACCTTTAGTCAGGTTGGTTTCCCATGCTGCGTATGCGCCTGACGTAAATGCCGCGCCCATCATGCCGACAGCAATCTGAATTAGCTTGTTCATACAGTGTTTTCCTCGAGACTTATAAAATTCTAATTTAGTTCAAACCCCAATGCGCCCTACACGAAAAATGCGCCTTCGCGCACTGGTGAGCTCTAATCAAGAAAGAGGTTTTTTATACTTATGTGATCCTGTCAATGATATCTAATGCGGCATAATGCCGCAATCCATGATTCGTCTTTTAGAGAAAAAGATATTAATTCAACTTTAGTGAGGCTTATCAGAGATAAATCCTTGTTAAATATATGGTTATCCGGCTTGCGAGGCGTAAATACTACTACTTTTACCTTTAACAGCCATAAAAAAGCGCCATTTTGTTTGATTTATCACTCCCGCCGCAGCACCTCGACTACCTTTGCATACTGTTGACCGAGTTTTTTCAACTCGTCCAGTTCATGCATCGAAGCGGGCTGCGACCCACCACTTATTCTCTTCTGGATCGTTTGCATTTTTTCGATAATGCTTTCAAGAGTTTTGTCGGCCCCAATGGAAGCGTCCTGATTAACCATTGTGATTCACCAGCCTTATACGCTGGCCATTAACAACTTAACCGCCAGCCACACGACCAGCATAAACCCGACCAGCACAATAAAGCCGGCGAAAAAAAAGTGCCAGAACTTACCACTTTTAAAATCTCTTTCGCGGTTTTCATTGCTCTGCACGCCGATCATGGCCGACAAGGCACTTTTTAAAATGCTGAACGGGGTGACTCCTGGATTATTATCTGACATACCGGGTTTATCCTGTTAGCTCATAAAATAGGTGCGAATAATGATCCTGACGTAATGATCCAGCAATAAAAACCCGAATAAAGCCGTCAGGTAAAATATCGAGTAGCCGAAGGTTTTCATCGCAAATTCATCGCCTTCCGTTGAATATAATTTCCAGGCATAGTACGCAAAACCCGCGCCCAGGACGATCGCGCCGGCCAGATAAACAGTGCCACTCATGAATACCACGAATGGCATCAGGGTAACCACCAGCAATAAGATGGTATACAGCACTATATGCAATTTGGTCAGAGCAATACCATGCGTGACCGGCAGCATCGGTACTTTTGCTTTGGCATACTCCTTTTCACGCTTAATCGCCAGGGCCCAGAAATGCGGTGGCGTCCATACAAAAATAATCAAAAACAGCAGTAATGCTTCGCTGTGTAACTCACCGGTGATCGAAGTCCAGCCTAACACCGGGGGCGCTGCGCCGGCTGCGCCACCGATCACAATGTTTTGCGGCGTTGAACGCTTTAAAAACATGGTGTATATCACCGCGTAACCGATCATGGAAGCCATGGTCAGCATCATGGTCAGCGTATTGACGAACACGTAGAGTATCAGCGATGACAACACCGCCAGCGATACTGCAAAAATAACCACGTTACGCGGTTCCAGCTCCCCGGTAGCAACCGGGCGACCCTTAGTACGCTCCATACGCTGATCTATTTCCTCGTCGATCACATGGTTCAGCGCCGCACCCGCGGCCGCGGCCATACCAATGCCGATCAAACCCCAGAACATATTGGATAAAGGCGGCAAACCATCAACTGACAGCAACATGCCGACCAGCGCAGTAAACATGATCAGATATACAACCTTAAGCTTGCAGCATGCAAGATACGTCGACCAGTTATTGATAAACGACTGTGAACCCATAGTTTGTGCTTTAGACATGGTGAATATGCGTTTGGATGGATTGTTTGAGTGCGCGCGAAAGACTGGCACGTTCTTCATCGGTTAAAAAGTTGGCAAACTCTATCCATTTGCCGTGCGAGCCTACCAGCAGGCGGCTCGCTTGCCAGGGATGTTGGTGCTTCTGCAGGAGTATTTTGACCCAGTGTATATCAAAAGACCAGGATTTAGAACGCCGCGCCTCATGATGACGGATCTCGAGCGCAACGCCATCGATAAAAATTGATTCATGTACCCGGCTTTCTTTACGAATAAGATAAAACGCTGCAGCCACCACCAGGACATCCAGCAGTAAAAACGGCACAACCAGCCACATACCCAGAAGCAGCAATCGCACCGCCATCAAGCTCATCAGTAAGGCAAAACCACCACCGAGCAATATCAATTCACGTTTTGGCAGCGAATTGTTTGGCTTGATGATGAATTTTTGCATACCCTGCCTTAGCATTTAATTACGCCAGGCAAACCTGGCGCACTTTGCCGGGAGTTATGGAAGAAACTGGCTACATACTGCGCTTAAATCTCAAATGGCTCAAGCTTTTTATCTACCATTTTATGATCCAGCATCACGTATTGCGGCAAGCCATTTTTGTACGGAGGGTAATCTTCGCCTTCCATCAACGGGCCAAGATATGTGCGGCATGCATCGGTAATACCAAAACCGTCTTCCGTGATGTAATCACGCGGCATCATTTTCTCGACATTCGCCACCTGATCGAGTGACGCCTTGCCTATCTCCCATTTATAAGGGTTATCTGAAACCCGGTCTACCGTAGGCATCACAGAGTTATCACCCGCCAGCGCGTAATTAACCGCGGCCTCGCCCAGTGCGTACGCCTGCTCGACATCGGATTTTGAAGCAATGTGGCGCGCGGCGCGTTGCAGATAATCAGCGACACCCCAGTGATATTTCAGCCCTAAATCTTCGCGAATCATGTTCGCCACGACCGGTGCTACACCACCCAGCTGCGCATGACCAAATGCGTCTTTCAGGCCCTGGTCAGCAAGGAACTTCCCATCATCACCCTGTACGCCTTCTGAAACCACTACCGATACATAACCATACTTTTCGACTTTTTCGGCTACTTTTCCCATGAACACCTTACGGTCAAACGTAATCTCAGGAAATAAAATCAGTATCGGCAAATCAAGATCCGTCGATGCCATCCCACCGGCTGCTGCGATCCAACCCGCATGACGCCCCATCACTTCCAGCACAAACACCTTGGTCGAGGTCTTGGCCATCGAGGCTACATCAAAACTCGCCTCCAGCGTAGATACCGCAATATATTTGGCCACGGAACCAAAACCCGGGCAGTTATCGGTGATCGGCAGGTCATTGTCTACGGTTTTAGGCACATGAATTGCCTTGATCGGATACCCCATAGTCTCGGATAATTGAGACACTTTAAGACAGGTATCCGCCGAATCTCCGCCGCCGTTGTAGAAAAAATAGCCAATATTGTGCGCCTTGAACACTTCGATCAAACGATCATATTCGCGTTTATTGTCTTCCAGGCTTTTGAGCTTAAAACGGCAGGAACCGAATGCGCCTGAAGGGGTATGGCGCAATGCAGACACATCGGCATCTGAAATGGCCGAGGTATCAACCAGATCCTCGGTTAAAGCACCAATAATTCCGTTTCGACCTGCGTATACCGTACCGATTTTATCGCCATTGGCGCGCGCAGTTTCGATCACACCCGCTGCCGAAGCATTAATAACGGCGGTTACTCCACCTGATTGTGCGTAAAACGCATTCTGTTTATCACTCATCTTAAATTCCTAATGTATTGTGTTTGTTTGCGGTGACCACAGCGCCGGCAGAAAACCAAATGCGCCGTAGACAGCCTGTTAATGTATGCCGGCACTCGATGTGCCGCTGGTGACGCCCCCGGATTTGCGTTCATCGTTCGATTGCTCACGCAAAATGGCGTTAACGCAATCTTCTACCACCGTGAAGAATACCTGCTGCGTGCTCACCTGCTCATGCGGCGTATGAAAATACTGGGCGCGGTACTGATCTTCTCCCGTTTTAATAATGACGAAATTACACTCACTCGCATTCCAGAAAATAACAGGACACCGGGTAACTTCTTCTATTTTGGGATCAATTTGTACTTCGCTATCGCCCAGGTGCAACTCTGTTTCCTCGCCATAGTGATTATTAATCAATGTTCGAACTGCGCTGACCTGCTCGTCGGTATAATCTACGATTGGCTGTGTCATTTGTGCATCTGGAAGGCTTCATTAAAACGCGCCGTATTCTACCTCAGGATGAGTGGCGGATGCTATGCCAAGGCGCTTGGGCAGGAACAGGGTTTATTTATTAAACCCAATTCCCAATATAGAATCGCGGAAAAGAGCGCGAGGCGTTGGCGTGCATGGTGAACGAACGAAATGCGTAGTCACCTTGTTGGCGATGAGCAGGTTGGCTCGTTTGCCAGGTGCGTCAAGGGCTTGTGCTACTTTCGTGATCTCTATGTTGGGAATTGGGTTGATGCTATTTACGGAAATCACCGCTGACCAGTTTCGCCTCTGGCAGGTACTGCTGGATTTCCACTGTAATGCTTTGAATCAAGCCTGCTTTAGGTTTAATGGATACCCAGAGTAAATTAAGGCGCATATTCAAATCGGCGAATACCACTTCGGAACAATTTACCAGTACCGCCTGCAGGCTCGCCATTTTGGCTTTTAGCTCCGGCGCAGATACTTTATTTAAGCCCGGTATCAGTAACATAAAGTCAGCATAGGGCTTACCATTTTCGTCCAACGTCGGCGCTCGCTCGTATAGAGGTTCGTTATTCTGATGTATAACGAACTGGCTCGAACTTCGTGCTTTAGGTAGTTTGTTTGTCACGGGCTAAAATATAAACATTGCGACAATTAATACGAACAGGCCGCTTCCACTAATCACCAGGCGCGTCACATGAGCGGAATCACCTTCCATTTGCGGTGCGCGACCCGCGATAAGCGCGCCCAGCAAAACACTCGCCACCCAAAGGCCAATAATAACCATCGGGCTAAGTTGATGACCCGCCAGCACCTTCGCCTGATTGAGATACATGGCAATCGGAATGGCCGGCAGCAGTAACAGGGTCAGGATACCACTGAGTGAAATTCTGCTTTTGGCCAGGTCATGACCAGCCATCAGAAACAAAGCAAAACAGGCGATTTGTGCAAACTCATTGAACCCCGATGTAAATATCAGGTAGCTTAGATAGGCGATCGCCGGGCCAATAAAAATACCAAGCGCAGCAGGAACAGATCGTTTTTCGGCCATGACGGTGCGTATATTAAGGAGCTACAAACTTTCAGTTTATCATAGCCCTGAACTGGAATTTTGTGATTTCACTCCCACTTCAGCCCCACAAACCTTAGACGAGCGATCTGTCTAAGGTATAATCACACCCGAATTCCGGACTACAAATCATGGCAGCACCTAAACCAACCAATATCACCTACCACCAGAAATCACGCATTCTTGAGGTTGGCTTCGATGAAGGCTCCACGTTTGAAATGAATGCAGAATACCTGCGTGTGCATTCCCCCTCAGCGGAAGTACAGGGCCACAGCCCGGATCAGGCGGTACTGCAAACCGGCAAAGAAAACGTTAAAATTGAAAAAATCGAACCCGTCGGCCATTACGCCATTCTGCTGCGCTTTAGCGATGATCACGACACGGGGATCTACGCGTGGGACACCCTGTATGACCTGGGCAAAAACCAGCAAAAATACTGGAAGGACTATATTACCCGCTTGCGCGATGCCGGCCATGAACGCAAACTGGATGCCTGATGCCTAAATCCGACACCCTACCACTATGAGCACCAACAAGCAGACCCATTTTGGTTACCGCGATGTCGATGAAAACGACAAAGCCGGCCTCGTGGGTGAGGTATTTCATTCTGTTGCCAGTAAATACGACATCATGAACGACCTGATGTCGCTGGGCAATCACCGGCTCTGGAAAGCGTTTACTGTCCGCCAAAGTGGGCTGAAAAAAGGGGATCAAGCCCTGGACATCGCTGCGGGCACGGGAGATCTATCCCGAAAATTTGCCGATCAGGTGGGCCCGAACGGCACCGTGGTAATGACTGACATCAACCCCTCGATGCTGGAACAGGGAAAAATTCGCATGATCGATGCCGGTTATCTGGGCAACATCGAATTTGGTATTGAAGACGCAGAAGAACTGAGCTTTGAAGACAACCGCTTCAACTGCGTTTCAATATCATTTGGCCTGCGTAATGTGACACGCATCCCTAAAGCGCTTAAATCGATGTTTCGCGTTACCAAACCCGGCGGGCGCCTGCTGGTGCTGGAGTTTTCACACGCGCAGAACCCGTTTCTGAAGAAATTTTACGACGCTTATTCGTTTAACGTCATTCCCAAAATCGGCGAAATCGTTGCTAATGATCGAGAAAGCTATCAGTACCTGGTGGAATCAATCCGTAAACACCCGGATCAGGAAACCTTAAAAAATATGATGCTGGATGCCGGTTTTGATGAGGTGCGCGTACACAATATGCACGGCGGCATCGTCGCGCTGCATATTGCCTACAAGTATTAAGAGAGTCCCCCTGGCATGACGTGGCTAAAACTAATCGAGTCTGCGGGCAATCACTTATTGGCGCTGGATCCGTATTTTCTTGAACAGCTTAAGCCATTCTTTAAAAAGACCTTTCGCATCGAACTGACCGAGCCAGCGCTTGAGATCGATTTGCGCCCCTGCCCGGATGGCTTCATCGTTGAGCTCGCAGGCGAGGAGGAACCGGCTGTGCGCCTGCGCGGTTCCTTGTGGGCGTTCGCTCAACTGGCAAAAGACGGTGCGCACAGCAAGGTATTCGCCGAAGGAAAAATCACCATGAGCGGCGATGCGGAACTGGGCCAGGCTTTTCAACATCTACTCGCTAATGTTCAAATTGACTGGGAGGAACTCAGCGCAAGTTTAGTGGGTGACATGGCTGCGCGTAAGTTACATCGCGCTCTGGACGAAATTGGTCAATGGTTTGGTCAGTCAAGCCGGCAATTCAAGGAAAATGCGGGTGAGTACGTTCAGGAGGAAATCAAGGTCGCTCCTTCAAAGGTCGAAGTGGACGACCTGACCGGCAAGGTTGAAGGTTTGCGCTCGGATACCGCGAGACTCGAAGCGCGTATCGCTAAATTGCGTAGAGCATTCGACGCTTCAACAACACAAACCGACACAAATCCGACAGATGCGTAACCTTAAACACCTTATACGAATTGCCCGCACCATGCGCCGCTACGGGCTGGATGAGGTTTTATCGCATTCTGATTCGCTCAAACGTTATACATGGGTATTCAAATTATTACCCGTTCGCCGGAAAGACGTCATCGATCTTCCTCGGGGAGAGCGCTTTCGCCTGGCGCTTGAAGCACTGGGCCCCGTATTCATAAAGTTCGGCCAGGCGCTGTCTACGCGCCCGGACATGCTACCCCCTGATGTTGCCGAAGAACTGGCTAAGCTACAGGATCGTGTGCCGCCCTTTTGCGGTAAAGAAGCACTCAAACTAATCGAGGCGGCCTACGGTGAATCGGTTGAACAGCGGTTTGCCAGTTTTGATGCCGAACCGGTCGCGTCTGCTTCAGTGGCTCAGGTTCACTATGCCAGCCTGAAGACCGGTGAAGAAGTTGTCATTAAAGTACTGCGCCCGGATATCCTGCCTCTTATTGATAGGGATATCGCGCTGCTCTACAAACTGGCTGACCTGGCCATTAAATTCTGGCCGGATGCCGGGCGCCTGCGCCTGGATGAAATCGTTCAGGACTATGATGCCACCATTCACGATGAACTGGACCTGATGCGCGAAGCGGCGAATGCCAGCCAGCTACGCATCAATTTCCTGAACTCCGACTTAATTTACGTTCCTGAGGTCTATTGGGATCATTGCCAGACCAACGTGATGTGCATGGAGCGTATCGATGGTATTCCGATTCGTGATGTAGACGCGATCAAAGCCGCCGGCATCGACATGAAAAAACTCGGCCATGCGGGTGTGGAGATTTTCTTTACCCAGGCGTTCCGCGATGGTTTTTTCCACGCTGACATGCACCCGGGCAATATTTTTGTCGGGCTGGACGGACAGTACCGCGCGGTCGATTTTGGCATTATGGGCAGCTTATCCGATATGGATAAACGCTACCTGGCCGAAAACCTGCTGGCCTTTTTTAACCGTGATTACAAAATGGTCGCTGATTCCCATATTCGTGCAGGATGGGTGCCGCCCGGCACGCGGGCAACCGACTTTGAATCTGCGATTCGCACCGTATGCGAACCCATATTCGCGCGCCCGATCAAGGAGATTTCTTTCGGCAAATTCCTGATGTCATTGTTTCGCACCGCACAACGTTTTGACATGCCGGTGCAGCCCCAGCTCGTGCTGTTGCAAAAGACCCTGCTGAATATTGAAGGCCTCGGGCGAACCTTATACCCTGAACTCGATTTATGGGAAACTGCCAAACCATTTCTGGAACGCTGGATGCGTGACCAGGTCGGCCCCAAAGCAGCGATTCGAACCATTAAGAACGAACTACCCAAGTTGTTTACCATGATGCCGGAACTACCCGGCATGACACATGAGCTGATGCGCAGGGTGCGAGATGAACAGTTAACGCTCAACACTCAATCTGAGCAAATGGGCCAATTACAGGATCAACTGGCGCGCAACGCAAGGCGCCAGAACAGTTTGTTGCTCGCAGGCTTATTGCTCGCCGCAGGTTTAATCACCGGGCACAGTGAGACATCAAACGCCACATTGTTTAGCACCCTGCTCTATATCGCGAGCGGCTTATCGGTGGTTTTGGGCTGGATCAGATCCCGCAAGGATTGAATTCTAAAGGCATAAAGGGCACCTCTAATAATTCATGAATGACCATTTTAAGCCAGAAAAACTCAATCTCTGCGTTCCAATCCTTCGCAATAGCCAGGCTATTATGTACGGATTGCGCCTTGACCTTGAACTTTTCTAATCTTAAGCTGGCGCATCCAGAATTAATATAGGCGCCCTAAAGCCGCACTCCGGTGCCGTGTAAACTGCATCCATGCGCGATACCCTCCTCATCCAGACCAGCGTCGACCTGATTTCGCGCGTACTGCGTGTACTGCTGGTCGGCCTGCTGGTCGGCAGTTCTTCATCGCTAGTCGCGCTGGCAATGATCAAATTCATTTCATTCGGCGGGCATCGAATCATCGAATTTGAAAACACCCACCCGGGCGCCATTGCCGTATTGATGATCGTGGGCATTCCTGCCGTCGGCGGGCTGATTGTGGGCCATATAGTGCAATTTATGAGCTCACAAAGGCCACACAACCCCGCGGATGTCATTCTCGCTGCCCAGTCAAACCTCAAACTGGCCCATCTGAAACTCAAAGACGGCGCACTGAATTTCATCGCCAGCATCATCAGCCTGGTCAGTGGTGCATCGTTGGGCCAATACGGCCCCATTGTTAACATGGGCGCCACGCTTAGCGCACACCTGCACAACATTACGCGCACCGAGCAAACCGTATTGATAGGCTGCGGGGTCGCAGCCGCCATTTCCAGCGCCTTTCATGCGCCCATTGCGGGCATCATATTTGCACACGAAGTCATTCTGCGCCATAACTCGCTGCGTGCGTTTGCACCCATCACCGTGGCCGCAGCAGTCGGCTTTTATTTGTCCAAGTTCGTATTTTATTCGGAACACCTGTTCCAGATGGAGTTTGTACAAATCTTATATCTGGCGGAATTTGCCGGCTTTACTGTGATTGGTATTTTCGCGGGATTGCTCGCCGTGTTTTTTTTACGAACGGTGCTTTACGCCAATTTATTAAGCGCCCGCCTGCCGTTACCACAAAAATTCAAACCCATGATTGCCGGTTTGTGCATCGGGGTACTGGCTTTGAAAATACCGGAAATACTGGGCGTAGGTGATGGCGTGATGCGCCTGACCCTGTACTCCCCGCCATCCTCTGCTATCGAGATAGCCACGCTGTTAATCGCTAAAATTGTTGCGGCTGCCTTGTGCCTTGGTTTCGGTTTTGCCGGAGGAGTATTCAGCCCCGCCCTGCTGATTGGCGTATTATTCGGCACCCTGTTTGGCATGGGGGTCGAGCTACTGTTTCCCTACTCAAACATCGCAGTGTATGCCGTATGTGGTATGGCTGCGGTTACCAGCCCCATTATTGGTGCGCCGCTGACCACCATCCTGATCATATTTGAACTCACACATAATTATGAGCTGACCACCGCCGTAATGATTAGCGTGGTATTTTCAAACATCATCGCGTATCGCCTGTTTGGCCGCTCTTTATTTGATTTTCAGCTCAAAAGCCGGGGCTATGATCTAAGCCATGGCCGCGATCCGCTCATATTATCCACCACCAGCATCGCCAACATCGGGCGGCGTGCCTGCTCTCGAGTAAAGCCGGATATGACCATTCAAGCCAGCATCGATCTACTGGTTGAAGATGAAACCAATGAAGCATTTGTGGTAGATACCGGGCAGCACTTTATTGGCAGCGTCACGCTCACCGCACTGGTTAAACATTCAGCCACTGATGCGACGCTTATGGCAGTAGAAGATTTAGTAAACCGGCATGGCCTGCGTTTTGGGCCCGACACGTCTATCTGGGACGCCATGCGCGAGATAAAAGGTTTTGTGGGCGAAAGCGTTCCCATCGTCGATAAAAAAAGCGGGAAGCTCAGCGGCATCGTTTACGAAGCTGACCTGATCGAAGCGTATATGCAAACGGTGCTGGAATTGCGCAGCGAAGAAACGGCTAACGCCCAGGGATTCAAAGGGACGGGGCACGATTGAAATTAATCAATCGAAAAAGCAGCCCTTGGAACTACAACTGTTTTTAGGCCAATTGTTTTTAGGCGCACTACGATACCGATCAGTATCTCTGGCCCTGGCCCGATAATCCGCATACTCACGATCAAACGCCTGCTTGTACTCGCGTTGTAGATCAGCCGGCATGCGCGCGTATTCCTGCGGGGTCAGGTTTGGTAAAGGCCTGCGCCCCTGAGTTGGTATGGGTCGTTGTTGCGCTGATTGCGGATATTCACGCTCGTAAGCGCGTTTATACTCACGTTGCAATTCTGACGGCATACGCGCAAATTCCTGCCGTGTTAAACGGGGTAATGGTTTGCGATTAGCATCCTGTTCCGGGCTTGAAGCGATGGGATATTCCCGGTCAAAGGCGCGCCGGAATTCACGCTGCAATTCGACAGGCATGCGCGCGAATTCTTCCGGACTCAAATACGGTAACGGCCCCGAATCGCCCCGGGAATCACTTCGGGATTCGCCCGTCGATGGATTATTTCCACCAAAAATATAGGTATTTCCAGAGGGAGGATTACTATTCGGAGCCGTATACGTTCCCGGTGCAAACCGGGTTCCAGAACCCGTCCAGGTATCGGGCTGTAGACCCTCTCCAGGGTAGGCACCTGACCGGTTCGTTCCGGAGTATTGACCGGGATACTGATTTCTGAGCATCCAGGCCTGAATCTCGTCATCATCATCATCCAGCCGATTCATGAACTCTTCCATCCAGTACATGGGCGTAAACTCAGGCCAGCTGTTATCGTCCCAATAAGGCCCAAATGGCCCCATTTTCCAGTCGCCGCCCCCACCCTGCACCGGGCTGACCGCTACCACAAGCAGCAATACGATAAACCCGGGGAAATAGGTTTTAAAAAAACGCATATTTTAGTATGAAATTAGATGTGAGCCGTACCAGGCCATTGATACGCTGACTGAATTATTGGATCTCGTCACATATATTCTTGTTCTTAAACTCTTCTTCAAAATTATCAAAGGGCATTTTCGGGAGCATGCCACGCATCAATTCGCTGCATTCGCGCATTTTTTTCATCGCTGGTAAGGCCATCATTTCCTTGCTATAGGCAATCGCCTGATCCTGCGCCTTCTCCTGTTTACCGCTATTACATAAAGCTTTAATTTCAGCTTCCATCTTCTTTCCGTCCTGCTCGAGCTTTTCAAACTCTGAAGTATCGATATCCTGCATACACGCCTGAGCTTTCACGGCTTGCTCCATCATTTTCTTCATATCTTCCGACATACCAGAGTTACTCTGCGCAGATACAATGGCCGGCGCAAGAAAAATTATCAGCATCCAAATCTGTTTTCGCATTGGGGTTCCCGTTTAATTTGATTCACCCTATACTATCGCAAAACACCTGCATAGCCTAAGCGTATCTCGCCAGTTTTCAGCTAAAATCCTGCCTGACATCACTTTTGTGGGAACTTAATTTCGCGCCGGGTGACTAATCCCATCCTAATCAATAATTTAATTCAGAGGATTCGACAATGAAAAAATTACTCATCACTATTTGTCTGCTGAGCTTCTCCAGCTTCAGCTTCGCCAGCGGTATCGTCACTAAAACCAGCACGCACAGCGTCAAAGAAACTCTGGACAAACTGGAGGCTATCGTGACGTCTAAAGGTTTCAAAATCGTGGCACGCGTAAACCACGCCAAAGCCGCTGAGAAAAGCGGGCAAACACTGAATCCGACCGAAGTATTGATTTTTGGCAATCCTAAAGTCGGCACCGCCCTGATGAAAAGCAATCAGGCCATTGGGCTTGACCTGCCAATTAAAGTCATCGCCTGGGAAGATGATAATGGTGTGGTCACGATCGCATACAATGACCCGGCCTGGATGGTCTCACGCTACGGCATCACTGACCGGGAAAAAGTGGTTCAGAAAATGACCGGGGCACTCAAGAAATTTACCGATGCAGCCGCAAATTAAACTATAAAACGCACGAAACTGGCTTAAACCGCGTGCTTTTGTAAAAAAATGTGTTGTTTCTCACGGAATGCAAATTGCTCCCGCCTCAATATAGATGAAACGGTAATGACACCGTTTGATCACAAGAGGAAAAATCATGGGAATCCAGCAAATAAGTGAAAGCAACCATAGCGCACGCACTGAAGCAGTCAATGCCCGGTCTTGCATGGCCATCATCTGGGTGCAAAACGGCAGCAGGGAACTCGATAGAGACGCGCTCATCGATTCGGTTAAAGCCATGTCAGGCGTATCAGATGCAAAATTTACACGGGTAAAACCCGCCATTCTGATGGTCGATTATTGCAGCCAGGAGACCAAAGCCGTAAGGCTGGTTGAATCCATCAGCAATCTGGGCGCGTATGCACGGATCGTGGGCTGTTAATTCAACAGGTTCATTACGATAAAAAAAGGCCATCCAGTTTCTGGATGGCCTTTTTATTGCCCGTTGCAAGAAATAGCCTACGGAAAATTACAAATCATAACCCCGCTCTTCGTGCGATACGATATCAAGGCCTTCCGATTCTTCGTCTTCTGAGACGCGCAGACCTTTGGTCAGAACCGCAATCACCTTAAAAATTACGAAGGTAACAACCGCGGTATACAACAGCACCGAAATCACGCCAATCATCTGTATTGAGAACTGCTGGGATATACTGTTGACCCCTTCTGCAAACCCCTGACCGGCAAATACCCCCAGGGTTGGCGCAGCAAACACCGCGGCTAGTAAGGTACCGACAATGCCGCCCACCCCGTGTACCGGAAACACATCGAGAGAATCATCTATTTTCAGTTTGTTTTTGAGGAACATGGTCGCGTTAAAGCATACCAGGCCCGCCAGTAAACCAATCACCAGCGCGCCGGCCGGCCCCACAAAACCAGATGCAGGCGTGATCGTACCGAGACCTGCGACCATGCCGGTAACCACGCCCAGTGCGGTTGGTTTGCCGAACTTTTTCCACTCGATAAACATCCAGGTTATCGCACCGGTCGCGGCTGAAATATGCGTTACCAGCATCGCCATCGCAGCATCACCGTTAGCGGCAAGCGCACTGCCCCCGTTAAAACCGAACCAACCCACCCATAACATACCTGCACCGGCCACGGTAAGCGTCATATTGTGCGGGGGCATCGGCGTTTTTCCAAAACCGGTGCGCGGCCCCACCACCAGTGCTGCTACTAATGCTGCGGTACCCGCGGTGATATGTACCACTGTGCCGCCCGCAAAATCCAGCAAACCCATCTGGGCCAACCAGCCACCGCCCCATACCCAATGAGTGATTGGAATGTAAACCAGAAACAACCACAATACCGTAAACCACAGCACCACAGAAAACTTGATTCTTTCAGCAAAACCACCGATGACCAACGCCGGCGTAATGATCGCAAACGTCATTTGAAATAAGGCGAAGGCCGTTTCCGGAATGGTACCTTCTACCGATCTCTCCAACACGCCTGCAAACAGAACTTTTCCCAGGCCTCCAATATACGCGTTCGCGCTACCGCCATCAGTAAAAGCCAGGCTATAACCCGCCACCAACCAGACAATGGACGCAATTCCCGCAATCACAAAACACTGCATCAAAATTGATAAAACGTTTCGGCTGCGCGTCAAGCCGCCATAAAACAGCGCCAGACCGGGCAAGGTCATAAATAACACCAGCGCCGTAGATGTGAGAATCCAGGCCGTATCGCCCGTGTCAATGTCAGCCGCTAATGCTATTTGTGGAGCCGCTAAAACGGCCAGGCCTGTAGCCAATGATTTCATGTTAAAGCGCATCCTGGTCCATCTCTCCAGTACGAATACGCACAACAGATTCAATATTATGTACGAATATTTTACCGTCACCGACCTTGCCGGTTCTCGCCGCTTCCATAATCGCTTCGATCACCGCATCAAGTTGCGAGGCGTCAACCGCAATCTCAATTTTGACTTTAGGCTGGAAATCAACCGTATATTCTGCGCCTCGATAGTGCTCAGTATGGCCTTTTTGACGGCCAAAGCCTTTAACTTCAATAACCGTCATGCCGCTCACGCCCACTTCTGACAGCGCATTACGTACGTCATCCAGGCGAAAGGGTTTAATAATTGCGGTAATCATTTTCATGTGTGTATCCTCAAATAATATTCAGAGAAAGGTATTTACCACAAAACGTAGCAAATAATTAGTTCGTGGCTTTCGTGTTTTTCGTAATTAAATTTGTATCCGCCATACTATAGGATTTTCTGCCTGTTCAAGCGACCCCAAGTTATTAATAGCTGCGCTAAATTTTCCAATAGATTGATGAAGCTGACACCCTGGCCTGACAATGCCCTATAAAGATGCGTACATTGCAAAAAATTGATGCGGTACGCTATGTGAACCACATCTGCTCCCTCCCCTTTTATGGCATAATTATTACCTAAATTTTCACTACACACCACCCACCTCCGTAAGCACAAACAGCATGAGCAAACCAAACCACCCCGAAACCGGCCAACAAGACGGCGTTTACCATGCTCCCTGGGAGAAAAGTTTCGACAAGATTCTTACGCCATTCGAAGAGTTCATACATCGCCAGACCACCAGTGGACTACTGCTCATGGGCATGGCAATACTTGCGCTTATTCTGGCCAATGGGCCATACGCCGAGGCATACAGTAAGGTTATTCACACCTATATAGGCATCGGTGTCGGTGAGTGGACGCTGAAAATGACGCTGCAACATTGGGTTAATGACGGCCTCATGGTTTTTTTCTTTTTTGTTGTCGGACTGGAGCTTAAACGTGAGTTCCTGGTTGGTGAGTTAGCCGACCCACGAAAGGCCACGATGCCTATCGCGGCCGCTATTGGCGGCATGGTAGTGCCCGCATTGATCTACTTTGCGATTAACCCCAGTGGCGATGCCGCACTCGGTTGGGGCGTACCCATGGCTACTGATATTGCGTTTGCGGTCGGTGCACTCGCGCTGCTTGCGAGTAGGGTTCCCAAAGCACTGATTACATTTCTGGTGGCACTGGCCATTGTGGATGATCTGGGCGCGGTCATGGTAATCGCTTTTTTCTATACGGAGAGCATTGCGATGGCGCCATTAATGGTTGCAGGTGCGTTGTTCGCTTTGCTGCTGGCGCTAAATATGATCGGAATCCGCACGACCATGCCCTATTTCATCCTTGCAGTTTTCCTGTGGTATGCCCTGCTGCAATCGGGTGTTCACGCCACCATCGCGGGCATCCTGGGTGCCATGACGGTTCCTGCGACACCTAAATTTGACCCGCAACGCTTCAGTGAATGCGTCACTGATCTGATGCACAAATTTGATGCCAGCCATCAGCGCGGAAAAAGCATCATGACCAATGAATCCCTACGTGGTGTAGTACAAACGCTGGGCAACGGTGTACACAGCGTTGAAGCACCCCTGCAACGGCTCGAGCACATCTGGCATCTGCCTGTGGCTTATCTGGTTATTCCAATATTTGCGCTGGTTAATGCCGGCATCCCGCTGGAATTTGATTCGCTCAGTGAAACGATGAAACACCCGGTTTTAATCGGCGTTTCACTGGGGCTGGTGGTGGGCAAGTTTGTCGGCATTACCGGGTTTAGCTGGCTGGTACTGAAATTGGGCTACGCCCAGTTGCCTAAGGGAACTCGATTTACGCAAATCGCCGGCGTATCATTACTGGCAGGCATCGGCTTCACCATGTCCATATTTGTGGCCCAACTGGGTTTTGGAGAACGGGAGGATCTGCTTCTGATGGCAAAAACAGGCATACTGGCGGCCTCTTTGCTGGCAGGTGTGGCAGGATATGTCTGGCTCTTTCTTGTCAGTAAGCCGGAACCAGCTCACTCCCGGTCTTAGTTGTGAGGGTCCGCTTATACGCCTTCTGGCGAGCAAGCCTGTGCATGGCGTTGGTGTTAAGCATCCAAACCCCGATACTGGCGGTCACGCCGAATAGTGATCCGGTATTAGCCATGCGTGCCCTGTACGAACGCGCAAAAAACACCTTAGATAACCCGAGCCCTGAAAACCCCTTTTATCTCCAGGCAGAAAATACAAAAGAAATCGAATCGGGCGAAGCCGCCGTATATATACCACTCAGCGTGAAAGAAGTATCCAGCGCACTAGGCACACTTGGAAACTGGTGCAACATTCTGCCTTTGCATATCAATGTAAAAACCTGCACTTACAATCTCGCAGGTAACGAAATGACCCTGTACATGGGCCGAAAACACTACCAAACGCCGGATGAGGCATTCGAGCTTGTTTATAGTTTTAAAACGATCAGCACGGATAACTATTTCGCAGCAATTGCACACGCAGACGAAGGCCCGCTAAGTACGAGTGACTACCAGATTAAATTGGAGTTTACCAATATTGACGGTAAAACATTCGGCCGGATCTTTGTAGCAAACCATCAAAGCTGGATTAGCCGCAAGGGCATGAACGTATACCTTTCGACGCTGGGCAAGGATAAAAAAGGTATTAAGGTAACCGAAGGCGATGCACAGGGCAATCCGGTCTATTCGAGCGGCGCTGAAGGCGTTGCTGAACGCAACCTGGTCAGATATTATTTTGCTTTCATGACGTTTTTTGACAGATTCACCGAAACGAACACGGAAAAACGTTACGAGGCGCAATTGCACGACTGGTTTAAACGCACCGAGAAATTTCCGCAGCTTAATGAGATGAGTGAATCCGAATATCTTGACAGCAAGCACCGGGAACGCCGAAACCAGTTAGGCTTGCAAAAGACCATCAACGCTCTATAGCAAAGCAGCCGGATTTCCGCGAAGAGAACCACATCGCGCGTCCCTAAAGGCCCGCGTGATACAGGGAGAATCTTAAGGAATTCAACTTATGCTTATCAGCATTCTGTCCGGTTTGAACGTCATTCCCGCGCAGGCGGGAATCTATAAACCAGTCTCTAGCAGTATTATGGACACCCGCCTCCGCGGGTAAGACGGCCAGTCGGTGTTTGTTTTTTAAGTACCTAAATGTGCTCATTATTGCACAGTATCAAGGGTGTCTACTGTTAAATTGCATCCAACCCCGCCCCTCTACTCTCCCCTCCCCATAGCACCGAATTAAGCCCCGCGGTTTCCTACTTGATCGATTGTTAAACATCTGCGCAGCAGAAATCGACGTGTCATTCAATGGATGGGAATGTGCGCAGTTGTCTAACAATCCTTAACCGAAGCGGACATTTTAGGCCATAAAAAACCGCCTCGGAAGGCGGCTTGATATCTTTAAATAGGAATCTCAGCTTAGTTAGCCACAATTCTCAGGTTTTGCTTCGTATGGGATATTAGGAGGGCCATCTGTAACTGATATTGTACCGATTATAGATGTTGCATTACAGCCAATATGGCCTTTTACTGTGTAACCCCCATTAGCGGCAGAAAAATCTTCTCCCGTGCATAAGATAGTAGTACCAAATTCGCTGACTCCATCTATGTCGAAGGTAATCTTTCCACTAGCAGCTACGTATATAATTAAATCATCACCTTCATAAAAATTTGAAAAACAGTAAGTACCGACAACAAGACAACACTCTGGAGTAGTAGTAGCTTCTGGCGTGGTTGATGCATCCCCTCCGTCTGTTAATGCAGCGTGTGACGGAAGCACTATCGAGTTGATTACAGGCTTGCTCCAAGACTCTGGGAGAGACTTACCTGCTACCACAGCACCAGACCCAGCAGCAATGGATTTGAGCAGTTTACGTCTGCTATCGTTTGATTTCTTGTCGGTCATTATTGTTTCCTAGTTAATTTTTCGACAAGTCTATGTGATTTACTGTTTACTTACCAGTACAGTGGGAAACTAGCTATGCCCTGAAATAAAATGTCGGCTAAGGTGTATGCAGCGGACATTTTAGAACCCTTAGGGGCGATGCATTAACACCTAAGATTAAGCTATGTGAAAAAGATAATTTTCAGGCTCCATAGGCATACAGGTTGCATACAGTTAGAACTGGATGTATTTAATGGTTAGTCATACAGTTTCATAAAAATCAGTCTTAAAGGCAGTAGGAAGTAATTGTTCTTACTGGTTTATGTGGATTTTTATAACTAATTCCACCTAGCATTCCACCTTGAGAATAAACTAGCAATATTTAGATGTCTATAATAATTTAACAAACAATAACTTACAGTAACTGCATCACCTTTATGCCTGTACTACAAAATGGTCTATGAAGAAGAAGCGAGTTTTGGCAAAGCACTGGTAGCGGGCATGGCAGACCTGAAGCTGCTACCAAATGGCTTACGTAAGCTGGATAAAATCTAAACCCGCCAAATCAATCTCGAATGCTCCCCTCTTTGACAAAAAGGGGTTGGGGGAGATTTAGAATCGAATAAGCAATATTGAATTACACTAATGTTCATTAACTGTTCATTAACTGTTCATTAACTGTTCATTAACTGTTCATAATCGCCCTCGCCCCCCCCTTTGCAAAAGGGGGACACTTAATCTTTTCAAAAAACTCTATTTTTCTACAACAGAAAATTTACATATAAACTGCCCGGGCTTATTTATTAGTGCTGGCCAGTTCTGCTTCTGATTTCATTCCAAACTTTTTCATGGCCCATGCCGGCGGACAGAATCCGGTGAATGAGCTTTGAAAACAGTTAAAGCCTACAAATAAAGTAAACCAGGTCCAGTTGGGGTTGTGAAAGATAGCGAGAAGTGATGTAAGCATCACCATGATGCCGCCAAATGCGAATAGTGTACGTTCTATAGACATGGTAGTTTTCCTGTGTTTGGATGCATATAAGAATAGCATTATATACTATTTAATGCTGAATATAAAGCCTGTTCTCATAGGCAAACATCCAGCAGTTAAGACTAATGAGAACGATTTTTGTTTGATAAAGTATTGCGTTGATCGATTGAACTCAAGGCGATTAGCTGTCATTGATCCAGATTTATTTTTCGATTTTCCCCGTGACATTGCACGCATTTCAAATAAGTTTTATACACCTTACCAAGGTGTATAATAGTTGTTATGTTCTAGATACAATCTAGTTAAAGGCGTTTAATAATTAACAAATAGTAAGGAGAGAATTATGGCTAAAGGTCGAGATGCACAAAAAACAGATAAAAAGAAACCTGAAAAAACATTGAAAGAAAAGCGTAATGAAAAAAGGGAAAAGAAAGCCAATAAAAGGTAACTATGATTTCTGAATCACACATTTAGAAAGCACTCTTTTAGATGCAAGAACATAACAATTGCCCCAGAGCGGCGCCAAAAAATGGCGCGTCTGAGGCAGACGTTAGGCGATTGTACGAAATGACCAGTTCGAGCGAGTAACAGTCATTTTGGAAGGCTGTTTCAGGCGCAAAGTCAGTGGTGGCGAGGTGTGTATTCTTTTTGGTTCATTGTAAAGCACGCGGCAGGCATGTTACAGAATCAACAATAGCTTACAGGTAGGTGGCTACCCCTATAAATAAAATGGCCTTAATATAGTCCATATAGCGGGCTTAAAATTACTCTTGGTGTCTACGGTTTTAGGCGAAGTCCGGTAAGTGGCTCACTAACAATTATTCTAAACATATTGCGATCACGCAGCCATATCTGCGATTTATAGTCGCGAAATTACATTCGCCTTCCTGCCAGGCTCTGCCCGCCTGGTGACTTACCCAGGAACTCCAAAACTTTGCAATCCGATGCTCGCCTGGAAACGACCATATGCAGCGTGGTGTACTTTTTTCCAGGCATCTTGAGAGGCCCATAAACATCCATATTGTCACCATCTAGCGACCACTTACCGCTCGGCCCGTCTTTCAGGTTATAGCGTATATGACCACCTGCCTCGAAATGAGCGTCGAAGTGCGTTTTATTATCGCGCGTAGTAATAAAAGCGTATCTACCGATCACGCATTTATCCAAAGCGTCCTTCGATTCAGCGCTCGCGGCTTCAATCGGGGCATCCGTGGGCTTGGCATTAGCTGCAACATCTTTGGTATCGTTACTAGTGTTCGGGGTGGATGTATCGCTGGCACTACCCGTTAGCGCGTCAGGCGTAATATTTGATGTTGTGTCGGTCGATAAACTAACTACCTGCGTAGGAACTGGCTTTTCAGAGCCTCCGCCAGTGCTTGATAAGCCTTCCCACCAGTCTTCACAGCCGGTCAGCGTACAAATTGCGACTAAAGATATAGTCAGGTTTTTGATCATTTACTAATCCCACACTCTAATATTATTTTTTTACCTTAAATATTCGTTATTTAGGCGACACACTTAATCTACAATGTTAAATTATCTGTGTCAAGTGACCTGCCCCCAAAAGCGGCTCTACATTTCGAGATGGTAAATGATTTAAACTGAACCGACCAAGGAGATCAAAATGCCGATCAAGATATATGTCCCTGAAGATATCACCAGAATACTGCGTCTCTTATGTAATCAGGTTAAACTGTCCGACTGGTCCTGACTGGGGTGCAATTTTACCGGTATTTTGTGTTTGAATGACTTTCGGGTAGCAGCCCTGGTGCAGCTCTCTAAAGTAATAACGTAGCACTGGAATTTTAATCTACTTCCTTTTAAGGGCGGGCGGAAACAAAACCGATATTTACTACGGTATAACCTGTTTTATAAAATGATTTGGAATCAAATATGAGCGATGAAATTAACGATAAAGCATTTCGTGGAAGGGCTGATCAATTTATCCACCTTGCCAACGAACAAAGTAGCGATGAGACCCATGAAAAAGTAAATGCTTCATTACTGTATGCAGGGGCAAGATATAGTTCATTTATTGTTGCCTCAATGTCTGACGGCGTAGAAGATATGAAGAAAGACAAAGATGAAGCGATACAATATTTTACAGAACAATTTAGGGCGATGCTTGTCGATAATTTAAATGATCATATTACAAATTATGGTCGCTATATTGAAGCTGAAAACCATTGATCAACTGATAAATCCAATGAGCGATTTCAGACACCCAACCCCTGAACAGACAGAATAGTCAATTTAATATCATTCCCCGCATGGACGCATTGAACGATTTTGCGAGATAGTATTAGCAGTTTGCTCATATTTGGACCTAGATTACACCGTGGCAACGGATATCTCTTTTAGGCCGGTTATTGTCTGACGCGGCACAGCAATCTACCCTGCATTCTCCCTTTTACCAAAGCAGCCGCTCAATCAGAACGCAGGACAGCGCTTGCCCAAATCTGTGATGACGCCGTACGTAACCACAAACTCAGCCTGTGCTGACGATCAGCCAAACACCCAGGATTCCGGTGAGCGCCCCAAGCCATGAAAACAAACCCGGTCGGGATTTGCCGATAACCCAGAGCAACGGCAAGATAATAAGAGGTGTTGTCGAAGACAGAGTAGACACAATGCCAACGGGCCCGGTAGCGAGTGCATAGAGTTGCAAGGTCATTCCAAGACCTGGGCCAATCACCGCGACCAGGAGGATTTGTCGTGCAACGGTAAGGTTCATGGTTCGGATTTTGTCCCTGCTTTTCTTGGAGATCAGGGCGGGCAACAATAGGCTGCCTGCACCTGCTGCCGATCTCACGACCATGGCAGAAATGGGGTCTATGCCCTGTAGCATCACAGGCGCTGCGATCAGAAGGCTGCCAGCCTGCATAAGTGCCGATGCTATACTAAATAGCACCCCTGGCACTATGCCATCCTTATCGCCCGAAAATCGACCAAGTGCTGATGGGTCACGCGAAACGATAACCAACAATATTCCCGCAAAGACGACACTAACGCCAACTAGCGACAGCCCGCTAACGACTTGACCAAGGATCAGGAAGCCCAATAGCAATGCGAAGGGCGCAGTTGTCGTATTTAGCAGCGCTTGAAGCTGTGGACCGATACGTATGAGCGATGAATATCGAAATGTGTCCGCAAAAAACATGCCTAAAACGCCGGATATGACGAGTAATCTGATATCGGAAACTTGCATCGTTGTATCAAAACCCGATATCAACGTGTATGCCGCGAAACCGATTGCCACTATAGCCATTCTAACAAAACTAAACACGACGACCCCCAGGGCGCGAGCTGCATTGTAGGCAAGCAAACTTGTTACCGCAAAGCATGTAGCCGTGCCAAGCGCAGCAAACACCCATAGCGATTCCACTATTCAACACCTTTATATGTTAGAGAGTACAGGAAGTATAAACACCATTTTTCCCGCAATAAAGAAGTATCGATGCGCGCCAAAACGACTGCTCAGCCCTAAGCCGCCTTTCAAGAAAACTTATCGAGAGGCGACTTTCGGCCTTCGCTGGAAGCTCTCTAAAGCGGACAGTGATCAATTTAGGCCGATCTGATTGGCATGGAGACGATTCGAGCGTCCGGCCCGCCGCTTAGGAGGCGGCTTCCCCATCGTAAACACTAGTTAAAACGTATGAGTTAGTTATATAGGAGATTTGCCAGTTTTAATAAGCACTTCCCCAGATAAAAACTATCCCTGCTTCAGTCGGCTCAAGTGCATGGCGAGTCAGGAACACGGTGAAGCAAGGATGTCTGTTATTTACCAAGCTAGCGTTTTAACCGCTGGATCGAACAACAGGCCATTCACAAGTTCCGGGTTGCCCATTTGTATTCCATCAATGAAATCATCTTTATTTAAGCCGGCCGCCTTAGAACAAGCGCCACAGGCGATCACGATCCCACCGTCCTTCATAAACGCTACCAACATATCTTGGATCGATAAATTCTTCTCGCGCATCAAGCCATGTACGTGAGAAGCCCGCTTTTTATCGGCAAGATAGATGCCTCGCACATTCAACCAGATTGCCACCGGTTTATGCCCCGTTTTCAAGACTTTTTGATGCGCAAACATAATGGCTTTGGTGGCAGCCCAGGTGTCATCAGTGGTTAAATTTACAAACAAACCTCCTTTTGCATCTTCAGCCTGTGCAACTGAAAAGGCGCTGAAAAATAAAAATATAAAGGCTGAGAATAGCGTGATACGGGATTTTCGGCTGTTGATCATGATAAAACCTCTTCAATAAGTAGTTAATAAAATATTAATTATATTGAGCAGCATAAATCCAGAAAAGCGGCATAATGCCGCAGTGCTTTAATTAGGTGAATTTTACCCACAGATCCCGACAGGATTTTCAGCCTGCATATAGCCTTACCGGTTTATCTCAGAAATTGTTGCCATATAGATAGCCCCATTGAGCCAGACATTTGATTCAAATGACGTCATGAAAAGGCTGAGGCTGTGTCGGCATGGTCCATTTTTTACTGGCATTTTGAATGCCCATTATTTAATCAACGTACTTAATCGTCAGTATACAGATTGCTTGCAAGCGAGGAGGAGTCCATATACGGACATTTTGGGATCGAGTAGGAGGCAGGATTACTCCCGCCGTCCTCTCACACCACCGGGCACACGGTTCCGTACCACGGCGGTTCCTGCAAAATCAGTTGTCATTGTAATACGTCGCCTGACATTCAATAAACACCCAACCCAAGCTTCAGATACTGTCTTCCACTTCTTACGGGTTTAAAGGCCTCTTTCGAGCATCTGTTCTAAATAATCAGAGATCGTTTACTTAACATCATTTACAAGTTCAGCCCTTCAGTTTGTGGTGACAAACCTAATATGGCCTCTGCTGACTTCTGTACTCTCATTCCAACATCTCACGATGCCGGTAGCCTGTGGCAAGAGCGCTGACCTCCCAGGGTAATGCACGTGACTTTCACACTTATGCCCCCCGCATCTACGTCCGCAGTTTCCGTACAAGTATCGGGCTTTGAAGATATTGGCCTTCTTACCCACTGCGACCGCCTCATATGCGATTTCTGTTCGTCGAGCCAGTGTTTTGCCTGCGGCTTCCTTCAGATTCCACCTCACGATGGACACCCTTGCCGACCGGCTAATCGTTCCCCTTGTCGGGCCGATAGAGGACTTTCACCTCCAAGTCATCCGAACACCACCACGTGGTTCGGAACAGCGCCAGTTATGGCACTACGCGCCATGCCTGGCGCACCAATAAAAAACCGCCTCGGTAGGCGGCTTACTTTAATGCTGTTTTACCCGGAAACTCAAATTATATCAAATAGGGCACTGCTCTTTAGAAGTCACAATGTCGCCGTTGAAATCTCCCCAATCTGTCAGTGAACCGAAAATACTGAGGCAATCAGCACTAACAGTACCAGAAATCGTTTCATTCACGGCGGGTCTGTCAGGTCGAGTAAATACAACATTGAAAGAAAAGGTGCCATCGGCCGCTATAGCGCCACTACCACCCCAATCACGATCACCAATTGCGGTACCACTGAAGGTTATTAT
>JAUVBY010000048.1 GCA_030590945.1 Gammaproteobacteria bacterium | reverse complement strand
AGGCCTTTATTGACCGGCGCATCCGGGTCGCCCTGAGTGGCCACCACTTTACCGTTCTTAACGCCGACCAGTACGGAGCAACCCGTGCCACAAAAACGGCATGCTGTTTTGTCCCAGCGGATGTCTTTGTCCTCATCCTGCGCCATCACCGTGACCGGCAGGGAAATGCCTACCGCCGATGCGGCTGCTGCCGTGGCCTGGGTTTTAATAAATTCTCGTCTACTTAGCTTCATTGAATATCCTCCATAAGGGGTTCAAAAGGTGAAAATGTAAGAATGTGAAGATGGATTTGGGCTTACGGTACATCTTCTTCAAAATATTCGTAAATCAACGAGGTATTTAAAACCCCGTCGATATTGTTCATCGCCATCATGTTGTCTGCCACCACCGACCGTTTGGGATGATCAATCAACACGACGAGTTTTCCTCGCTCATCACGGGCGCGAACTTCTACGCCATCCATTTCATTGAGTGAAGCGATAATGGGGTCCAGATTTTCCGGTTTCGAATGTACGATCATGCTGCAAATTGACATGTTAGTTCTCGGGTTTGTGTTTTGTGATTTCAATGCTGCCGGCTGGGCAGGGCGCGATGCAGGCGCCGCAACCGGTACAGTTGAGCAAATTAATTTCGGGGCTGGCAAAACCGCCCACCGCAAGCTGGAAGGTGATGGCTCGGGTTTCGCAACAATCCGCGCAGGTTCGACACATGACACCCTTCAGGGCGAGGCATTGATTGTTGATTTGCGCACGATAAGACCAGGCATTCTGGCCGGTATCCAGCAGGGCGTTTGGCGTGCAGCTTCGTTGGCAATCGCCGCAAAACGTGCACTCACCCCGCTGGAAGCTGACTTGTGGGTAACCTTTTTTACCAACGCGGAGAATATTCTCCGGGCAGGCTGTAATGCACTCGGCACATTGGGTGCAGGTTCTGAAAAAGGCGTCATCTTCCAGCGCCCAGGGAGGCGGTATGATGTCGGCAACACCTCGCCAGTTTCCACGCAAAAACTGGCCCCGGTCAACAGGACCGGGCTTAGAAGTTTGTGCTCTGGAGAACCTGGGGTTCATATACGTGATTGCGTGTGTACTGCGGTAATTAGCTAATTACCATACTCTAATCAAGGTATAACAGGGGTACATTGACATGAGTCAATATCCTTAATATTTTTAAGGGAAAAAGAAGATGTTTTTGTTTTCCATGATGGTTGTACCGGGATCAGCCGCTTATCTATTCACCGGCAGCGGCTTGTTTAGTCGTCCTGCACCGACAGAAATGTCAGGATGTCATCGATTTCGCTATCGCCGAACTGTTTGAATATGTCTGCATCTTCAGGCGCGTCATGGACGCGCTCGGCTTTGCGGAAATTCTCTATCTGACGTTTAAGGTAGATACTATGTTGTCCGGTTAAGGGTGGGATCAGGCCATCAAAACTGCCTTCCCCGGACTGACCATGACAGGTTGCGCATTCTTTTCTGTAAATCCGCTTTCCCGATTCCAGGTTGCCCGGGTAACGTGCAATATTGATGATAGCGCGGCTCTCTTCGAGCCTTCCTAAAGCATCAAACGACCCGTCTTCTACGGCACCGTCTTCGATCGGGACCAGGCGGGTAGGTAACTCTATGGATGAGATGTAATGCACAATGGCTTCAATATCACCTTTAGGCAGCTCACGGTCATTGGTATAGGGCACCATCGGTATGTTAAGCCGATCACGTGATTTGAAATGGTAGAGTTGATTGCTCAGATAACGAATACTCATGCCCGCCAGTCGCGGGTATTCACCATCGAGGCTGCCCTGTGCATTTTCGCCATGACAGCCGGCGCAGGTTTCATTGATCTCTTTGCCGTATTCAAGCGCTTCTTCGAGTGCATCACCCTGTAAGCCTGCAATCCCGTCACGTTCTATGGCGGGTAGTTGATGAGCGATGCCTTTATGACAATCAATGCAGGTTTTGCCTTCACTAATCCCATCGCGGTGAATTCGAGCGGCAAACCTGGCCTGACCGACCAGGTCCATACTGTCAAATTCATGACAGTTTCGGCATTCCTGCGAGTCATTATTTTTCATTGTTTTCCATACTCGCTTCGCCAGGTAGAGGCGCCGAGCTTCAAATTTTTCCTTAGTATCGATGGTACCAACCATCCAGTGGTACAGTTCTGCCGAAGCCTGAATTTTACGCACTACCTTCGGAAACCATTCTTTAGGCACGTGGCAATCCGGGCAGCCCGCGCGCACACCTGAGGGGTTTGAGGCATGCACCGAGTGTTTGTAATCCTGATAAACCGTACTTTCCATCTCATGGCAGGAGATGCAGAATTTCAGAGTATTGGTGGCTTCCATAGCGGTATTGAAGCCGCCCCACAGAACAATACCCAGCACGATAAATAACGCACTGCTGATGAGTCTGGCGGGGTTTTTCCTGGAGAATAATTTAGTGTTCATACGGTTGCTATTAAATATAACCCGGGCCGCCCACTCTTAGAGCACCTCTAATAATTTGCGAATAATCGTCTTAAGTTAGAAAAACCCAATCTCTGTGTTCTAATGCTTCGCAATCGTTGGCCATTACGTGCAAATTGTGCCTTGATCCTGAGCTTTTCTAATCTTAATCCGGCGCATCCAGAATTAATAGAGGCGCCCTAAAGCCCCGGCGGGATTGTTGGCATACATTCCAGCGCTGTAACTCCAGTTTCAGTTCATGATTAAGCGCCATTTTTATGCAGGCTAAATTACTACTGTCCGGTATAATTTTCGTAGGATCACGTTAAACGGCAGTACAACAATGTTTGCAGAAGACACTTATGTTTAGAGACTTAAAACCTAAATCCTGTTTTATCGTCATCCTCGCGTATGCGGGGATCCATAATACCGTCAGAAACAGGCTTATGGATTCCCGCCTTCGCGGGAATGACGCTTTAACCGGACAGTAGTGAGGCTAAATAAAACCTGATGTAGATTATATTCCTGATTAAGGCGTCATTCGTCAATATATCACCCAAATTTGACCGGGTCTGATGTTGATTCATATCAACGGCAAGCTTGGCTATCTGCTATAAAATTAATGGTGTGCAAATAAACTATAAATTTATCTCGCTTGCGTTGCTGTTATTGCTGCTCGGTTTCGGGTCGGGCTACTTCCTGAATAGCGAGCTCGTCGATATTCATCAGGACCCGGACCTGAGTCTATATATTGACCCGGAATGTGTATTGAATGATGTGGCCTGCGAGACTGCTCTCGCCAACAGCGGAATAATAAACTTTTCGATTGGCCCTAAGCCCATAGTGGGCGCGTCCCCGCTCAGTTTTCATCTGAGTGTTGAAAATATCGAAGTGCAAGTCGCGGCGCTGGATCTGAAGGGGGTAAACATGAATATGGGTAGCTATCGTTTCGAGTTTGAGCCCGATGGTAACGGCGCGTACGTGGCTAGGGGGAATTTACCGGTTTGCGTTGGAAATCAGATGCAATGGCAGGCAGATGTCTGGCTGGAAACGCATGAGCGGGGTCTGATCAAGGTGCCGTATCTGTTTACGGCTTATAAGCACTAATTTTTAACCCGGGGGAGCGTTGAAATAATAATGAACACGTTCCTTGCGACTAATAATTCCGCAATCTGCATTATGAGTTTTTGCAATAGCTCGCGCACACGCTCGAAGTATTCCTTATGCCTGTCATTGCGGCAGTAATAAAAGTTGTCGATCTGCTTCGTCCAGCTTTGGGCGAAGCTTCCTTAAATCTGTTTTACAGGATGTCACCCAAAATGAAACAGAATAAACGAAAACCTCTCTTTAAGTCTTTAATGCTCTGCCTGCCAATTTGCGCAATGCTTACAATGGTTTCTCCTCTTGAGGCAGCTGGACCCAGCCCAAGTGAGTTGGGCGATCTCATTGATCAGATGGTTAAACGGAAAATGGCCAGCCTTGGCAAACAACTGGGCGTGGTAATCGACTTATCGGGTCGTCAGCGCATGTTGACGCAAAAGATGAGCAAAGAGTTTCTGCTCATTACTGCAGGTATTTCGGTACAGGAAAATCAGGTCAATCTGGCTAAAACGGTCGCTTTATTTGACCGGACTTTAAAGGGGCTGCTCGATGGAGATGCGGCTCAACGCCTGCCTGGCACCCCCCAGCCTGACATCTGAACTCAAATTGGTATTGTTGAAAATTATTGGAATGAATACCGTTCGGTGCTGGAACAGCCGGATTATTCTGATGTACAGGTGAGACGTGCCGCTGAGATGAATCTTCCGTTGTTAAAAGAGATGAATAAGGCGGTTAAGATGTATGAAGTGCTGTCGGGCGCATCTTAAAAGTGTTGCTGAATCGTTATTGACACAGGCGCTGGCAGGGTGCCGTGCAGAATGGTTGTTTTGATTTAACCGGCGCTTTGCTCACCAGCTGATTTTGGCATAGTGTCGCAGCACTCCGGCCGGCTGAGGTTACGATTTTCAGATACTATTGGGAACATGACAATTATTGTAGAAAGCAGGCCAGAAACACTATCACTGAGTGAACTCTCTGAGTTTAAGGTGATGGAGTGGCTATTCTGGCTGCGCAACCTGATGGTGCTCGCGCAGTTCTGTGCAATCGTGGTGTCGGTTAAATCCATGGGCATTTCACTGCCTGTTTTGCAGATTGGCATGGCACCGTTATTGCTGATTTCCTTCAATCTGCTGGTTTATTGGCGCCTGGAAAATGGACGCTCAGTTTCCGAATCCGAGATCATTCTGCAGTTGTTGTTCGATATGCTGGTATTCACCTGGCTTTTGTACTGGACGGGTGGTTCTGCAAACCCATTTGTTTCCGCCTACCTGGTGCCGGTTGCGGCTGCCGCTGCATTCGGCTCTTTTCGCTATGCTGTGATTTTAGGTCTGGTCAGCGTAGCGCTATATTCATTCCTGATGATTGCTTATGTTCCATTGCCTTCCATGAACGGGCGTTTTGGCGGGGATTTCTCCCTGCATATTTTTGGCATGTGGCTCAGCTTCTTATTGAGCGCTGCAATCACCATCGCCTTTGTGTCGGGGCTGGCCCGACTTGCCAGGCGTCGTGAAATAGCGCTTAAACAGGCAGAGCAGGAGAGCATCAATAGCCAGCACCTTATTACTTTGGGCGCTCTGGCAGCCGGCGCCGCGCATGAACTGGGGACGCCTCTTTCAAACATTTCGATGCTGGCAGATGAATTGGCGACGTCGGAAGGTGATGAACAGGAACGGGCTGAACTGGTGTATTCACTCAAAGAGCAACTGGGTTTGTGCCAGTCTCAAATCGAGTTATTGAGAGATCAGGCCACGCATGCTCAAAACCCGAAAGCTAGAATCGGCTCAGTCAGTCAATTTCTTCACGGTGTGTTCGAGCGATTCAAGGCAATGCGAAGTGAAATGGTTATCCGGATTAGCGAGCAGTCCCTGAGCGGGGAGATAGAGTACGACCCGGGCCTATCTCAAGCCTTGCTCAATGTACTCAACAATGCCGCAGACGCCTCGTTAGAAAATGGCAGTGACCTGATTGAAGTGAGCTATCGGCAGAACGGTGCTGAACTGATGATTTGCATAGATGATTTTGGCGGTGGCTTGAGCGAAGAACAACTGGAACTGGCAGGAAGCGTACCGTTCTCAACCAAAGATAGCGGTATGGGCATAGGTTTGCTATTGTCACAAGCCAACCTTAAGCGGATGGGTGGCGGATTGCGATTGTTTAATAGAGAGCATGCTGCGAAACCGGGTGTGCGTACTGAAATTGTGATTCAACTGAGAGAAACAAATGAACACGAAAATTAAAGTACTGATCATCGATGATGATAAGGTATTTTGCCAGTTACTGAATAAGGGGCTGGCGCGCCTGGGGTATCAAGCTCACACAGCACATAATGCGGAGCAGGCCCTAAGCATAGAGGATCAACCCGATGTAATTTTACTGGATATGCGTCTGGGTGAAGAGTCTGGCCTTGGCTTGATTCCGGGCCTGCAACTCAAATATCCAGAAGCAAAAATCGTGATGGTTACCGGTTATGCCAACCTGGCAACGGCGGTAACCGCGGTGAAAAAGGGGGCTAGCAACTATATTGCTAAACCCGTTGACGTAAAAGATATCCACGCCATCATCCAGGAATGCCTGTTCGATGGTGAGGATAAAATTATAGATAAAGCTTTGATACCGGAACAATCTCCCTCCCTTAAACGCCTTGAGTGGGAGCATATTCATCGTGTGCTGGAAGAGAATGACGGAAACATTTCCCACACCGCTCAAAAACTTGGCATGCACAGAAGAACCCTGCAGCGAAAACTCAAAAAGCACGCTCCCTGAGCTAATAGATTGAAAGGGGTTGGTGCTTTAACTCCCCGATAAGCGACGCTATAACGATTGTCTGGATTTGCATCATCGACATGCATGGGTAAATGCAACCCGGCTAATAGATCCTTAAGCTGAGACAATTTGCCACACCACCTCAGATAATTCATGCGTTAAAATCAGCTGCTTCTTTTTTATACGTTTTAATTACATGAAAGCACTATTAGCCACCTCTCTACTTCTGCTGAGCGCAAATCTATGGGCCGCCTCGGTCGTTGTTGAAGATGCGTATGTCCGCAGTATGCCGCCGACTCAAACTGTGACCGGGGCCTTCCTGGTATTCAAAAACTCCACGGATTCGGATCGGGCGGTAGTATCAGCTGAAAGCGATGTTTCAGATAAAGTAGAACTGCACACGCATCTGCATGAGGATGGTGTGATGAAAATGCGTCAGGTTGACCAAATTGATGTGCCTGCCGGCGGGGAGACTGTACTGGAGCCCGGGGGCTTTCACGTCATGTTGATCGGGCTTAAGCAGCCTCTGAAACTGGGCCAGATGGTTGACATCAAATTTTATATTGATGATGGGTCCAGCACGCAGGTCCAGGCCGAGGTTAAAACGATAATGAGCGGCATGAAAATGAAAGGCGGGATGGATCATAAGAAAATGGACCACAGTAAGATGAAAACTATGGAAAATTGACCTGTTACCCGCGCAGGGAAGCCTGTTCTTTTACGGTAGAAGAAGAGCGCATTGTGCGCTCTTTTTTGTGGCACGAACCGGCCAAATATTCAACCTTGTTTTTTTGGGTGCTGGCTCGTAGCTGCCTAAAAAAGATCGTTCTCGCCAATGATTCCTCCGGGATGCTTTCAGTAATCAGCTGCAAGCGATGAACTGGCGTGGTATGGTCGTTGTGGTTGCAATTTTTGGTGAGGATGCCAGCCGGTGTTCTCCCTGTTTTTAAAGCTAAACGGAGCTTATATGAAAGAATCACCTGCTTCATTCGTCCTGATATTAATACTGGCCATTTATGCTCATAGCGCGATTGCAGATGCTCATGTAGCGCTGGATGCCAGCAGTGATGCGGGCAGGGAAATCCAGAAGCAAACGCCTCGTATCAGCATGAACATTGGTGTAGAAATTACCGGACTCGAAACTGCAGCAGAAGAGGCTGCACAAGGGCTAAACCTGATTGGCGAAGCGCTGCAGGATCTCGCCGATAACCCGGAGCTAACGGCGGAGCATCAGCAAAAAATTCAACAGGCCTTAAGCCGTGTGGATGCACTCGGCAAGAGCCTGACTATAGCGGTTGATCAATTGCCCGACACGATTGATAAAAGTGTGGCTCCCCTGGTTGACGCCAGCAATGAATTATCAAGCCAAATTAAGCGAACCATCGTTATTACAGCCATCGCACTGATAATTATTCTCGTGGCAGCTCTCGCAGCAGTGTATTATTTTGTATTAGCGCCGGGTACTCAATCCGTCATTAAGACAACCGCGTTGCTGGGCGAACTGGCAAATACACTTAAAACAACCGCTGAAATCGTAGAAATATCCAGCGAGCGAAATCTGCAGGTAATGGAAGAAGTGCGGCGTTTGCGTAGTCAAACGTAAATAGAGCGGATACCGTGTGCATATACTAAGTGATTCCACTGCCACCCGGAATGACGCTCAGCTGGCTTTGTGAGAATGCCTGAAATTAACTGGCAAAGTATGTTTTCTACATCAGACAGAGATCATAAGCAAAAAAGCCACGCCAAATACCAGAAAAAACTGTCCTGATAAGGGCGTCAACTTGCGCCGGTCAGAAACGTATAAATTTGTTTTCAACAGCGGTAACATGAGCAAAGCGGGTAGCATCCAGGCCAGGCGAGGTGGCTCAATCCAGCCGATATACGCGTACAGCGCGGTCAGCGTAAATGACGCACTGATCAAGCCCCAGTATAGCTGACGGGCAGCGGGCAGGCCGATACGTACGCTGAGGGTTCGGGTTTGATCATTCATATCGCTTTCATAATCACGAATCTCGTTACTTAATAGTAGTAGCGATATCAACAGGCTAATGGGCAGCGAAAGCCAGATGACCTGGCTTGAAAACTGCCCCGTCATGGTGAAATAGCTGGCTTCGACCATGATCATGCCCATCAATAGGAAAACCTGAATAATGGCGATGCCCCGGTGCTTAAAATTCAGTGGGCCAGTGTTGTAATTTAGCGCGAGCAGCGCTGAGACTAAAAATATTCCGAGCAGTGGCCAGCCTCGGAAGCTTACCAGGTATAAACCAATGAGCGAGGCCAGTGCAAAGGCGATCCAGCCCAGTGCCTGGTTCCTGGCAATCCGTTTCCTGGATTTATTGGAGAGCTTGTCAGCATTTTGTGCTGTGAGATCTTCGGTGTCATTGATCAGGTTCATTCCAGACTGTGCAAGTACCCCGCCAAGTAGTAGTAAAATCGCCAGCAGGTATTGAGGGTTTTCCGAATCCCATCCCAGGCGTATTCCCAGCCCGCAGCTGACCAGCGCAACCGCGAGCGAGAAGACGCGTAGCGCACCCCAAAGCTTATATTGGCTGCGTTCGGGCATAACGGCTGTAGAGGAAAATGGGAATGAGCATAATTAAACCATAAATTACCGGGACGATGGACAACTCGGCGCTGTGAAGCACGTTTTGTGTTACCACTAACGCCATGCCGGCATTTTGCATGCCGACTTCAATGGCTATGGTACGGGTATCTTTTCGGTCAAGTCGAGCAATGCGCGCGATGAGGATTCCCAGCGCCATGCCTGCCAGAATCATGCACAGGCTGGCCATGCCACTTTGTGCCAGCAAGCCGGGAAGGCGAGTCCACTGCTGGAAAATGATGCCCGCGATGACACCGAGGAACAGGCTGGTTGCAACGCGATATATGAGTGGTTGCCAGTGCCGGCTAAAGACTTCAAGGCGGGCCCGAATAGTGATGCCGATAGCCACGGGTATCACGCTGATAATGAATAAGCGCATCATGGTTAAACCGAGCGGGATATGCACTTCGCGCGAATCGTCCATGAAATTTTGCAAAGCGAGTTCTGATAATGCAGGAATGGTGAAGGGGGTTATCAGGCTGGCGATCACAGTGAGGCTGATGGACAGCGGTACATTGGCGTTTGCCATGTGTGAGAACCAGTTTGAGGTCACGCCTCCGGGGCAGAAACTAAGTATCATAAGCCCGGTTGCGAGTGCAGGGGGCAGCTGGAAAATCTTGATTATGCCAAGAGCAAGTAGGGGAACCAGTAGTAACTGTGCTGACAGGCCCACCAAAGTAGAACGCGGTTGAGATAATTGCCGGGTAATATCCGGCCATTGAATGGTTAATCCCAGGCTGAGCATAATCAATGCTAGAGAGACTGGCAGCCCGATCTGAATGAACTGGTTTAATTCCATGGAACCACGTGTTTAACAGTAAGGAGGATTATTTATCCAGATCCATCGCAACCCGAAAACCCGTGTCATCGCTGCGTCGCGTAGGAAAATCTCGCCAACGATTAGCTGAACGGACTTCATGTGGCGGGAAGCTCCAGGCGCCACCACGAATCACGCGTTTACCGCAGCCCTCTTTTTCAACGGGAGAACCATCTTCAGGCGCCTCCGAAAAACGATCATGGTAGCAATCAGCTACCCATTCAAATACGTTTCCGGCGGTATCATACAAGCCAAAGTCATTGGGCTCAAATCGGCCGACCGGCGCGGTCTGGTCACCGTCCCAGATAGACCCGCAACCTTCGCAATTCGCGCGTGCAGATTCTACCTCATTTCCCCATGCATAACGGCTGGAATTGCCTGCCCGGTGCGCGTATTCCCATTCAGCATCACTTGGAAGCCGGTATGGTTTGCCAGTTTTATCCGCCAGCCAGTTAGCGTAAGCAGAGGCTTCTTCCCAGGAAACATTGATAACAGGTCGATACCCGCGTCCCCACTCCTGATCGTCGGGGTTACGACACTTTCTGGATTGCTGGCAGTATAGGTCATACTCTTTAAAGGTGATTTCGTGGACACCGATAGCGTAGTCCTGTAGTGCCACCTCCGACAGCGGTTGTTCGTCGTTATCACCATCCCCCTGATGATCACCACGCAGAAAATGGCCGCCCGAAATTTTTATCATTTGAGGGCCGTTCCCCAGGGTGCGCAGGCTGTCTGAAAACGTGTTAGCGGCTGGCCCGGTATCATTCAATCTGTCGAGCGTCAGCCGTGACAGGTATTCAGCGGAGACCTTAATTGTATTAAGATAGGGTGTTTGAAGAAAAATGTGGGCAGGCTTTAATAGCCCTTGAAAATGTCGCCCATCGAGCAGTGTAAACTGGGTTAGCAGCTCATCTTCAAATGTATGTAGACTACTATCAATGTGACGCAGTTGAACCGTGCTGATGTTCCTGGAGTCGTTATCTGTTTCCAGCGTTAGCCTGTCAGACAGAAGACTCACATACAGTATACCGCCATCGTTGGTTTCTAGAAGAGAGGGGTATTCAGCCGGCGCAGCCATGCTTTGCTGGTGTCCGAAATCGATGGATGAAATGTCTTCAATTGCTACGGGCAGGGTGGGGTCCTGTAATCGGGAAACGCGAATGTCGCCCGGCTCCAGAGTGCCCCTGATTGACTCCCCGGCGTCCGTCTCAATCAGTATATCCGGCTTTCCGGAGCGCACGGTAAGGCGATGTATTGCAGGCACCGGGATAGTCAATGCGCCAAATTTGGAGTTGATCGTAAAGCTGGCCTGTTGAATACTACCAATATAGATGTCACCATTTTTCATGGTGACGACATCGCCGGACGGATGATCTGCCCAGGCATTGAAAACTACCCCGGCCAGGGCGATAAGCGCAGATTTTTGTAGTGTTTTAAGGCAAATCACTCTTACGAAAATATAGGAAACCAAGTAGGGCGCTGACGCTGCCTAGAAAGACCGGGTAGAGCAGGGCATAGCTTAGATAAGCGAGTTCACTGAAGTGATCAAGTATGACGTAGGCGGAAGGGCCGAGTAACACCAGTTGCGGGTCAAATAACATCATCGAGGCGGTTCTGAACACCTGCAGAGGGTTTGCCAACGCCAATACCACCGCGCTTTCAGCCTGCATGCCGCCTTGCACCATCAGGCCCAGCAGTATTAAATCCAGGAACAGGAGCAGGACCAGCCAGGCAATGAATGCCACGCCCTGGGCGACGTCAGAAGAGCGCGCAAAAGAAGAAATCAGCATGCCGATGCCGAGAAAGCACCAGGCCAGCGATAACAGCAAGCCGGTATAAAATAGGACGGAATGCCATGGAATTTCGCTGCCTTTCAGAGCGGCCCAGGCCATAGCCAGAATCATGGCGCCGAGTACCGGAATAAAGACTACGAACAAGCGTCCAAAAAATTTACCCCAATACCAGGCAGACAAACTGACGGGCAGGGAAAGCATATATTCGAATACACCTGCTTCCCGATCTCCTGCCACCGAGCGCACGGTGGTGAGTAGTACAAACACCGGTAATATGGCCATGGTGATCTGCAAATAGGTTACCAGTAGGCGAGACAGGCCGGTAAAACCCATGACACGTGATTCGGTCAGACCCGTGACGAACAGGGCGACTACGATGCCGCCAAACACTAGCGAGTAAATTAAAAACCAGCGCGCGCGCAGGGATTCGTTGATATCGGCAAAGGCGGTCAGTTTAAGGTGACGTAACATGCTAATTGGTTTCGGACGATTGCGCTGGAGTCATGTGCATCATTCCGCCGTGTAGATTGAGTTCTTCTTCGATTTTATAAATGTGTTCGCGCGCTTCGATAAAGTTCATGGCGTCAGGCGCGGCTTCAAGTTGAGCCCCCAGACCGTAGTTCATCGGTGTCAGCTGGTTTTTAACATAATAAGCCTGTTTAGCATCAATCCAGTCACCGCTCTGATATTGATTAACCCAGATTTCGACGGCGGGGTTGTCTTTCCAGGGCTGTTGATCCAGCCAGATCACCGCGCAGCCCAAATCATCAAATTTATTCAAGGCAGGTGTTTCATTGACGGGGCCACCGCGAATTTGTGCGGCGAAATTCGGGTCGCTCATGGTCATAACGCAGCGTGTGCAAGTATCTCGATCCCAGCGTACTTCACCCGGGCCGCTCTCGGGCTCGTTGCTGCATGCCGTTAACAGCAGCACACTGCTGACGAATAACAACCCTTTTAAGGCATAGCTGATGTGTTTTATTTTCATTGTGACTGCTCCATATTGATGCCGGCTAAAATACCCGAATAGCGAGATAAAACACCCAGAAAGCGTAATCGGTCCGGGCTGGCAACCTGGCCACGCCAGGTGGTGTTATTGGTCTCCGCAACGAAACCCCACTCATCCATGACTTTGTTGAACGAGGGTTCTTCCCGGGTGAGCTCTACCGAACAATCCAGCATTGCATTCATCGATAAACTGTCAGCTACTACATCATCCAGTACAATTTTGCCCTGATCCATTTCAATAACCCGATTGACCAAAGTGGCGACTTCATCGAGGCGATGGCTGGAAATAATCATGGCAACATTGTCAACGCGTTTACCGAGCTCGCTGAATAAGACGTGGCGCGCATCGGGGTCCAGGTTGGCGGCAGGTTCGTCCATTACCAGCAGCTCAGTGGGCCGCCCAAGCGCGATGCTGATCAGAATTTTTTGCTTTTGACCGCCCGATAGTTTGTTAAAGGGCTGGCGGGAAATTTTATCGTAATCCAGCCCCAGCAAATCAACCACAGCGAGCATTTCCTTAGGATCGCTCTCGCAAACATCCGCTGCAAACTTGATCAATTGTGCGACTGGCATTTTGAGTGGTGGAGGCAACTGAGGCACAAAACCTATTTTGCTGAGCACAGCCTGGCGATTTTGCCTGGGGTGCAAGCCATTTAATATGATTTCACCCTTGTGTTTGTATTCTCCGAGCAGGCAGCGAAACAGGGTGGTTTTACCGGCGCCGTTGGAGCCCACCAGTGCAATTCGATCCTGCGAGTGAATGTCCAGCGTGATGTCCTGTAGTACGGTACTGCGACCAAATGATTTACTCACCTGGTTAATTTTTAACAAGGGCCCAGTCGAAGAAGTTTTTAACTCCTGATGGGTCGCGGTGGCAGTTTTAGTGTTTACAAGCATGTCCATTTTTGATAGTCCGGCCTAGAGGTAATCGCCCATGCCTTTAAATTTAAAAGTTAATGATTCAGTGGGGCAGGCGTCAACACAGCGGCCGCAACGTGTACAGTCTGCTCCGATATCGACGCTAATTTTTGTTGCGCGGCCCTTGATCACTGTATCGAGCACGTGCGGTACCAGGCAGACTTTTTTACATTCACCTTCATGGTAGCATTTCTCAAGGTTATAGTTGATCTTAAACGGCGAAATAGCGCCCACTAAACCATACGTTAAGCCGATTGGGCAGCCATATCGACACCAGGCGCGGCGCGACCAGAAGATCTCGAATAACAACAGGGCGATTACCCAGATCAGAGCCAGGCCGGGGCCATAAATTAATGCACGGCTCAAAATGCCGGTGGGTGAAATGGTTTCATAAACGGTATATCCCGTGACCAATGCCAGCACTGCAAATACCAGCCAAAACCAGGAACGGGCGCGACGATCCAGAGGGTGATCTTTGACCCATCCTTTGTTAACCAGCTTAAGGTGAATGATTTCTGCCCATTCTGCGAGTAAGTGATAAGGGCAGACCCAGGAGCAAAACGTTCGCCCGCCGAGCAACCACCAGAAAATAAAAACGGTGACGGTGCCGATTACCAGGTTAATCACCACGTGTTTGAAGGCCAGCATGACCTGCAAAGCCGAATTCAGGTCGGCCATGTGAAAACCGGCAAAGCGTGAGGCGGTCAACGCGCCTTCAAGTAACTGGATATCCAGGTAGTACGAAACTACAAATAGCAGATTGACAAGTAACAATATCATCCAGCGAAACGGCCGGATGGTTTCAATACGCGGGTGCGCTGCCATTTGTGCGATTTCTTCGCGAATTTTGGCAATGCGAGTCTTGTCTTTTTTCTGCGCCGCATGTACCTCAGCGGCCTCAGGTGAAATGTCGGATTTCTGCGGTTTTTTAGGGTCTGCGCCAAATAACTCAGCGTAGGATGTTCTCAGCTTCATCGCATCACACCCGCTTGCCGGTACGTAGTTCATTATTCTCAACGACAATCGCAGCGGGCTCTGCCGGGCAGATCATCTCGCATACGCCGCACCCCACACAACCATCCAGAATCTCCGGACGCATTTTTTTCACACCGTCTTCGCTGTCTATTTCAACCAGGCGAATGGCGCGTTTTGGCGGGCATTGCTGTTCGTCTCCGGAGGGTGGCTTGCCTATATCGCATTGATTTGCGCGAATTTCGATCGGGCAGGTACGTACGCACAAATCACATAATTCCAGGTCATAAGGATGGTCGGCGATGGGGATTGGATTCCAGCGATCCACTTCTTCGTAGCGCATCATGCCTTTAAAACCTGCACCTCTCGCGGGGCCTTTAAAGCCTTTACCATTGACCGCCAGGCAACTTTTAGGGCGCACCAGTTTGGCGATGCCAATATCGACTTCATGCGAGAAATTAACATCGTGAGTTAGCGATCCGGTTGGGCAGGCGAGCACGCATTGCAGGCCGTCACAGGAGAAATCGCAGGCCTGTTCTCGCGCATCGATATACGGTGAGCCGATGCCCACACCATCGCCGATATCCGCCAGCTTGATGGCATTGACCGGACAAACCTGGACGCATTGCCCGCACTTGATGCAGGCCGCGAGAAATTTTTGTTCGGTCAGCGCACCGGGAGGGCGCAGGCGTATTACCCAGCCTTTAATCGAGGGTACGATTCCCGCTAGTGCACCAGCGGTTACGACGCCGAGCAGCGCCATGGTGCGCATAAATTGCCGGCGTTTTTTTTCAGCGCGTGTTAGTCGTTTTTCAGCCATACCATTTACTATTCTGATTAGCTTTGCTGAGCATCGAGTAAAAGCTGCAGGGCATTTTTCTCTTTAGCCGGTGCCTTGCGTTTGGCATGCTCAATGAGCTGTGGGCTGTGATCTTCAACCAACACCTTAGGTTCTGAAAAAGGCGCCAGGCGCTCCAGGAAATCCAGCACTTCCAGTACTGGCGAGCCCTTGAAAAACTGTGCGTAAGGTACGTCCTGCCAAATGCGATCTGCGTAGGCTATAATTTTATAGGGCGTGTCGCCGACCTGGTCGCCATCTCGATCAAAGCCTTCGTAATCGCTCCAGTAGTTGCTCTCCCAGACATTTCTCATCGCATCACCGCGCCCGCCGACTGTTATTTGAGTCAGGTTTCCGGCAAAATTATTGTAACGGAACTCGTTGCTGTGCCAGGGATTTAAAAAGCGTATGCCAATACCGTTATAGGCAATCAGGTTGTTTTCAAAAAGGTTAATGGTGTCGGGTTGAAAGGGCGAAACGTCAATATACAGCCCGGTTGCGCAATACAGGATCTGGTTATCTTCAATGATCAGGTCCGAGGTTTCTTTGAAGCCTATGCCTACACCGGTCGGCCCGGAGGCATGGCGAATTTCATTGTTGCGGATGGTGACGCCATCGCTGTACATTAGGAAGATGCCCACCGTATTGTTATAGTATTCGTTGTTTTCCACCAGATTTCGGCGCGAATACATAAAATGCAGGGAATAGCGTGAATCGCTGGTTTTATTGCCGGAGATGGTGTTGTCTGCTGAATACCAGACCACCATGTCACGCACATGTTCGATAACATTGTCGGTGATTTTATTTTTAAAGCTGTACCATAAGCGCACCGAATCCCCTTTTTGCCCCAGAGGGATTCGGGAGATTGAGGTGATATAGTTTCTCCGCACGATATTATTATTCGATTGCTGCAAATCGACGCCAAACAGCACTTCGTCCATGACGTTGTCCTTGATGACGTTGAAATTGCCACGTACCTGTACCGCAGAATCCAGATCATTCGCTGAGGAGCCGGAGTTGGTCAGATGCAGGCCCTTAATCGTCGCACCATCGGTATCCAGCAGGATCACAGTGCCTTTACCCTGATTGTCGATCGTAACTTCCCCGCGACCATCGATGGTGATCGGATCGGATACGATGACCGGTCCCGCGTAAACACCGGCAGGAGGGCTCAGAGTCTCGCCCTCTTCCAGGGCATCCACCAGCGCCTGAAACGAGGGCAGCTCACCAGCCCGGGCGACGCCGGACAGGGTGATAAAACCGAGCAGTAGAGCTAAAATGAAACGACGCATTGGAATGGTATTGCCACGGTAAATAACCAGGGCACTACAAAGCAGCTGTTTCTGCATCCAGCTTTCCCTGCTTACGGCGCATCAAAAATGCCAGCCCCAGCAATACACTTGAAAGTAACATCAGCCCAAAGCCGATCGCAGGGTAAGAGTGGGTCGTAAACTGTGCGACTTTACCCTGGCCAAACACCGTGGGCATAAATGGTTTAACCGTAAAGGCCCCCATCTCGTTTAACTGGTGGCCGTACCACCACAGCCAGCCTGAGTATTCGACAATGAAGAACACAGGCAGCGCCATGGGTACTACGATCAATAGCCAGTAAAGCGGGCCTTTATTCTGCCGTGCACCCCAGAGCAACAATAACATTGCGCCAATAATACCCCAGAATACCAGCTGACCGACAAAGCTCATGGTCTTAACCATGGGCAGAATTTCAGCGGGATTATTAAAATAACGCCCCAGGCTAGCCTTATAGTGCCAGGCCATCATTTGTGAACCGCTGCCGGTCCATGCCTGTTTCTGCTCGCCCTTCTGGCGCTTCATATAGTTGTCAAAGGTGGCCTGCAAATGGCGAATATTCTCGGCTTTTTCCGAGTCACCAAGAGCATCATCTGCGCCTGATACCTCAGAATAGCCTTCGATGACCACGCCACTTTCCTCCAGTGATTCTTTGAGGCGCTCAACCAGGCCAAAACCAATCTGGATTTTACTGGCCTGTTCCTTTTCTGAATCCTGGTCCAGTGCCGCAACCATCGCGTGTAAATAACCCGAACTCTGGTATTTAAGCCCGTTTTCACCATACCAGGTCAAGCCCATCCACACCGCGATAGCGCCGAAGCCCAGTGACATCACGATCAGGCGTATTCGTGGCCGGCTAAACATAAATCCGACCAGCATGACAATCAGCAGGCTTACTAAAAATGGCGAGAAAGCACGTTCTACCACGCCACCGGCGGCAATCGGGTACATACCGACGTAGTGATTAATGGTATCCATTTCATGCACGCAATCGAGTGCTTCCGTTTCGGTGATCTCGGCGTTATCGACTTTTTTACAGCCGTTAAATACGCCGTTCATGTGAAAATTAATGCGTACGCCGTCCGGAAAGGCTTCCGGCGGATAGTTCGGCGCAGTCAGTGAGACCCACCACACGGGTAAAAAATACACGGCCACCAGTACAGCGATGGCCGCTGTGATGAATACGTTAGAGATCAGGGTGCGATTTGT
>JAUVBY010000112.1 GCA_030590945.1 Gammaproteobacteria bacterium | reverse complement strand
TACAACTCATGAATACACGCATTCTGGTCATCGGAAATAAGAATTATTCCAGCTGGTCATTGCGGCCCTGGTTTTTTTTACGCAAAAATAACATCGATTTTGTAGAAAAGCAGCTATGGCTGGATGTACCGGAATTTAAACCCGGCATCAGCCAATATGGATCTGGAGGAAAGGTTCCTGTGCTCATCGATTCCGGCATAGAGGTCTGGGACTCCCTGGCCATTATTGAATACTCAATCGATCGTTTTGGTTGCAATGCCTGCTGGCCGGCGGATATTGCGCAACGAGCACACGCTCGTTCCATTGTATGTGAAATGCATTCAGGCTTTTCAGCATTGCGCGATTCGTGCCCTATGGATATTCGCGGGCGCCATCAAATCGAATTGAACGATGCCGCACAGGCGGATATACAGCGAGTTTGTACGATCTGGACTCAGGCGCTTGAAATGTCCGGCAGCAATGGCCGTTGGCTTTACGGGGAATTTTCTTCTGCGGATGCGATGTTCGCGCCGGTCGTATTTCGTTTCAATTCATTCGGTATCAAGGTGAGCCCGATTATTCAGGCCTATATGGATTTTGTTCTGGCCGACGACGTTCTGGCTGAGTGGATCCGTGATGCGCACGCGGAAACCCGGCGTATTTCGATTTAGTTCACCGCGTATGTTTCCCGCTTTTAGCGACCGCTTAATTTATGCTTTATGTCTGATTGCGCCCTGGAGTTTGTTGTGGCTCGATAGCGGTTTGCTATTTCCCTACACGACAGGCAAGGCCTGGGTGTTTCGTTCCATAGTCGAACTGGCGTTTGTGCTGAGTTTGATTCAGGTGTTTATCTTACGGGCTTGTGCATTTTCACAATACAGCGCGGAACGGGTAGGGCGTGTTGCCTTGCTGATCATGCTCGGGTTTCTGGTCTGGACGCTGCTCTGTAATTTAACGGGCATCGATGCCTTTCGTTCCTTTTGGTCAAACTGGGAGCGAATGGCCGGGTTTCTGGCCTATTTACACTGGGCGATGTATTTATTCTGCCTGCTGCTTGTACTGAACGACGGGCGTAGCCGGACGTTATTGCTCAACCTTGTAATGGTTATCACGCTGGTTTGCCTGATTGCCTTACTGGAGGGCGAAGGTCGTGCTATTGCAACGCTGGGAAATCCGATTTATCTCGGTAATCTGGCCGTTTTTGGTGCGTTCATCGCGCTATACCTTTTAGCAGGAGGCGGGTTGCTAACAGGATGGCAATTGATGGTGCTTCGATTTGCCTTGCTGGTCGCCCTGGTGTTATTCGCATTGGCGTTGTTTAAATCAGCGTCACGCGGGCCGATGCTCGCATTGATATCGGGTTTGCTGGTTTTGATTCTGAGCATGGGATTTATCTATGCAAGGCGTTACGGAAAGCTGGTTATAAGCCTCTATATTTTCAGCATGCTTGTCCTGGGTACAGCGCTGGTATTGCAATCTAACTCCATACAAAATTCCTGGAAACAAAGCGAAATTTACGCGTTGCAACGCTTGGGGAAAATATCACTAGAAGATCAAACTACCGCAGATCGCCTCGAGAACTGGCGCATTGCCCTGGATGCAGCACACAGCAGGCTCTGGATGGGCTGGGGCCAGGAAAACTATATGATTGCCTTCAATCAGCATTACAGACCGGGTGCCATAGATCGCGCCAGGCTGTGGTTTGACCGCGCTCACAATGCCTACCTTGATGTTCTGGTTGCATCCGGCATACCGGGTTTAGTCCTGTATTGCCTGATGTTGGCCTTGCCGCTGTGGTTGCTTTGGGCCATACCTGGCTGGAGTAGCATTCAAAAAAGTATTCTATTGGCTTTGTTCACCAGCTTTGCGGTTAAAAATCTGGTCGGATTTGATACTTTTTCCAGTACACTGATCTGGGTCAGTCTAACTGCCGTAATACTGAATACACAAAAATCGCCTGCTGTAGAAAATGCAAAGAATTTATCCTATGCGGATGTGAGGTACAGGTTTGTTGTACTCATTTTATCGAGTATTACGATATATGCGCTTTATAGCCTCAATATCAGGCCGTATCAGGAAAATCGACGTTATGCGTATCTTGCGAACAAGCCGCTGGTGTTAAACAGTGAGACGCTTGAGAGGGTTCTCCAGCTACCGGTGTCTCATTTTCAATACGCGCCAAATGCGAAGTTGGCGGTACTGGATAGTCTGCTTATAAACGCTAACGGAAAAAACCAGACATCAGCTGATTTACAAAAGCTTAATCAGGTATACCAGCGCGCTGGTCAACTGGTGAATGAGGCGCTCAGACAGCAGCCGGAGAACTACCGGATCAGGTACAATGGTGCGATATTACTGGCGCGTTTCGGGCAGCATGATGCCGCCATTCTTCTGTTGGAAGAACTTACCCGGGCAGCGCCGAAGAGGACGGCATTCTGGCACACGCTTGCAAAAATGTACGCTGTGCAGGGCCGGGATGAAAATGCATCAAGGGCACATAAAATGGCCGTGAAATTGAATCCCGAATGGCAACCTTAACACCTATGAAATCATGAAAGAAAAACAAATCAGGCTTCTGCTCATTGCGGCCGTAATAGGTTTTCTCGCAGTCGCTTTGGGTGCGTTTGGCGCGCATGCGGTCAAAGAGATGCTGGGCGAAGCTGGCAGGGCACAGTACGATCTGGGTGTGCGATACGCCTTTATACATGTTTTCGCAATATTTGCAGCCGGGTTTGCGCTGCCGCTTGCGGGGAACGTGAAATATTTAAATCGTGCGGCAGGCTTTTTTGTTGTAGGTATTGTTTTATTTTCCGGAAGTTTGATGTTGCTGGCCTTAAGCCAGCGTATCTTTTTTGCGATGGTCACGCCGCTGGGCGGGCTGGCATTTCTACTGGGTTGGGGCTTTTTTATCTATGGCCTGAGGGCCACAAAAACCTGAATCCTGCGAAAATCCTCCAGCTGAATAAACGAACTTAGTGAGAACATAAAGATGAATCAAAACGATATCCTGACATTCTGGTTTGAAACCCTTTCACCTAAAGACTGGTGGCGAAAAAATGAAGTTCTGGATGCGCAAATCAAGCATGATTTTTCGGTCATTCATAACAAAGTAGCACAGGGCGAAACACAAGACTGGCGTGATACGGACGAAGGGCGGCTGGCAGAAATTATTGTGCTTGATCAGTTTTCGCGAAACATGTTTCGCGGTCTGGCTAAATCGTTCGCATACGACTCGCTGGCGCTGGAGTTGTGTAAAGCCGCGGTTGAGGTTGGCGCACACACGCGCCTGGAGCAATCCAGAATTAGTTTTTTGATCATGCCATATATGCACAGCGAATCACTGCAAGAACACCTGGAAGGATGGCCTTTATTCGAGCAGTATTGCAGTGAGAATACCCGGCAGTTTGAACGCCGGCACGCAGCGATTATTGAACGATTTTCGCGTTATCCACATCGCAACGCCATTCTAGGCCGTGAATCTACACTCGAAGAAATCGAATTTCTGACTGAAGCAGGGTCAAGTTTCTAGCCTTGCGGCAAACCGCTTCACGTATAATCGCGGCGCATAGCACGTATCAGGACAGATTTAGATGTCTACAGCAGACGAAAAACTTAATCTTAGCGATTTAATTGATCAGCTGCTTGAGGCGCTGGACGGAGAAGATTACGCTGAAATTTCGTCTTGTTTAGCCCCGCTAAATGCTGCGGAAATAGCGCATATTCTGGAAGGCATTCCCTATGAATCGCGCCCGCTGGTCTTTGAGCGTGCGCCCGAGGATACGCTGGGTGAGATACTGCTGGAAATAGGTGATGTAGCGGCGCAGGAACTGGCCGAACACCTTGACCCGGAAATTTTAGCACTACTCGCTGAAAAGCTGGATTCCTCCGATCTGGCGGAACTCATTGATGTGCTGCCTGATGAGTCCGCAGATGATTTACTCAGTGGCATGAGTCGGCAGCGTCGTGAGCGAATTGAGGCGACGCTTTCGTATGCCGGAGAATCCGCAGGACGCCTGATGCAGTCCGATGCGGTCAACGTCCGTCCGGATGTAAGTGTCGAAACCGCGCTGCGTTATTTACGTTTGCTGGATGATGTGCCAAGCGATACCGTGGTATTGATGGTGGTAGGGCGCGATGGCTCATTTATCGGAATCGTTACAGTGTTGGATTTAATACGCAGTGACGAAGAATTGCTGATCAGTGATGTCATGAGTACTGAGGTAAAAACCTTGAGCCCGCACGATACAGAAAGTGAGGTCGCCGTGTTATTTGAGACGCACGATTTGATCGCCGCCGCTGTGGTAGACGATCAGGGCCAGTTTCTCGGGCGGATTGTAATTGATGACGTAGTGGACGTAATTCGCGAACTGGGAGAGCACGCTTTCATGGGGCAGGTTGGTCTGGATGACGAAGAGGATTTGTTTGCACCGATGTTTCCAAGCGCTAAACGTCGAGCCGTCTGGCTGGCGCTAAATTTAATGACAGCTTTTTTGGCAGCCTGGGTGATTGGCCTGTTCGAGCAGACCCTGGACAAAATCGTTGCGCTGGCAATTTTAATGCCGATCGTAGCCAGCATGGGCGGAATTGCCGGAACACAAACCCTGACTCTGACGATTCGCGGTCTGGCATTGGGGCAGGTTTCAGCCGCTAATGCGCGTCAGTTGTTGAATAAAGAGCTGGGCATCAGTTTAATCAACGGCTGTGTATGGTCTATCGTCGTCGGTGTGATAGCCTGGCTCTGGTTTGAAAATCCGACGCTTGGATACATCATTTCTATCGCCATGGTGTTTAATATGCTTGTCGCTGCGCTGGCCGGGATTCTGGTTCCATTATTTTTGAAACAGATTAATCTGGATCCTGCGTTGTCTGGTGTCGTGGTGGTAACCACGATCACCGATATAGTGGGTTTTATGTCATTCCTCGGCCTGGCAACGTTATTTTTGCTGTAAGCCGTTATTTTGCAGGCTTATCGCCTAATTTCAAAAGCAATTTATCCATCCATCGATCGGGCAGCCATCGTTTTAACGGTAAGAAAACCTGTGACGGGCGCGTAATACGATAACGTATTTTAGGTTTTTTTGCTTCCAGTGCATGCACGATGGCCTGGCTGACAGCCGAAGCGGGCAGGGTGAAGGGAACGGGCTTTGCATTGCTCAAACGCGCTTCAACACCTGCGTACAGGCGGCGATATCGACTATTTTCCACGTCGATGTATTGCTTAAATTCACTCAGTGCATTGGCCCGGAACAAGCTTTCAATCGGCCCCGGTTGAATCAGTGAAATCTTAATGTCAGTATCGTGTAATTCCAGACGCAGGGTATCACTCAATGCTTCCAGAGCGTATTTACTAGCGTTGTAAGCACCGCGCATCGGCAGGCACAGACCGCCCAGGATAGAGCTGATCTGGATGATGCGCCCTTCGTTATGCTCTCGCATCATTTCCAGGCACCCGCGGGTCAGCTCATGGGTTCCAAATACATTGGTTTCAAACTGATGTTGCAAAGCACTGCGGCTAAGATCTTCTACTGCACCGGGTACGCCAAAGGCGCCGTTGTTCACCAGTGCGTAAAGCTGGCCATGGTCGCGAATCTGGCATAAAGCTTCCTGGATCGATTCAGAACTGGCCAGGTCGAGCTGAATACAGTCGATGCCCTGTTGTAAAAGGTGGCCTACGTCGTAGGGTTTACGACAGCTGGCGAGAACATCGTAACCACGGCTTTTGAGCTCGCGGACCGCATCCAGCCCGATGCCCGAAGAACAGCCGGTGATGAGTATAAATTTGTTCGACATATCGTCCTGTAGCTTATAGAGTATAGCGCTCTAATTATAAACATCTACAGCCAGAACGGCCCGGCAAATGACCAAAGAACTTTTTCGAGAAGATGGATACCTAAAGCAGTGTGAAGCACAGGTGATTGAACAGCAGGATAACAAAATTGTACTGGATCAAACCGTGTTCTATCCCACCGGCGGTGGGCAACCCGGGGATACCGGGCGGCTGATACGCCAGGACGGAACATCAGTCGCGGTGCTGGATACCATTAAAGATCGCAACAGCGGTACGATCTGGCATATTATTGATGAAGGGATTGAGCTGGAGCAAGGTGAAGTACTCAGTGCTGAAATAAACTGGGAGCGTCGTTATTCTCTTATGCGGCTACATAGTTGCATGCATATGTTGTGCGCGATTGTGCCCGCGCCGGTAACCGGGGGTAGCATTCGTGATGAAGGAACCGCGCGACTTGATTTCGATCTTCCGGAACCGCCGGATAAAGTAGCGCTTAATGACCAGCTCAATGTGCTGACGTCCAGTGATCACGCCATGCGCCTTACATGGATCACGGATAAAGAGATGCAGGCACAGGCGGATTTGGTGCGTACCATGAGTGTAAAACCACCGATGGGTTCAGGCCGGGTGCGCCTGGTTGAATTTGATGGGGTTGATCTGCAACCCTGCGGCGGAACCCACGTTGCTAATAGTAAGGAAATTGGCGCTGTGATTATCCAAAGTATCAAAAAGAAGGGCAAACTCAATCGACGCATTACCATAGCACTAGTACACTGTCCACATTATAATGACGGATGAGCGCCGCTGTGGCGTTTCGCATCAAGGCATCGCTCGCAGTTAATGGTTACTTCCTTAGCAAGAGCGATAACGCCGAGGCGGAGTGCCTCAGCGGCGCCCGAAGGGTTGGTCTGTCGTCATCCATGGCGGCGTTACGACTCTTGGAAAGGACTCGGCCATTCCCTGCGAGGCGATGCCTAACCATGAACGACGACAGGCCAACTCATCCATCAATATAATATGGACAGTGTACTTATATGAGTCTCAAGATTGCGTTGTTTGCTACCTGTATCGTCGATACCCTTCGCCCTGAGATCGGTTTTGCCAGCCTGGCGTTACTTGAAGCAGCGGGCTGTGAGGTAAGTGTGCCGAAGCAGGCTTGTTGTGGTCAGGCAAACTTTAACAATGGGGATGATAAGGGTGCCCGAGCCCTGGCAGAGCAATGGCTGAATCAGTTTGAAGGGTTTGATTATGTCGTCATTCCATCCGGCTCCTGCACGGCGATGCTCAAACGGCATGCTGCCGGATTGTTTGAGGACGAACCGGAATTGCAGGCGAAAATACAAACATTGACCGAACGATGTTATGAACTTAGCGAGTTTTTAAGTTCAGTGGTGACACCTCGCTTCGACGATTTACCTGCGTTACGCGTGTGTTATCACGATTCCTGCTCGGGGCTGCGGGAACTGGGTATAAAAAAACAACCGCGCGCCTTGCTGAGCAATATTCACTCACTGAGCTTAAACGAATTGTCCAACGCCGAAGCCTGTTGTGGTTTTGGTGGTACTTTTTGCGTCAAACATCCCGAGATATCCTGCCACCTGGCCGATGACAAGATTGCCGCGATTGAAAACACCCGTGCAGAAGTATTATTGGGTGGAGATTGGGGTTGCCTGATGCACCTGCAAGGCCGAATAGAAAAAATGGGTAAACCTATCGAGGTGAAACACTTCAGCGAGATCCTCGCTCAGGCTATCAAGCAGGAGGCCAACTGATGCAGCAGGGCTCCGGTTTTAAAAAAGATGCAGTACAGGCTTTGCAAAACGAAACCCTGCAGGCCGCATTAAATACTGCGAGGGGCGGCTTTGTAGACAAGCGCCGGGTAGCTGTTGATGCTCTGCCTGAATTTGACGCCATAAAAGCACGTGCAAAAGCCATAAAAAACCACACCCTGGATAATCTGGGTGATTACCTTCAGGAATTTGAACGGGCGGTAATAGCCAGTGGCGGTCAGGTACACTGGGCGCAAACCACCGAACAGGCTAATCAGGCGGTACTGGAGATTTGTGCGCAGGCCAATGCAAAATGCGTGACCAAAGGCAAATCAATGATTTCGGAGGAAATGCAGCTCAATCACGCTCTCGAGAATGCCGGATATGAAGTCATGGAAACCGATTTGGGCGAGTACATCATTCAACTCGCGAAAGAAACCCCCAGTCACATTATCGCCCCCGCAGTGCATAAAACAAAAGCCCAGGTTGAGGCCTTATTTGATGAATTTCATGGAGCGGAATTACCCCCAAACCGAAGTCGCGAACAACTGGTGTCAGAAGCACGTGTCCGCCTTCGTGAAGCCTTTTTGGGTGCCGATGTTGGTATTACGGGCGCTAATTTCCTGATTGCAGAAACCGGCTCAAGCGTGCTGGTAACTAATGAAGGGAATGGCGATTTGACGGCCAGTATCCCCGGGGTGCATATCGTGACCGCCAGTATTGATAAAGTGATCCCCAAACTGGATGATTTACCAACATTTCTGCGCCTGCTGGGGCGAAGCGCGACAGGCCAGGAGTTGACGGCCTATACCACTTTATTCACCGGCCCCAGACGCGCGGAAGAAACAGCGGGCCCGGAGCAGTTTCACGTTATTTTACTGGATAATGGCCGCAGCGATATTCGCGACAGTGAATTTAAGGATGCGCTTCGATGTATACGCTGCGGTGCATGTTTGAATCACTGCGCGGTGTATGGCGCAGTGGGAGGTCATGCCTACAATGCGGTGTATCCGGGGCCGATTGGCCAGGTTATGACACCCTTGCTGAATGGCCTTGATTCGTCTTTGGAAACCATTAGTGCCTGCACTATGAATGGTCATTGCAAGGCAGTCTGTCCGATGGGAATACCGCTTCCGGATCTTATCCGCAAGCATCGGGTGGCTGCCTTTGAGCAGAATAAAAACAGCTTCCTAGAACGCAAAGGTTTAAGTTTCTGGAAAAGCATGGGGCTTAAACCCGGTGTCTATCGTCATTTAACCGCCATGAGTGCAAAAGCAGTCAAATTGCTTGGGGATTTCCCTTTATTGCAGAATCTGACGCCGTTACTCGGCAGTTGGAAAAATGGTCGTGTTTTAATGAAGGCCAGAGGAAAGACTTTTCAGGCATTACTCAAAGCGGGGCGAAAGCATGACTGAAGCGCGCCGACAAATACTGGAAAAACTGGGTGCAGTTGCAGCTGATGAATATTGCATTCCCAACACGGTTCAACCCGCATTCGTGGCTCGCTCAGAAAGCCTGGCGTTGCTGCTCAAGCGAAAACTTGAAGCCGTCCATACCAGTGTCGATATTGTGGGTTCTGCAGAACAGGTCGGTCAGTCAATTGCCGGCTTTTTAAATGCTCATGGCAGCCCACTGAAGGTAGGCGTTGTGCCCGGAGTCGACACCAGCTCTATACCGGTTCCCCCGGGGCTCGATTTTTATCCCTGCCAGGATATGGCAGCTTGCCATACGGTTTTGACTTCAGCTGCATTTGGTATTGCAGAGACTGGAACCGTGGTTTTGCCTTCCAGTCTGCAGCGCCCGACCCTGGCTAATTTTTTGCCGGATAACTGTATTATCATGCTGGACGAAGTCAATATCCGGCCCTGCATGGAAGAAGCTTTTTCGAGTGTTCAAAACAGTGATGCGGGGATGCCACGCGCGCTGAACCTGATATCCGGCCCCTCGAAAACTGCCGATATTGAACAGACACTGGTTTATGGTGCGCACGGGCCTATTCAGTTGCACGTGATTATTCGCGCTGTATGAGTAGTGATCCTATTCTGATTCTGCGGGTTGCCAACGTTCTGATTCCCGTTTTTGCGCTGGTGGCACTGGGCTATTTTTATGCCCGGCGGTATTCAGCGGATATTCGTATCGCCAACCAGCTGAATATGCGCATATTTGTGCCCGCTCTGGTGTTTGCGTCGTTAACGCAAAAGAGTTTTGAT
>JAUVBY010000170.1 GCA_030590945.1 Gammaproteobacteria bacterium | reverse complement strand
CAGTTCAGGCATCAGACTTTGAAAAAGAGCAACGCTGGAAAGAGCAGGTCGTCGGTGATCTGTTTGATGGTGAGCCCATCACACTCAACGATGGTCAGCACGACTTTCTGGGCCTGATCATTCAGGCTAGCCCTGCGAAAGAGAACGCTATCGTGGTCTTACACGGTATTGGTGTGCATCCTGACTGGCCGCAGATAGTGAATCCCTTGCGGGTTCAGCTGGCTGAAGCAGGCTGGACGACCTTGTCGATTCAGTTGCCTGTATTAGACAATGAAGCGACACCTGACGCCTATGACTCAATTATTAGTGAAGCATCTCCGCGTATCGCCGCAGCGCTGGAATTCTTGCAAAACCAGGGCATTAAAAGGAGTTATATCGTTGCGCACAGCATGGGTTCGCGCATGGCCAGTGACTTTCTGGCGAATACAGACAACGCCGTAAAAGGTTTTGTCGGTATTGGGATGAACGTGGGCACGGTTGACTATTTTGATCAGTACGCGCTGCCGGTGCTGGATATCTATGGTAGCGACGATCTGTCGGGCGTGCTCGGTTCGGCCGCGGACCGGGCGAGCAGGGCTTCAGGAAATCCTCGCTATACCCAGGTCGTTGTGGACGGTGCGGACCATTTTTTCAATGCCTCCGAGGATGCCTTGCTGGCGCGTGTGACAAGCTGGCTTGATGCCAATTAAGCTTACGCGCAGAAATCCTTTACAAAGAGATCTAATGGCCTGGTCGTGAAAAAGGTTGGGAAATCATTGCAACCACCGCCGCACCTTCTTCTGAAACCGCAAAATCAAGCCGGAATACCGAGCGAAATGCCATTGCTCTCAAGCCAACGCCTGCGTCAAACTTAAGATCTTTGGTGAATAGATCACCATTGTAGTCTTCTGATACCCGGCCCGCTTCGATAAAGGGCACGATCTGAAACCAGTCCACTTCAAAGTAGTTGATGATGGGCCAGTCGCGCATTTTCTGGAACTGCGGAGTGAATCGCATTTCGGCCGCATAATAGACCGCAGATTTATCTCTAAACCGGCCTGATGGGTAGGCGCGCATACGATCAAAACCACCGAGTTCGGATCCGTAGTTGGGTGGAGGTCGGTTTGTGACGACCTGTGAATTAGCCGGGTCGGTCTCCCAGCTTGGTGTGTTCGATGTCCAGAAATTTAGCGACAGGACTTTGTGCTTAAACCAGTCCGACGTGCCTAAATTGATATGCTTAGCCGCATCGAATTCTATATTGGTCCAGCTATTCGCGCTATCGAACCAGCCAAAATCGCGGGAGACCGTAAATTGTTGTCGGCTACCGTAGGTTGGGTTGCGCGAAAAATCCGTGTTGTCATATTCAAACCAGAAATCCAGGCCATTGGTCCTGGCTTCAAGCTGATCTTCGTCTTCTTCAAAATCATCCAGATCGCGATAGGTGTAAAAGAAGCGACTTGCAAGCGTTGATCGGCCACTGGTTAAGGGGTTCCATTCGCTCCCGCCACTTGGTTCTGATATTAATAAACCCTGATCGAGTATATAAACGGATGATGGATCATCGCGATTGCTGCCGATAGGCAGCGAATAGCGTAAGGTAAAATTCAGGGTGAGTTCGTTACTGACACCGGAAATGAAGTCATCTTCGTCAGAATCATTCGAGCCCGCCTTAGCCTGCGTAGGATCATTATCAAGATCTGCGTAAAATCGTTGATCGGTAAAATGATCGACCAGAATAAACGCATCGGTGAAAAACCGGCTGTCTCCCAGCCTGAAATTATTCGCAGCGCCGGATATCAGGGCCGATTCATTGGCTGTCACAAAGCCTGTGCCGAATAAACTGGCTTGCGGCTGAATGGTGCCTGCCGTAAATGCGCCTGCGCCAACGGCAAAATCGAGGGAGTCGGTTGAAAATACGTAAGGTAACCAGCCCGAGCGTTTTTCGTCTATAGATTCAGATTTATCCAGTGCGGTGACCTGGGCGTAACTTTGGACCGGTAAAATCAGCGCAGTCGTTGCGAGCAAGGCTGCCAGGGTTTTAATGGAATAAGTGGATTGGGGTGATTTGAGCATGAAATGCGTCCTTGAGTATGGCGACTATTGTGTGCGTGAAGGCATCGACACGCGACACGCGGGAGTATACTATAATTGTTCTGAAATTTTGTTACCTATCCGGATCTGGAAACCATGCTAAAAAAAATAATTTACACCCTCACTGTCACTGCCACTATGCTCGGTTTGGTTTCCTGTGGAAGCAGCACGCGCCTGATAGAAAGCTGGCATGATGAGAGCTATATGGACGGCCCAAAACTGGAAACCGTATTGGTGTTGGGTGTGTTTCAGGATGATACTCAGCGCAGAGCATTTGAAGCCCGATTTGTGGAAAGTGTGATTGCGGGTGGTAAAAATGCCATCGCCGGCTATACGCTGATGCCGGAAGAAAGCGATTACAACGATAAAAAAGATATCGTAGCGGCGGTGCAGAAAGTAAATGCTGACTCGGTGCTGATTACCAGTTTTAAAGGTGAAACCGAGCAGCAGCGATACGTGCCTCCGCGGGTAGATTACGCGCCATCCATGTCCTATGGCGGCTATTACGGTTCCTACTACGGTTCAGCTTATCGCAGGGTATATCAGCCGGGCTATACCGTGGTTGATTCGGTCGTAAGCCTGGAGACCCGTGTTTACTCGGTCAGCCCTGAAAAGCTGGTGTGGGCAGGCAACACAAAAAGCGTTAACTCCGCTTCTCCCGAGGTTATTACCGGCGAGTTGGTTAAAATCGTGACTGACGATATGCGCAAGTCAGGTCTGATCGAATAAATCTACCTGATAATGCCCGAGTTGCAGCTGTATTCACGCGAAGGCTGTCACCTGTGTGAAGACATGCTGGAGGCGCTGACCGGGTTTGAGGTTGAACTTGGGTATTCATTCAGGGTCTATGATATAGACGATGATGCTTCGCTACTGGAGCAGTTTAACGCCCTGGTGCCTGTCGTGTATTACGATGGCCGGGAGCTGATGCGGTATTATTTTGAACTGGCAACGCTGAAAACCGCGTTGTCAGCTGCGCAATAAGCGGGAGGAAAGTACGATGAGACTCAAGATAGCATTAATAGGCGCGTGTTTTATCCTGGCTGGGCCGGCTGTGCTTGCGCAAAGCGATGACGAAGCACCCGCTTCCGGGCAGGGCGAATACCGGGGGGCAATTCAGGCCACCCACCCGAACTGGTTCAAGGAAAGTTTTCTTGATTTTAGCGATGACATTGACGAAGCAACGGCTGAAGGGAAGCGTTTAGCGCTGTATTTCTGGCAGGCAGGCTGCCCGTACTGTAACCGTCTTTGGGAACATAATATGGCGGTAGATGAAATCGCCGAAGATTTTCAGGCCAAATTTGACGTGGTTGCGATTAACATGTGGGGTGATGAGGAAGTGGTGACCGTGGCGGGCAGGCAGTTCACCGAAAAGCAGCTGGCGCGTGCGCTGGATGTGGATTTCACGCCGACATTGCTGTTTTATGACGAGCAGAAAAAATCAGTGCTGCGCCTGAATGGATATCTGCCGCCGAAACGTTTTAAGCTGGCGCTGGCGTATGCATCAGGTGATGCCGAAGTGGGTCAGAGTTTCAACCAGTACGTGATGAGCAGCTCGGCTTCATCCGCCAGTCTGGCGCGTAAGCAAGCTTTTTTTAAGACCGCGGCAGAGGTGTTGATCGATCGCAGCCTGACACCTGCAGATAGACCGCTGGCAGTATTATTTGAAATCGCCGATTGCGCCTCGTGTGAACAGTTCCATGATCTTACGCTGGCGCACGATGATACCCGGGGCTTGCTTGCCGAAATGGATGTTGTCCAGCTTGATGCACTCTCGGACGAAGATATACTGTTACCCGATGGGTCCCGCTCCACGCCTGCAAAATGGGCTGAAACCCTAAAGCTTAACTATTATCCTTCCATCGCTTTTTTTGATAAAAATGGCGATCAGGTGATGTTGATGAACGCTTATTTTCGTAATTTTCATACGCAATCGGTGTTCGCCTACGTGCTGGAAGAAGGCTATGTGGAAGAGCCCAGTTTTCAACGCTATATCACGGCGCGTGTGGAACACCTGAATGAACAGGGTATTGATGTGGATATTTGGGAAGAGTAGGGGGGGAGACGGAGTAGTTGTTAAGTTGCGTAACCAGGATCAGATTTATCCAGCATTTGCTTAAGCTGGCTAAAATGCGCATCAGCGATGCCGGCATACACATCCCAGCCCTGCGCGGTTTTTTCGGCCAGATCATCCGGCATCACACTCAAAGGCTGTCCCGTTTGATAGGCCAGGATTATGGTCCGGCAGGCGCGCTCTAAATAGTACAAATCTTCGAACGCCTGCGCCACGCTGGTGCCGGCAACCGTCACGCCATGATTGCCCATGAGCATCACATTGTGTACACCAAACGCGGCGGCCAGTCGCTCGCCTTCTTCATCCTGATTCGCCAGGCCATCAAAGCCCAGATCAATGCTCACGCGCTTATAAAACCGCGCAGTATTCTGGTCAATGGGTTTTATTGACGGGTCTTTAAGACTGCATAAGGCAGTCGCATAGGGCGGGTGACAGTGTAGTAATACTCTGGCCCGGGGTAAGGAAGCATGAATATTTGAATGGATACACCACGCTGAGGGGTCGGGTGCATCTGCCTTATCCATGGTTTGCAAATCGTTGCTGTCAAACAGTTGCAGATCGCTGGCCTTGATAGTCGCGAAGTGCTGCCATTTAGGATTCATTAAAAATTGCGTGCCGTCTTCAGATACGGCTGCGCTAAAATGATTCGCTACCGATTCACTCCAGCCATAAGAAGATATCAGGCGAAAACAGGCGGCGAGATCAACGCGCAATTGCCAGAGGACCTCATCTGACATAGGGTTCGAGTGCTTGTGGGTTTGAGTAGACATAATAGAAACTTTATCACTACTGTCCGGTTAAAGCGTCATTCCCGCGAAGGCGGGAATCCATAAGCTTGTTTCTGACGGTATTATGGATCCCCGCATACGCGAGGATGACGATAAAACGGGATTTAGGTTTTAAGTCTCTAAACATAAGTGTCTTCTGCAAACATTGTTGTACTGCCGTTTAACGTGATCCTACGAAAATT
>JAUVBY010000164.1 GCA_030590945.1 Gammaproteobacteria bacterium | reverse complement strand
TGTGCTCAAAATCCTCATAGCACCCCGGGGGCCCGTCGGAACCGAAGCTGCGTTTGTAACCCGAAACGGCCGAAGCCATGCACAGGGTGGTATTGCCATCGTAGTTATTGGTGCCAATCAGGCCGCGGGTGAGCTTGCCCAGAGTATAAAATTCTTCGGTGAGCATCTGGCCGGTGGAAATAATGGCAATCGAATCGCGGCCATATCTATTCTGGATTCGGCTCAGTTCTGTAACCGTTTTATCCAAAACGGTGTCCCAGTCTGTGGCCTGGAAGGGGGCGTGAATATGGTCTCGAATCAGCGGTTCTGTGCCGCGCCCGGCGGAGTCAAACAGGCGGTGCTCGCTAAGCCCTTTGAGGCAAAGTTTGCCTCGATTGACATCCGCGTCGGCGACGCCACGCGAGGTGACGGCCTTGCCTTTGGCATCCATGCCAACTTCTATGGAGCAGCCGGTTGAACAATAACCGCAGGTCGCATATTTCCATTCCACCACACCGTGGTCGTGGAGCTTGATGGGGTTCTTTTTGTTTCGGCCGAATAACATGCTTAGATTTTAGATTTAAATGATTTGCGTAAAAGCCTGCCAGGGACGCTTCCCCCTTTGAAAAAGGGGGATAGAGGGGGATTTAAAATAATAGATAACATGTTGATAGTGAGGAATTTTGTCTGGTAGTCAAATCTCCCCCAGCCCCTCTTTGTCAAAGAGGGGGGCAGAGGCGTGCTACAGTTGGATGTAAACCAGGCCGGAATCGACTTTGGTTTGAAAAACGTTCGTACACCCTTCATCCGGCCCCAGTGCTTCACCGCTGCTCAGGCTGATTTTCCAGTTGTGCAGAGGGCAGGTAACCGAATCACCATGCATAATGCCTTGCGAAAGCGGGCCTTGTTTATGCGGGCATGCATCTTTTATCGCGTAGATCTGGTCATTTTTCCCGCGGAACACGGCGATTCGCGTGTCCGGGGTGTCAACCACGCGCGAACCCAAAACAGGGATATCTTCCAGGGGTGCAACTTCTAACCATTTGCTCATTTTATATTCCTTAAGCCGATACGGTAATCGGGGTGAATTCGTTTGCTTCGGCGCCGTGAGCGCGTTCAGTCCAGGGGTCGATCTGGGCCGCTTTTTGCGAAATTAAAAATCGTTCAAGCAGCGCTTTTCGTTGTGTCTCATCTTCAATGGCCGCTTTGATTTTTGCCAGGCCCACACGCTCAACCCAGGGGGCGGTGCGCTCCAAATAATGCGCGTCTTCCCGATACAACTGGCAATACGCACCGGTGTATTCGAGCACCTGTTCTTCTGTTTCAACTTTGCATAGCAGGTCGGTTACGCGAACCTTGATGCCACCATTACCACCCACATGCAACTCATAGCCGGAATCGACACAGACGATGCCGATATCTTTGATAGTGGCTTCAGCGCAGTTACGCGGGCAGCCCGATACCGCGAGTTTAAATTTGTGCGGCATCCATGAACCCCAGGTCAGTTGTTCGAGCTTGACGCCGAGCCGGGTTGAATTTTGTGTACCGAATCGACACCAGGTATCACCCGCACAGGTTTTTACCGTGCGCATGGCCTTGCCATAGGCATGGCCCGAGACAAAGCCGCCATCTGTCAGATCTTTCCACATCGCAGGCAATTGCTCTTTGGCGATGCCAAACATATCGATACGCTGGCCTCCTGTAACCTTCATTTCGGGAACCTTATATTTATCGGCCACATTGGCAATGGTGCGTAATTGATCGGGGGTGCACATCCCGCCAAACATGCGCGGTACCACAGAATAAGTACCGTCTTTCTGGATATTTCCGTGCGCACGCTCATTGATAAAACGTGATTGTGCATCATCCGCGTACTGCGTCGGCCAGGCACACAATAAATAGTAGTTCAGCGAGTTACGGCAGGCCGCACAGCCATCTTCACTGCGCCATTCAAAGCTATCGCGCACCGCCGGCATGGTTTTTAGCTGGTACTGCAAAATGCCTTTGCGCACGTCATCGTGGGTGGCATCAGTACAGGTGCAAAGCGGCCTGGTTTTGGGTGTCGCTGAATATTCCCCGCCCACAGTGTAAGCCAGTAGTGATTCAACCAGCCCGGTACAGGAGCCACAGGAGGATGAGGCTTTGGTATGCGCTCGTACTTCTTCAAGCGTGAATAACTTTTTCTCGCTAATAGCGTTAACAATATCGCCCTTGCACACGCCGTTACAACCACAAATTTCAGCATCATTTGGCAAATTGGCAACGCGGGTTTCCGGGTTGTGACCGGAGTCCCCTAAATGTGCTTGCCCGAATAACAGTGTATCCCGGTAAGCAGACACGTCCGTGCCATCTTTTATGAGCTGAAAATACCAGCTGCCATCTACCGTGTTACCGTATAGAACCGCACCTTTCACGCAGTTACCTTCCAGTATCAGTTTTTTGTAGGTACCGTTTGCCACATCCTGGAAAACGATCTCTTCACTATTTTCATCACCGATAAAATCGCCGGCAGAGAACAGCTCTATTCCGGTTACCTTTAACTTGGTTGAGGTGACGGTGCCTTCATATCGGGCAATCCCGTAGTTTGCCAGGTGATTGGCGCAGACTTTGGCCTGTTCGAACAGCGGAGCGACCAGGCCATAGGCCACACCTCTGTGCTGTACGCACTCGCCTACGGCATAAATCTTTGGATCGAACGTTTGCAGCGTATCGTTCACTACGATACCGCGTTCGCAATGCAGGCCTGATGTTTGCGCCAGTTCAATATTCGGTTTGATGCCCACCGCCATTACCACCAGATCAGCTACGATCTCTGAGCCATCGTTAAAACGTACACCACTAACGCGATCCTCGCCCAGGATTTCAGCGGTACTGTGTTTCATCAGGAAGTTCAGGCCGCGCTCTTCCAGCGAAGACTGCAGCATTTTGGCGGCTGGCCTGTCCAGTTGGCGCTCCATCAGGGTATCGGGTAAGTGCACGACGCTGACTGTCATGCCCTGTTTCATCAATCCATTAGCGGCTTCGAGTCCGAGCAGGCCGCCACCGATAACAAGCGCATTCTTAAACGTTTTTGCGGCGACCAGCATCGAATCAACATCGGCTATATCTCGAAAGCTGATGACCCCGGGTTTGTCCACGCCCGGCAGAGGCAATATAAATGGCAGTGAACCCGTGGCGATTAATAAACGATCATAGGCTGCCCGTTGACCGTCCCGGGCAACCACTTCGCATTTGATGCGATCAATTTGTTCGACCCGACTATCTTTGTTTAGTTTAATGCCGTTATCGGCGTACCATTGCTCAGTATTAAGCATGATATCGTCGATGGTTTTTTCGCCCGCGAGCACCGGAGATAACATGATGCGGTTGTAGTTTCCGTAAGGCTCATTACCAAATACTGTAATGTCGTATAAATCAGGTTTTAGCTTAAGCAGTTCCTCGATTACGCGGATGCCTGCCATGCCATTTCCAATTAAAACCAGTTTTTCTTTCATGCTTAATTTCATTTCCTGTAATTATTCTCTGTCGTTGCGAACCAGCCGCGGAATCTAAAGCCGGGAATAACTCGCACGCTATTTGATGTATCACCGCGTGCTTCGATCAATTTCAGGGAATGATATAGGGCGAAGGCGGGGATAATGAATTAGAAAATGCTAATACGCACCAAAACAGGGCGTTTGATTCAAATTAATTAGCGTTTGCTGATATGAATCATCAACACTACAGCCTTCTCAAATCAATTTGTTCTGGATTTACCCATGGCCTCTTTTAGTCTTTTCCAGATACGCGAGCGTAATATCCGTATTCTGCACTACACCTGGTTTGCCTTTTTTATGAGCTTTGCGGTGTGGTTGAGTTTGGGGCCGATGATGCCTTTTATCAAAGAAGCCCTGGGCTTAAATGACCAACAGGCTAAGGTGCTGCTTATTCTCAACGTTGCCATGACTATTCCAGCGCGTATTGTGGTGGGTATGCTGGTGGATAGACTTGGGCCGCGTATCATGTATAGCACGATACTGATTACAGGCGGTTTGATCAGCATCGCCTTCGCCTGGGCGGATCGTTTCGAAACGTTGGCTTTACTCCGGTTTCTATCGGGCTTTATCGGTGCGGGTTTTGTCGTTGGTATCCGCATGATCGGCGAGTGGTTTCCAGCAAAACAGACGGGTATTGCACAGGGGATATACGGCGGCTGGGGGAATTTTGGCTCCGCAGGTGCAGCCTTAACATTGCCCTTTATTGCAGCGAATATAGGTGGTGAGAATGGCTGGCGAATTGCCATTACCCTGGTGAGCATTGCAGCTATCGCCTACGGCGCGGTTTACTATTTTCTGGTGAGCAATACACCGAAGGGTTCGACTTATTTCAAGCCCAAAAAGATGGGTGCGATGGAAGTTAGTAGCAGCAAGGACCTGATTTTATATATTCTGATGAATATTCCACTGTATCTGGCGCTGGGTGTACTTGCCTGGAAATTATCGCCCGCTAATATGGGTTTACTAAGCAGCCCATCGGTTTACGCCTGTTATGCCGTGTTAGTCGCTTTATACCTGGTTCAAGTCTGGAAAATATGGCAGTTAAATCATCAGGTTATCAAGCAGCCCGCCGCCAGTCTTGATCAATACAAATTTAAACAGGTGGCGATTCTCGATTGGGCTTATCTGGTCACCTTTGGTACCGAATTAGCCGTAGTATCTACGTTGGCGCTATTTTACGTTGACTGGTTTGAACTGCCTAAAGTGACGGCTGCCCTGCTGGCGGGTATTTACCCGTTCATAAATTTATTTGCGCGTCCGGGTGGCGGCTGGATATCCGACAAAATTGGCCGAAAATTAACCCTGATGATTGTGTTTTCAGGTATGACCGGTGCATTTCTCACGCTGGGTCTGGTGGATAAGAGCTGGTCATTAGGCATGGTGGTTTTATTGACGATTATCGGCGGTATCTTTTCCAAGGCGGGCTCCGGCGCGGTGTATGCAATGGTGCCGTTGATTAAACGACGTATGACAGGCCAGATTGCAGGCATGGCGGGCGCGTTTGGCAACGTGGGGGCGGTGATATTTCTAACCGTGAACTCCCTGACCTCGTATGATCAGTTCTTTATGTTTATCGGCATGGTGAGCGCCGGGGTTTTAGTCTTGATTATCCTGTTTCTGGAAGAGCCCGAAGGTCAAATGGCCGAAACGCTTGAAGATGGCACCGTGCAGTTGATCGACGTAAAATAACAGGAAATCCTCCAGAGCCTCAAATATGCGATTTCTAGAAAAACCTGACTTTGCGAGCGAAGCGCGGCTGCCCGACGGTTTAAGCTGCGTCGACGTATGGTGGCTGGCAATGCCCGGGGTTTCAGCAGATGACTAGCACGCTCAGCATTTCCCTGGGACAGGCCAGTTCACGTGGACTCAAACCCGAGAATGAAGATTTTTTCGGCGCGCTGTTACCGGCGGGTAATGTGCTGGAATACAAAGGCCTGGCGATTGCGATTGCGGATGGGATGTCGGCCTCAGAAGGCGGCAAGGAAGCGAGCCAGATGAGTGTACAGATGTTTCTGGATGACTACTTCAGCACGCCTGAGTCCTG
>JAUVBY010000084.1 GCA_030590945.1 Gammaproteobacteria bacterium | reverse complement strand
TTTGCCCGGGAATGGGACGAGGGCGGAAAATAGTTCGTATAAAATTGTAGGTTCATTAGTTGAATTTACCAGGATTGTTGTTGTAAGTTGATCGATCGCGTTGAGGTCAGCGAATGGAATATTGCCAATATTACGAGAAGATAGTTGATCTGTGGTATTAAATAGGGATGGTGTAGTAGCTAGTGACACTGTGGTGGTCAGCCTGGCAAACTATGAGCTGCAAATTAATCGGATATCCCTGAAGGCCCCTTATTTAAGGGCAGTATTAGTCATAGAGTCGTAACGATTAAAATCTAAATTTTGCAAAATGGTTGACGTACCTCATACGTTCGATTTAGGATGTTTGCTTTTCGGGAGGGCGGATGAGCAGGCCGACAACAAAGGATTTAGCGAAAGTTGCGGGGGTGAGCCTGGCGACTGTGGACCGTGTTTTGAACGAGCGTCCCGGTGTGCGGCAGACCACGGTAGAGCGGGTCAATGAGGCGATTAAGGCGATTGATTTTGTACGCGATATTTCGGCGGCTAATTTGGCGCGGAGCAAGGAATATAAATTGGTGTTTCTATTGCCCGATCATGACGATGAGTTTATCGATCTGATCCTCGAAGCAATTGCCGAGGCAAACCGATCCCTGACTCACGAGCGCACCATTGTAACAATAATCCGTGCGCCGGCGAATGATCCGCGTCGTCTGGTGGAAGAAATTGACAAATTGTCGGCTACGGAAGTTGACGGTGTAGCCGTTATGACCCCGGAAACCCCGCAGGTGCGCGATGCTATCTCACGGATGGATGCTCGTGGGATCGCTGTTGTTGCTCTTGTTTCCAATCAGCCAAATGCTGAAAGCGCCTATTTTGTTGGTATTAACAATGAAGCTGCTGGTCGTACGGTTGGGCAACTTATGGCGCGGTTTACCGGCGAAAAGCATGGGTCGGTGTTGGTTTTAACTGAAACCATGCAGTCGCGGGATAGTCAGGAGCGGCGCCTGGGCTTTGATGTAATCATGGCGAAATACGCGCAACGCCTGAAGGTTTGTCCATCGATGGAAACCTATGGGGATTCGGTACGCACCGCGCAGATTGTTAGGTCAGCGCTACAAAGTCGCCCTTCGATTGTCGGTATTTATTTGATGAATCATGATATCTACGAAGCCATGCAGGCGATCGAAGCACTCAGTCCGCTTCAGAATGTCGTTATTATCGGTCACGAATTAACCGCCCACACCTGTGCCCGACTGATAGACGGGACCCTGGATGCAGTGATCTCGCAGGATGTAGGGCATTTGGTGCGCAGTTCTATTCGAGTACTAAAGGCCAAGATAACCAGTATCGGTACCGTGGCTTCGCAGGAGCGAATCCGTATAGAGATAACGCTACGAGAGAATATGCCGGAGGAAAGGCAGACAGTAGGCAGGTGAACCAGGAAAAATGGCCAATGCATCGCCAATGGACAGGGGGGGGGCGATAAATGTGATGTGAGTGCGTTAAGGCATTGTTGACGGGAGTCAGGTCTATTTGATATAGCCCTTTGGAATCAGAGTTATCGTGCAGTATTATTTAATATAGCAACACTTCTTGACATGAGGTACGTACATCATTTAAAGTCAAATGCTCAAATTAACCGGTCTCGTGCCGTAACATTCCATCTGGGAGGATTTAATGAAAGCTTCAAAATTTTTAAAATTAACGGCTCTGACAGCCATACTAGCGGCAGGGGCGCCCGCCGCCTCTGCAGCATCCCTCACGCTATGCTGGGCGGCCTGGGACCCGGCAAACGCGCTTGTTGAGCTAAGTAAGGACTTTGAACAACAATCAGGTGAAGATATGGCGTTCGAGTTCGTGCCCTGGCCCAATTTTGCTGATCGCATGCTCAACGAACTGAATTCTGGTGGCAAGCTCTGCGATCTGTTGATCGGAGATAGTCAATGGATCGGTGGCGCGGCTGAAAATGGCAACTACGTCAAACTTAACGATTTCTTCGAAGCAGAAGGCATTACCATGGATGACTTTATACCAGCCACTGTGACAGGCTATGCAGAATGGCCCAAGAACACGCCAAACTACTGGGCACTGCCGGCTTACGCTGATGTGGTGGGCTGGACCTATCGCAAAGACTGGTTTTCACGTCCTGAACTACAGGCTGAATTCAAAAAGACCTACGGCTATGATCTGGGTGTACCGGAAAGTCTGGCACAGCTTAAAGATATTGCGACGTTTTTTCAGGGGCGTGATATTGACGGCACCACCGTCTATGGCGCTGCGATCTATACAGAGCGTGGTTCGGAAGGCATCACTATGGGCGTAACCAACGCGCTTTACAACTACGGCTTTGAGTATCAGAACCCTGATAAACCATATGACATTGAAGGTTTTGTGAATTCCTCCGGTGCGATTGAGGGCCTGGAATATTACAAAGCATTGTATGATGCCGGCGCGCCCCCAGGGTCATCAAACTGGTATATGTCCGAAGATATCGATGCTTATAAATCAGGTCAGGTTGCGTTGCAAATGAACTTTGCTTTCATTTGGCCCGGCGTGAATGCTGATGAAAATGTGGGTGGCGATCGCACAGGATACTTTGCCAACCCTCCAGGACCTGCCGGTCATTTTGCCCAGTTGGGTGGACAAGGCATTTCTGTTGTAGCGAATACCGACAACATGGATGGCGCTTTGGCCTATATCAAATGGTTTGCCCAACCTGAAGTTCAGGCTCGCTGGACTGAAATGGGTGGTGCTTCGGCGATGCGTTCAGTGGTTGAAGCCCCGGGTTTTGCCGATATTCAACCCTACAATCAAGCCTTCCTCGATTCAATGGCGATTGTAAAAGACTTCTGGGCTGAGCCAGCCTACGCTTCGCTGCTGCTGCCGATGCAGGACAGGGTGCATAAATATGTCATCGCCGGTCAGGGAACCGCAAAAGAAGCGCTGGATGGTCTGGTTAAAGACTGGACAGAAGTCTTCGAAGACGAAGGCCTTATAAAATAAGTAATAGGCTGTATTGCGTTTCGGGGCTTGAACCCGGAACGCATTACTCTGGCCCTCAATCTAGAAACGGGCTGGCTTTCACAAATTTTAGAGATAGATCATGTCCATCAAGAAGCCTGTCGAGCACATCGCAAAGGCAACTCCACCGTCTATTGCCCGCCGTGTACGCGGACTTTCGGATCGCGCCATAGCGTGGCTGTTTGTCGGACCATCAATTGTGTTGTTACTCGCGGTTAATATTTTTCCGCTGATCTGGACGATCAACCTCAGCTTTACCAATTTCAAGGCCAATCGCTTACGCGATGCGGAGTATATCGGCCTGAGGAATTATGAGCGTATCCTGACCGATGCTGATACCTGGCAATCGATGCAGGCCACTGCGCATTTTCTGTTTTGGACTATCTTCTTTCAGGTGCTAATCGGCTTTGCGCTGGCTTATCTGATCAATAAAAAATTTAAAGGCAATGATCTATGGACTACGATCATCGTCCTGCCAATGATGCTGTCGCCTGCTGTGGTCGGCAATTTCTGGACTTTCCTTTACCAGCCGCAAATCGGCCTGTTTAACTATGTGGTGCAATTCTTCACCGGGGTCGAAGCATCGTCTTTCTCAATGATTGGCTCGGTTACGCTGGCGCCGTGGGCGATTGTGATTGTGGACACCTGGATGTGGACGCCTTTTGTAATGCTTATTTGCCTGGCGGGTTTGCGCTCAATCCCGGATTCTATTTATGAAGCAGCGGAATGCGATCGCGCCAGCAAGTGGCGGCAATTCTGGACACTCACCGTGCCGATGGTATTGCCCTTTCTAATGCTGGCAGTGCTGTTTCGTGGTATTGAAAACTTCAAAATGTTTGATCTGGTGGTGCAACTTACCGGCGGAGGGCCGGGCTCCACTACCCTGTTAACTTCAATTGATCTCAAGCGGGAAGCGTTCGAGAAATGGCGTACTGGTTATGCTTCAGCCTACGCGGTCATTCTGTTTGTTACCGTTTTTGGCCTCGCCTCGATCTATGTTAAAGCCCTCAACAAGGTAAAAGAAAGATGAGTGGATTTTCTGTCACCGAGCCGTCAAAAAGGCAAAAGTGGTTCGCCGGACTGCTGGTCATCACCTATGCGGTGGTGACGCTTTTGCCGCTGCTGTGGATCATCGCCACCGGCTTCAAATCACCGGCAGATTCAATCTCTTACCCCCCTAAGGTGTTATTTGAACCGACGCTTGAAGGCTATGTGAACCTGTTTAGCACCCGCACCCGTATTACTCCAAGTATGAGGGAAACACTGGTCGAACCGACTACCTGGTATGAGCAGATCGCCCGCGACAGTGGCACGGTTATCGCCGGGCCGTCGCGTTATGGGCAACGATTTCTTAATTCAGTGATCATTGGCTTTGGTTCTACTTTTTTGTCAATATTTTTCGGCACACTGGCCGCCTATGCTTTCTCGCGTTTCAAAGTGCCGATTAAAGAGGATTTGCTGTTTTTTATTCTGTCCACCAGAATGATGCCGCCAATTGCGGTTGCGATCCCGATATTCCTGATGTTCAGACAGCTTGGCCTCAATGATACGCAGCTCGGCATGATCCTGCTATATACCGCCGTAAATCTGTCGCTTTCGGTGTGGCTGCTAAAAGGTTTCATCGATGAAATTCCGCTCGAATACGAAGAAGCAGCGCTTATCGATGGTTACACCCGATTCCAGGCATTTTATAAAGTGGTATTGCCACAGGCCGCCACAGGCATCGCTTCGACAGCGATTTTCTGCCTGATATTTGCGTGGAATGAATACGCCTTTGCGGTGCTTCTGACTTCGGGTACGGCACAAACTGCGCCACCGTTCATCCCCACTATCATTGGCATTGGTGGCCAGGATTGGCCCGCTGTAGCCGCCGGTGCGACGATTTTTCTAATTCCGGTGATGATCTTCACCATCCTGTTACGCAAACACCTGCTGAGCGGAATTACTTTCGGAGCGGTACGTAAATGAGAGGCTTTATCAAAGGCCTGCTGCGGCGACGCCGCGGCGCATGGGAGATGCTGGCCACCATCCTGATCGCGCTCGGCGTGTTCATGCTGATGCAGCCTTTCTGGATGGTCGCGTTCACGTACTCATTCGTTGTCACGCTTACCGGCACGGTGATGTTTATCATCGTCAGCCATTTTCCTGAGTAGATCATGGCACAAATTATTATCAAGAATCTGCGCAAGGATTTTGGCGATTTCACCGCTGTAAAAGAATCTAGTTTCACCATAGAAAATGGTGAGTTCTTCATGCTGCTCGGGCCCTCCGGCTGTGGCAAAACGACTACTTTACGGATGATTGCCGGTCTGGAACTGCCCACCTCCGGGGAGGTATATATCGACGGCGAAGAGGTTTCTCAAAAACGCGCTTCTGAACGTGACATCGCTTTTGTGTTCCAGATGTTTGCGCTTTATCCACATTTGAATGTGCGACAAAATATTAGTTACCCGTTGAAAAGTCAGAGGATGCCCAAACGGGAGATCAAGGCCAAGGTAGACGAGGTGGCAGGAATTCTTGGGATAGAGGACATCCTGAACAAGCCGGTGGGCGGGCTTTCGGGCGGTGACCGGCAGCGCGTCGCTCTCGGCCGCGCGATTGTGCGTGAGCCCAAAGCATTTATGATGGACGAACCGCTTGGCGCGCTTGATGCTGAGTTTCGTGAACACATGACAGAAGAATTGCGTGCATTGCATGACCGCATGGGCGCGACTACTGTTTACGTTACCCACGATCAGTTGGAAGCGATGCAAATGGGCGACAAAATTGTGGTAATGAACCACGGTTCGGTCGAGCAATTTGGCGTCCCGCAAGAAATATACGACTGGCCGGCGACGTTGTTTGTGGCTGATTTCATCGGTTCACCGAGCATGAATTTATTGCGCTTCAACGGCAGTATCGCCACAGGCGATACCATGGTTTCTCTTGACGGACAAGATCTGGAAATTCCAGAGCAGCTTCAGGCCGCGTCGGGTGATTTGGTGTTTGGGGTGCGACCGGAGCATGTATCAATGAATGACAACAGCGCCTATCGCGGCGAAGTGACCGCCACTGAATATCTCGGCACCACACGGATCATTACCATCGATACACCTAACGGGGTGCTTAAAGCACGGGTTCCTGCCAGCCAGGTTTTCACGGTTGGTGAGACACACGGCCTGGAGTTTAATCCGCGTACTATTTCCATTTTTGACGAAACCAGCGGCACGGCACTATTGTCGAAAGCCAATAAAGGAGTACTGGATCATGGCTGAAGTGAGCTTACAAAACGTATCCAAATCTTTTGGTGATCAGGTGGCGTTGGAAAACGTGACCATGACCGTGCCGGATGGCTCCTTTGTGGTATTGCTCGGCCCCACGGGCGCCGGAAAAACTACGATATTGAGGATGGTCTCCGGCCTGGATAAGCCTGATAGCGGCCAAATTCTGATTAATGGTGAGGATGCGGCCAGCCAGTCCCCGGCAGAGCGCAATATGGCGATGGTATTTCAGCAATATTCGCTCTATCCGCATCTTTCTGTGCGTCAGAACCTCGCTTTTCCACTCAAATCTCCGATGCTGCGTACCCCGGAGGATGAAATCATTCGTAAGGTGGATGCAGTAGCAGAAACCTTGCAAATTTCGCACAAGCTTGATAATAAGGCGACCGAACTTTCGGGCGGTGAAATGCAGCGTGTTTCGATTGGACGGGCTCTGGTACGTAAACCGCAAATATTTCTGATGGACGAGCCTCTTAGCTCGCTTGATGCCAAGTTGCGCTCCGATCTGCGCATCGAGCTTAAACGCATTCAGGCCAGCCTTGGCGCGACTATGCTTTACGTCACACACGACCAGGTCGAGGCTATGACCATGGCGACCCATGTTGGGGTGCTCGATCATGGCAAGCTGGTACAGTTTGGCTCTCCACGTGAGATTTATGAAGATCCTGTCAGCATTTATTCCGCCAGTCGCCTTGGCTCACCCAAAATTAATATCCTGCCCGCTGAAATTTTCCCTGGCGCGCCGAATGGGGCGACCAGCATTGGTTTGCGCCCCGAGCATATCAGCATCGGAGAAGGTGTTGAGGTGAAAGTGGGAAGGGTTGAGCATCTTGGTGACCAGACCCGTCTGCATTTGAAAATTGGTGAGCTCGATTTGATGACGCTTACTGATCCGCACACAAAATTAACCAGGGGCGATACATTGTCCTTTTTGCCGCGAAATCCACTCTACTTTGACGCCAACGGTGTCCGCATTAAATTAGGAGCATAACCATGGCGCAGTTTATTAATACTAAAGAAGCCCTCGTAACTGAAGCTATCGACGGGCTTTTGCGTACGGCCAGCGGTCGGCTGGCGCGGCTCGATGCCTATCCGCATATCAAGGTGGTGGTTCGCGAAGATTGGGATAAATGTAAAGTGGCGCTGGTTTCAGGCGGTGGCTCAGGGCACGAGCCTGCCCACGTAGGATTTATCGGGAAGGGCATGCTGACAGCCGCCGTATGTGGTGATGTGTTCGCCTCACCCTCGGTTGATGCGGTGCTGGCAGGAATTTTAGCCGTCTCCGGCCCAGCAGGGTGTTTGCTGATCGTGAAAAACTACACCGGTGACAGGTTGAATTTTGGCCTCGCTGCCGAGCGGGCACGCACTTATGGTATCAAGGTTTCGATGGTGATTGTGGATGATGATGTCGCTCTGCCGGATCTACCGCAGGCACGTGGCGTGGCGGGTACATTGTTTGTGCATAAAATTGCCGGTGCACTGGCAGAATCGGGTGCCGACCTGGACACAGTTTGCGCAGCGGCCAAACGGGTGATCAAGAATGTCGCCAGTATCGGCATGTCTCTCGACACCTGCACCGTGCCCGGCTCTCCCAGGGAAGATCGGATCGCGGCGGGTAAGGCAGAACTAGGTCTTGGAATTCACGGTGAGTCCGGTGTGGAACTGGTGGACTTTTCTACTGCGCTCGATTCAATGTATGTGGTTCTGGATCGACTCAGGCCTTATGCGGGAAATGGTCCAAAGGTGGCACTGCTGAATAACCTTGGTGGCACCACACAACTGGAAATGGCTGTGTTGCTGGAGGAACTGGCCAAGTCAGATGTGATTGATGATATTCAATATCTGGTCGGCCCCGCTCCAATGATGACATCTTTGGATATGCGCGGATTTTCGGTATCTATTTTACCGGTTAATAATGAGGAGCTGGCCTTACTGCAGAGCCCGGTTGCCATGAGTGACTGGCCGGGTTGCAAAATGTTAACTATGCCGGGCATCCATCCTATTCCTGATGGCTTGACCCCGATAAAGCCGATACCTTCAGCTGACCCGAAAACAGCCGCGTTTGTGGCACAGTGCTGCGATATTTTCCTGAAGGCCGAAACCGATTTGAACGCGCTGGATGCCCAGTCGGGTGACGGGGATACCGGATCGACTTTAGCAGGCGCAGCGAGGGCGCTTAAGGATGCGATTGATCGACTGCCATTGGCCGATCTAACCCAGCTTTACCGTGCGATTGGGCTGGAACTTAGCCAGACAATGGGTGGCTCTTCCGGGGTGTTATTAGCGATCTTTTTCTCGGCTGTAGGTGATGCTGCCTCCTCGGGGATGTCCAATGTTGAGGCGCTTAAGGCGGGGTTGGCGCGTGTGCAAGAAGTAGGTGGAGCTCGCCCGGGCGATCGCACGATGATCGACGCTCTGACCCCGGCACTGGATGCCCTGCCTGATAGTCTTGCGGCGGCTGCTACGGCTGCACGGGCCGGCGCAGAACATACGGCGCAAATTGTAAAAGCCAAAGCCGGTCGGGCCAGTTACATTTCGGAAGATCGCCTAAGTGGTTACAACGATCCTGGCGCCGAAGCAGTAGCCCTTTTGTTTGAAGGCTTAAGCAAACACCTGGCAGTCTAACCGGAGTGTGGGCGCAGGCGTCGAGTGGGTGAATGTATTCCTGTTTAACAACGCCTGGACTATCACAGAAACTGAGTGTGTAAGACGAGTAATCTGGAATTACGTAAGGGTCTGGTTGCTCAGCCTTCACGATCATGCCACACAAGCAAGTCCTTGCATTTGTATATAATCCGTTTACCAAGTTTGATAAACTTAGGTTCGAAACAGAGAGTACCGCCAGCGCGGTATTGGCGTAGTGTGTGGACTGACAGGCTTTGCAAGACAGCAGTTTCTATATCGTTCAATCCTGCTAAATGGTCCTGATGTACCTTGTAGGTATAGCTCCGTGGTTTAATTGATCAAAGCGTCACAGTAGCGTCCAATTTGGGCTGTATCTGGCACATGAAATTGAAACTAACTTTTGATGTTTTGTTTGGCCGGACCGCGCTAAGCTGCTAACTTTTTCTGCATTAGGCAAGGAAAGGTATCCGTAACATTATGATTAAACAATACTAAATAGTATAAATGGAATATAAAGATTATTACAAAATACTGGGTGTTGAGCGTGATGCTGACAAGGCATCCATTAAAAAGGCTTATCGCAAGCTCGCGAGAAAATACCATCCCGATGTGAGCAAGGAATCGGATGCCGAAGCGCAGTTCAAAGATGTATCTGAAGCCTATAACGTACTCAAAGATGAAACAAAACGCGCATCCTTCGATGAATTAGGCAGTAACTGGCAGGCGGGGCAGGATTTTCATACACCACCGGGCTGGGATCAATCGCATGCCGGTTTTGGTCAGAATGGCGGTGCCTATCGCTATTCCTCTGCATCGGGTGCCACCGGGCCGGATGTCAGCGACTTTTTTGAATCGTTGTTCGGGCATGCTTATTCCGGAATGGGCGGGCAGGAAGATCGCTATCAGGCGCCAGGGCATACCGCAGGGCAGGACCAGCACGCCAGTATTCAGATTGATCTGGCGGATGCATTTCATGGGGCGAGCCGGCAGTTATCTCTCAGCGAGCCCGTACTGACTGAATCGGGGCAGGTAATCAACAAGCAGCGTAGTCTGAATGTAAAGATACCCAGGGGGATCACTCAGGGCCAGACCATGCGCTTGAAAGGTCAGGGTGTTTCCGCGCCGGGAGGAGGCGCTCGCGGGGATCTTTTCCTGGAAGTAAATTTCAAACCTCATCCCGTGTTCAAGGTCGATGGTAAAGACATTAGCCTTGAGTTGCCTGTAAGCCCCTGGGAAGCAGCACTGGGCGCGAAAGTAGCGGTGCTATTGCCCGACGGAAAAAGCGTTAATCTTGCGCTTGCATCCGGGTCAAGTAGTGGCAGGCAATTTCGCCTAAAAGGAAAGGGTATTCCGGCAAAAACACCGGGAAACTTATTGGTGACGCTTAAGATCGTGGTGCCTGAAGAGGTTTCAGACGATGAGCGGGCCGCGTATGAAGCCTTGAAATCGGCTTCGAGTTTTGACGCGCGTACAAAAATGAAACCGGGGGTTTGAATTCATGAATAATAAAAAGATTTATGCGATTGAGTCGGCGGACGCACACTGCCTGTCGCTTTCCCAGTTAAGTATCTGTACGCAGATGCACGAAACCATTATCATCGAGTTGGTTGAGTGTGAGGTCCTAACGCCGGTCGAAGACAAAAATACAGAATTGTTGTTTCATCCGGAAGATTTATCACGTTTGAGCAGGGCAGAACGCCTGATGCGAGAATTTGAGTTAACACCAGTTGGTCTGGCATTGGTGTTTGATTTACTGGATGAGTTGAGAGCATTGCGACAAAATTAAAATCAGAATACACATGTCTAAAACAATAAAAATCCTGGTTCAAACGCTTTTAATGCTAGGTTTAGCACTACCTGCCAGCCTTATGGCAGATGAGCTCGATGTTGATCAGTTAATGAAAGAGTTAGAGAAACAATTACAGATCGGCCAGGAAAAATACGAACGACTTAAGCCTGAACTGAAATCAGCATTGGAAGCGAAAAGTGAGGAACTCTCTGCCTCAATGGACACCGCGTTTGACCGGGGCCTTACGGAGCTTGAAAAACTAGGTGAACAATACGAAGCGGCGAGTAAAGCATCCAGCGAGAAGCTACAGGAATTTCTGGAAAGCGACGAAGCGACGGAGTTTAAAGGTTTTCTATCTAGTCTGGATGAAGATGCAATACGTGAAGGGCGTGACAAGCTGGTAGCAGAATTCATTGAAATTATGGCGCTTACCACGGACCAAATTGAATCGATAAAGCCGCTGCTGAGTGAAAAGCTTGCAAGCCTGGGGGCAATTCTAAAGCGGTATTTGCACGATAGTAAAAATAACTTCGAACAGTTTCGGCAGGAGTTCGAAGCGGAAACCCAAAAAAATGTTGAGCAGTTTAAGCAATTACTGAACCCCGAACAATTTAAGAAATACGAAGACGGCTTAAATTCTATCGAAGAGACCATACGTAACGACGTATTTGAAGCTTGACAGATGGTACTTCTAAAATAGATTAATTGAAAAAGAGGAACGATAATGAGTATTGATATTCAGTCCATTTGGGCGAATTACCTGATGCCCTGGGCTGTACAGGCGACGGTCGCGATTCTGGTTTTCATTGTAGGGCGCATGCTTGCACGATGGGTCAGTACGCTGGTCGACCAGCGGATGAGAAAGCACGGCCTGGATGAGATGCTGATACGCCTGGCAAAAAATACGGCCTACTATGCCTTGCTTGCAGTGGTCATTCTCGCAGCGCTGGATCAACTGGGTGTGAATACCACATCGGCACTGGCTGCATTTGGCGCCGTTGGCCTGGCTTTTGGTCTGGCGGTGAAGGATTCTTTATCAAATTTTGTAGCCGGCGTGATGGTTGCTTTTTTCCAGCCGTTTAAACTTGGCCACTACATCGAGGCTGCGGGAACCAGCGGAACGGTGTTGGAAGTAGAGATGTTTAATACCATACTTTTAACACCGGACAATAAGCGCATTATCGTACCAAATCGCCTTATTTACAACGATACGATCGTAAATTACTCGGCTGAAGATTTGCGGCGCATAGACATGGTGTTTGGGATTGGTTACGAAGACGATATCGATAAGGCGCGTAAGCTTATTGAGTCAACAATCGCTGCAGATAAACGGATTTTGCTAGACCCGGCCCCTTCGGTAGCGGTCAATGAGTTGGCAGATAGCAGCGTCAATTTCGTTGTGCGCCCCTGGAGTAAAAAAGAGGATTACTGGGACGTACGCTTTGCCATGATGGAGCAGATTAAGCTCGCATTTGATAAAAATGGCATATCGATCCCCTACCCGCAGCGCGATGTTCATATGCATGAGGTCAAGGAATAGAACTCGAAAAAGTGACATGACAGCTATCAACCACAATGCCTGCCGGCCATTAAAAGTATTTAACACGCGGCGCGTTTACACGTTCAGCACCGGCGGAATCTATTAAATCAGATTACCTCTACCGGTAATATTCAGTGCGCCAGGCAGATACTATTTCAATATATCCTTCTTACACTCATCAAATACGTAGTCGCGCATTTTTTCTGGCTTCATTTTAGCCAGATATGACAGCATAACCATACCCCGTACATTATTTGCTGTGACTCCCGTACCAGGACGGTCGTACAATTCAATTAGGGAATCAGTTGCTGTTTCTTTGTCCACACCCGAAATTCGCATATCTGAGGCTTGCATTGCCACATCGGCCCGTTTTTCACACCTCTCTTCGGGAGTCATGTCAGCGAACAACGGAAATGAGAAGAAAGCAGCGAAGACAAATATTCCGGAAAGACGCATTTTTTACTCCTGTAATTCTATTTTTGGTTGAATGCCCGCAAGGGTACAGCGTATTATTTGCAGTGTCGATTGTTTTTTAAAGAAGGAAGTTTTAAGCAATAATTCCGGCAAATTATTATTTTAGCTGTATGTCGGTTTTGAGCATACACTGGAAGATTCTCAATAAACTAAAAACGTCCGCCCTGGTTGCCCTAAGTGAGGCTTAGTAGTTGAGAGTTGA
>JAUVBY010000126.1 GCA_030590945.1 Gammaproteobacteria bacterium | reverse complement strand
GCATGGTTCAACATTGCGGGGTTGAAACCCCACCTCCTGTTTTAAAAATGAAAATTTATGCAATTATTTAAACACTACATCAACGGCCGGTTTGAAACCGGTAGCAAGTTTTTCGAAAGCCTTAACCCGGCAAATGGCGAGGTCTGGGCGCGTTTTCCTGCGGCGACCGAGGCGGATGTTAATCGCGCGGTTGATGCGGCGGATCACGCGCTTTTTAACCGTGAGTGGCCCCGTTACAGCGCGACACAGCGCGGTAAGCTGCTTCGAAAACTCGGTGATCTGATCGTTCAACACGCCGCTGAATTGGGCGAGCTGGAAACCATAGACAGCGGCAAGCTTGCGACGGAGACGCGCGCGCAATCGGCCTACGTAGCGGACTACTATTACTACTACGCGGGATTGGCTGACAAAATACAGGGGGAGGTGCTGCCAATCGATAAGCCGGACCTGCACGTCTACACCACGCGCGAGCCCATTGGCGTAGTGGCCGCCATCGTGCCCTGGAACGCACAGATGTTTCTGTCGGCGACCAAAATCGCGCCGGCGCTGGCGGCGGGCAATACTTTGGTAGTCAAAGCCTCAGAACAGGCACCGGCGGCGATGTTTAAATTCGCTGAACTGATTCACGAGGCAGGGTTTCCGCCGGGGGTGGTGAATATTATCACCGGGTTTGGTGAGCCTTGTGGTCGGGTATTGACTTCGCACCCTAAAGTGGCGCGTATCGCCTTTACCGGTGGTCCTGAAACCGCGAAGCATATTGTGCGTAACAGCAGTGAGAATTTCGCGCACGTGTCGCTGGAGTTGGGTGGGAAATCGCCCATTATTGTTTTCGCGGATGCGGATGCCGAAAGCGCAGTGAACGGGATTATTGCAGGCAACTATGGTGCTTCCGGGCAAAGCTGTGTAGCCGGGTCGCGCGTATTCATACAAAGTGACATCTATGACCGGGTATTGCAGCAGATCAAGGCGCGGGCCGAAGAAATTATTGTTGGCGATCCATTGGATAAACAAACGCAAATGGGCCCGCTGGCGACTACCGCACAACTTGAGCGATGTGAGCGTGTAATTGCAGCCTCTATTGAACAGGGCGCAGAATTGATCGTTGGCGGGCGGCGACCGGCGCATGTTACGTACGGCAACTATTTCGAACCGACTTTGTTAGCCTGCCCGAACCAAAGTATTGATTGTGTACAAACCGAGCTGTTTGCACCGGTCATTTCGGCGCTTAAATTTGATACCGAAGAACAGGCTGTCGAAATGGCCAATAATTCGGCTTTTGGTCTGGGCGCGGGAATTTTCACCGAGAATCTGGCGCGCGCGCATCGCGTCAGCCAGCGAATTCGTTCGGGCATTATCTGGATTAATACGTATCGGGCGATTTCGCCCATTGCGCCGTTTGGCGGTTTTAAGCAGAGCGGCGGCAGTCGCGAGGCGGGGATGGATGCGATTTACGAATACACTCGCACCAAAACTATCTGGATCAGCACTTCGAAAGAACCGATGGCGAACCCGTTTGTGATGCGATGATTCCGGTGCGCTCGAAGTAGGGTGCCATAAATTAACTAAATATAGATTTGGAGAAAAAAATGGATAAACAACGATTTGAGCTTGGGCTTGCCCAGCGAAAAGCAACCCTGGGCGCCGAGTACGTAGAAAAGAATCTTGCCGCGGCAGATGAGTTCACGCTGCCGTTTCAGGAAGCGATGACGGAATGGTGCTGGGGGTTTGGCTGGGGCGATGATGCAATCGATGCGAAAACCCGTTCAATGATGAATCTGACCATGATCGGTGCACTGGGGAAAATGCACGAGTGGGAATTACACTGTCGTGGTGCATTAAACAACGGCGTTAGTAAGCAGGAAATTCGCGCGATCGTCCACACCATTGCGATATATTGTGGCGTTCCACAGGGTCTGGAATGTTTTCGCGTAGCTCGAAAAGTGCTTGAGGAGGCGGGTGAGCTGTAGTTTTGTGTGGCGGGCCAGGGTGTCGCAGACAGAAAGCCACGTGTCGTGAATGATCCGCTCTGTATAAGCGTCTGCTGTTTGACTTCGAAAAATTGATACGTTAGGGTTAGGTCACACAAAAACAAATTATTACAACTATGCCATCAGCGAACGATATTCTGGTTCGCTTCGAAAATGTTCAAAAAAGTTATGACGGCGAAATTCTTGTCGTTAAAGACTTTAATCTGGACATGGAGCGAGGAGAATTCTTAACCATGCTTGGCCCGTCGGGTTCAGGTAAAACGACGTGTTTGATGATGCTCGCGGGCTTTGAGCCGGCGACACATGGCGAAATTTTTCTGGATGGACAGCCCATCAATCGCGTGCCACCGCACAAACGCGGTATCGGTATGGTATTCCAGAACTACGCACTTTTTCCGCACATGACGGTAGGTGAGAACCTCAGTTTCCCGCTGGAAGTGCGCGGCATGGGTAAATCCGAGCGCGAAGAAAAAGTAAAACGCGCTCTGGATATGGTGCAGCTTGGTGACTTTGCCAATCGTCGCCCGGGACAGCTTTCAGGTGGCCAGGCGCAACGGGTGGCTGTGGCTCGATCGCTGGTATTTGATCCCGAAGTGGTGCTGATGGACGAACCACTGGGTGCGCTGGATAAAAACCTGCGAGAACAGATGCAGTATGAAATCAAGCACATTCACGAAAACCTCGAAGTAACGATAATGTACGTTACTCACGATCAAAGTGAAGCGCTGACGATGTCTAACCGCGTGGCAGTCTTCGACGATGGTGTAGTGCAACAACTTGCGCCACCCGATGAACTCTATGAACAGCCGACAAATGCTTTTGTCGCGGATTTTATCGGGGATAACAACCGTCTCCTGGGAACCATTTTGAGTGCCGATGGTGAGACCTGCAGGGTCAAAGCGGATGACGGTAGCGAAATTATCGCCAAACAGATCAATATTGCAGGTGTCGGGGAACGTGCCACCTTGTCATTGCGCCCCGAACGCGTAGCGGTAAACCCCGAACCAGGCCAGTTTGATAATAACTTACAGGCCAAAGCTCTGGAGCTTATTTATCTGGGCGACCATATACGAACGCGCATGGAGGTGTGCGGGCATGACGATTTCATCATCAAGATCCCCAATTCTGCGCTCCATGCCCAGTTGAGCGAAGGTGATAACGTTAATATAGGCTGGAGCTCAAATGATTGTCGTGCGCTGGATCCTACAGACTGAAATTCAGTGCATGCTTTAAAAGTGGAGCATCTAGGTCAATCTGGTCCGGGTGCTTCGTAAACCAATGACTTAAAATTTTAATTACACGAAGGAGAATCGAAAATGAAAAAAGTCTTTACACAAACCGCGCTGGCAGCTGCAATTGCAGTGGGTTCGGCTGGTTTTACAACCGCTTCGGCAGAGACCGAGCTGGTTATCGTATCCTGGGGTGGTGCCTACACGGCCAGCCAGCAGGGCGCGTATCATGACCCGTATATGGCCGCCAATCCAGACATCAAAATCATAAATGATGATTCCGCCGCAGAAGGAGCCGCCAAGCTTCGCGCCATGGCAGAAGCCGGTAACACCACCTGGGATCTGCTGGATGCGGAAGCCCCTTCAGCAATCGCATTGTGCGATGAAGGCCTGGTCGATGAAATCAATCACGACAAAGACCTCGCTATGGCGCCTGATGGCACGATGGCAAGCGTAGATTTTGGCGATTCAATTATTTCGCCCTGCTTCATTCCTCAGATCGCCTATTCGTTCGCGTTTGGTTATCGTAATGATGCGTTTGATACACCGCCTACCGCTATGTCTGATGTGTTTGACCTGGAAAAATTTCCGGGAAAAAGAGCACTCGAAAAACGCCCTGATACCAATATGGAATGGGCTTTGATCGCGGACGGCGTAGCGCCGGGAGATGTATATGATGTGCTGGATACCGAGGAAGGTGTTAAGCGCGCATTCGCTAAACTGGACACCATAAAAGATCAGGTTGTCTGGTGGACCAAAGGCGCGCAGCCAATGCAATTACTTGCGGATGGCGAAGTCGTTTTTGGAACCTCCTATAACGGTCGTCTGTTTGAAGCGATCGAAGTAAACAAGCAGCCCATTAACATGCTCTGGGATGCACAGATCCTGAACCTGGATGGCTGGGTTGTGCCAACAAACGCACCACATAAGGCGGAAATCATGGAATATCTGAAGTTTGCAACAGACACACAGCGTCTTGCAGACCAGTCCAAGTTTATTTCTTATGGTCCGTTGCGTGCATCATCGGCTGCGCTGGTGGGTAAACACGGTGAATTGGGCATCGACATGGCGCCTCACATGCCGACGGATCCAGTTAACATGAAAACCGCATTTGCCTACGATTTTGAGTGGTGGGCAGACCATAAAGATGATCTGGCTGAGCGTTTTGAAGCCTGGTTGATCTCAGGTTAATGTAGTTTGGCATCGGAGTAAAATGCTCCGGTGCTATCCAAAGCAATTACAGCTTTCATTCTGTGATTGCTTTAGATAGCGCGCCTTTAAGAAAACATTATGCATCGGCCTAATAAATATTTATTCAAATGGCAAAGAAAATGAGTCAATCAAATACTTCGTCAGAACCATTGAAAACGGCTGATGGCGTATCGTTAAAAGTAAGCCTGAATCGCGCACTGCGTCGACGTAAAATAACCGCACTGCTGTTGGTCACGCCACTTTTTCTGTTTATCCTGCTAACCTTCCTCGGGCCGATTTTCGACATGCTGTTGCGTAGCGTGGACAATAAAATTATCGTGCAGGTTTTACCTAAGACTGTGTCACAACTGGCCGTCTGGGATGCATCTACCGGGGAACTGCCCGATGAGGCTGTGTTTAAAGCCTTCGTCGAAGACGCAAAAATTGCCGCGGAAAATAAAACCATCAGCCGGGTTGGTAAGCGCCTGAACTACGAAAAGTCCGGCATGTCCAGCCTGTTTAGAAAAACCGGTAGAAAATTAAAAAAATTCGATCCGGACAAGCTTGAAATCAGCTATACCGATCTGGTATTAGGCTATGATAAGAAGTGGGCCAAGCACGAGACCTGGTGGCTGATTCAGCGGGAAAGCGGTAAGTATACCTCCTCGTATTATTATGCTGCGGTAGATGCCCAGATCGGCGTAGACGGGGTGCAACGTAAGCCCGATGATCAGCGCATCTACATGAAGTTGCTCAAACGTACCATGTGGTTGAGTTCGCTGATTACCCTGTTAACGATTGTGCTTGGTTATCCCATTGCTTATTTGTTGGCGACGCTCAAAACGCGGACCAGTAACCTGCTGATGATTCTGGTATTGCTACCCTTCTGGACCTCACTGCTGGTGCGCACCAGCGCATGGATCGCGTTGCTGCAACGCGAAGGCGTAGTTAACGATTTTTTGGTCACCCTGGGCTTCATTGGCGATGACGGGCGATTAGCAATGATACACAACCAGGTTGGCACGGTTGTGGCGATGACGCACATCCTGTTGCCCTTTATGATTTTACCTTTGTTTAGTGTCATGAAAACCATTTCGCCTACGTATGTGCGCGCTGCACGTTCGATGGGTGCAACGTCTTTCACTGCGTTCAGACGCGTTTATTTCCCGAACACGGTTGCGGGGATCGGAGCAGGAGGAATACTAGTATTTATTCTGGCCATAGGTTATTACATCACACCGGCTCTGGTCGGCGGAACCAGTGGAACGCTACTCAGTAATTTTATTGCCTATCACATTTCCACGTCGCTGAACTGGGGCCTGGCAGCGGCGCTCGGCACCATACTGCTGATGGTGGTACTGGTACTTTATATACTCTACGATAAGATCGTGGGTATAGACAACATGAAGCTCGGATAATAATCATGGCATTACCACTGCATGCAACGACCGGTGAGCGGATCTGGCACTATACATTTTTGCTGATATGTGTCCTGATTTTTGGCTTTTTAATCATTCCGATTCTGATTATTTTTCCGCTATCGTTCAATGCACAGCCCTACTTCACCTTTACACCGGAAATGTTAGCCCTGGATCCGGCGGGTTATACCACCAAGTGGTACGGTGAATTTTTTTCCAGCTCAACCTGGCAACGGGCAGTGCGTAATTCAATCACCATCGCCATATTTTCTACGTTGATATCGACTTTTCTCGGTACCCTGGCCGCGCTGGGCTTAAGTCGAAAAGAATTCCCCTACAAAACGGCTATCATGGGCTTGTTAATATCACCAATGGTGGTGCCGCTTATTATCTCGGCCGCCGGCATGTTTTTCTTTTATTCAAGGCTCGGTTTACAGGGTACCCATATTGGCGTCATTCTCGCGCATGCAGCGCTGGCGTCACCCTTTGTTGTGATTACCGTAACGGCAACCCTGGTAGGGTTTGACCATAGCCTTACCATGGCCGCCGCAAGTCTGGGGTCTTCACCCACGCGCACATTTTTTCGGATTACCGTACCGCTCATTACGCCGGGTGTGATTTCCGGTGCTTTGTTTGCTTTTATCACTTCCTTCGATGAGGTGGTGGTGGTGTTATTTGTTGGTAGCGTGAACCAGCGAACGATTCCCTGGGCTATGTTCTCCGGTATTCGTGAGCAAATTAGCCCGACCATACTTGCGGTCGCGACCATTCTGATCATATTTTCGATTATCCTGTTGACGATGATTGAAATGTTGCGACGCCGCAACGAGCGAATGCGCGGATTATCAGCTGCATAAGGTGCGCTGATTGGCTTACCTCCTGTCCCACTGGCGGGGCAGGCTTCCACTTGGCGTATCGTTGTGGGTCAACACGATTGGCCTGCTCATCGTCATTTCCTATACGGAATTATTTGTACTCTCTAAGCTTCTGCTTGCCCCGTCCCGCTTAATCGGACTGACACTGGCCTCGTTGTTAGTCACTCGCGTAATAATATTTTCCTGGCAGTTGACCGGCCTGTTTCGTGCCATAGAGCATGATTTTATAGAGCACAGAAATATTCTAAAAACACGCGCACTGCAAGCGCTGGCCATGTTGACCGTTGTGTTTACACTGACCTATAGCCTGGATGTATTTCAAGGAGCAGTATTTTATACCCGACAAGTAGAGATTCACGCACGGCCCAGCGCTAAGGTTGCTTATCAGATCGAACTAATTTCCCTAAATGAAAATCCCAAACAGCAGATCTCCATCCGGGGCGGCCTGGATGTTGGTATCACCAATGCGGTTAGATTAGTGCTCGATACCAATCCACAGATAACCGCCGTTGTATTGCAAAGCCGGGGTGGGCAGATTTACGAAGGCCGGGGGCTGGCCAGGTTGTTTAGTGAATATGGAATTGATACCCACGTCTATGATGAATGCAGCTCCGCCTGTGCAACCGCATTTATTGGCGGTAAAAAACGCTTTTTGTTTGCAACGGGTAAACTCGGTTTTCATCAATACAAGATAATGAAAAAGCACAGTTTATTTGCGGTGCTTTACGATGTACGCATCGAGCAGGAGCGCGATATGGCCTTGTTTGAATCAAAGGGGGTTGAGCAGGAATTTCTGGATAGAATGTTTGATCAGCCCGCGAACCGAATCTGGTTTCCTGATCATGCGACATTACTTAATGCGCGGATAGTTCATTCTATTATTCCTTCTGAACCTTAGATCTCTCCCTTTAATAACGGGGGCTCCCCCTACCCCTCTTTGCTAGAGGGTGTCGTAAAAGCTCCCCTCTTTGATAAAGAGGGGTTGGGGGAGATTTGACTGCAAGATAAAATGACGCACTATCAACATGTTATCTGGCATTCTAAATCCCCCTCTATCCCCCTTTTTCAAAGGGGGAAGTTTTCCCTTTGCTTTTACGACACCCTCTGCTAAAGAGGGGAGCTAAAGGGTGCAGGAAAGGTTAATTGAATTCGCCAACAAAACTAGCCAGATTGTCCCCCAGCTCAGGGCAGAGATACCCACCTTCCTGAATCATCAATGCGGGCAGATTGAGGCCTGAGAGGTGGGCTCATTATACGAATCGATTATTTAGTGGTATTCGTTACGTGTATTAGCTGTTATTCTGCCAATTCCTTAAGCCCCGGAGAAACACCCGGGCTTTTAAGCACAGCTAATGTTGTCTTTCAGCAGATACCATGGATTCTACGCCTCAATTTATTTTTATTACGTTTTTTCCCGAGGTTACTTCGGGTCCGGCATTGCTGTTTGAGATATTCAGCTGATGCCCTATTCCGAAAAACAGATTCAAAACGTAATACACGGCTCATCTGCAACATCAGTGCCGAAGGTGGGTATGATTGTACTCAGTACGGATT
>JAUVBY010000037.1 GCA_030590945.1 Gammaproteobacteria bacterium | reverse complement strand
TCGTAAATGCAACAGCCGCCGCCTCGATTGCTTCACGCGTCTCGGAAGCACCCATTTTTGGCGTGGTACCTATGATTTCATCCGTGGCAGGATTCGTAACCTCAATGGTTCCACCTGAAAGTGCGTCTCGCCACGCACCATTAATATAACACTGCTGGCGAAAGAGCCCGCTGTCCTGGAGTTGTTTGATCATACCGCTGTATCCTGATTCACAAAATGGAGTTGCAAAGTTTACATAAATATTTCGTATGTGTATGCCCCCGTGCTTTAAATATAGGAAATCATTCCTTTAATATCTGAAAACATTTCTCAGAGAGCACAAAATCAGGACGTGGGGGTTAAAACCCCGACCTGGATTAGGACAGTGGTTTACGCAGCGTTGGTAGTGCTTTGAGTAAGGAGGGTCGCTCTTCCATCTCCCCCAGTTTTTGCTGGATCATCCATTTGACTGGTGGAATCATCCGACTTGCGCGCAAGACTCCTTTGCGCAATGCACGCGCTGGTAAGCTGTCATCCGTGAACAAGCGCACAATAGCGTTGGTGCCGTGATACAGTGGTCGGGTAGCGCGCATATGGATGGTTTCATAACGCCTCAGTATGTCCACCGTTCCGATATCCCGCCTATGCTTATGCGCACCCAATATTAAATGTGCCAGTGTGGCCTGGCTGCGCAAACCAAGATTATAACCATGCGCCGTCACAGGGTGCATTCCTACTGCCGCATCTCCAATGGTGCAAAATCGCTGTGCGTAAAACCGTTTTGCATGCACCGCCACCAGAGGGTAATGGTGGCGCTCGCTGATCAATTTCATCTCGCCCAGGCGATGGCTGAAGCGATCGGCCAGGTCACTGGCAAACGCGTCCGGCGACAATCCAAGTATTTCGTCGACCCGATTGCCCGGCACCGTAATCACTACGGAAGATTGCCGATCGTGCTGAGGCAAAATGGCCAACGTACGACCATACTGGAACATTTCCCAGGCAATATTGTTATGCGCCTGCTGGTGCTCTACACGGCATACAATGGCGGAATGTGCGAAATCAAACATGTCCGCTGAAATGCCCATCTTGCGCCGGGTTTCAGAAAAACGGCTGTCCGCAGCCACCACCAATCTGGACGTATAACGATCTCCCCCTTCCAGAGTGACCTCAGCCTGTGTATCAGACGCTAAAACATCTTTGACAGACTGACCGTACAGAACGGTTACGTTTTCGAGATCCTTGACCGCATCGTAACAGGCCTGACGTATGTGATGATTAGAGATCATGAAACCCAGGGGCCGGCCTTCTTTCGGTGGATCAAAGTCCAGCGACATCGCTGATGTACCGTCAAGCACCCGGGCTTCACGCACAAATGAAATACTTTTCCCGGGAATCCGCTTCCAAAGACCCAGTTCACGCATAGTCTTGCGCGACAGGTGTGTTAGCGCCAGGTCACGCCCATCGTACTCGGGGGTCTGAATGTATTCTTGAGCCTGCTTTTCGATGATCAGAAGCTGCAGACCCGAGCCTTTAAGCGAACACGCGAATGCCAGTCCCGCCGGGCCGGCGCCCACGATTATGATGTCGTAATGCATAGTCTTATGCCTCAATATTGATGGAAACCAGCATATCTGTCATGCCGATCGCCAACCTTGATATGCATCATCTAAGCCGAACTATTTAAATATTGCGCCGATCAGGCAAATTTTTATTGATATAACTTTTTCTTATCATTATCATGACGGTGTTTTATCAGCCCGAATAATTCATTATTATTCGGGTTTAATATTACACAATAATAAAACCACCACCCTAAGGAGTATCTTTATGTCTGTAATGGCCTATGTCCCGTTTTTTCTTGGCCTGTTAGGCCTTGCTGTCGCCTGGCTCATCTATCGAAAAATTCTCACTTACCCTGCCGGAAATGGTCGCGTAGTGGAATTGGGGGAATTAATATACAACGGCGCAATGATGTTCATGCGCCGGGAATACAGCTACCTGGGAATCTTCGTACTGCTGGTAGCAGGCATTATTTTTATCTCTGACCTGGGGCAAAACACTGCATTCGCCTTTCTGCTAGGGGCTGTTACGTCTGCGGTCGCCGGTTATATCGGCATGGTTGCGGCCACCCGTGCAAACGTTAGAACCACCACTGCTGCACAAAATCATGGCAGCAACGAAGCCTTGGTCGTGGCTTTTTTGGGCGGCTCAGTGATGGGCTTAACCGTGGCTGCCATGGGTCTGTTAGGGCTTGGATTGCTCTACCTTATGTATGGCAGTGATCCGCATACGGCACATGTCATTCATGGATTTGGTATGGGCGCTTCCTCCGTTGCGCTGTTCTCGCGTGTCGGTGGGGGCATATTCACAAAGAGTGCCGATGTCGGCGCAGATCTGGTGGGTAAACTCGAAGCGGGTATTCCCGAAGATGACCCACGCAACCCGGGTGTCATTGCAGATAACGTAGGCGATAATGTGGGAGATGTGGCCGGAATGGGTTCTGATATTTTTGAATCCTACTGCGGTTCCATCATCGCTTCCATTGCTATTGCTTCCACGATGTCCGTAACCATGCTCGATAAACTAGGCGATCAATCCTCGCTGATGTTTTTGCCCCTTGCGCTCGCATCAGTCGGCTTGATTTGTTCGATTGGCGGCATACTTATTGTCAAAGTTGCAGCCAACCAGGCGCCCGATAAGACCCTGCGTATGGGCACCATTGGTGCAACTCTGCTTTTTATTGCAGCCAGTTTTGTATTGATTCAGTCACTCGGCGTCAGCGTAAAAGTCTGGTATGCCGTGGTGGCCGGTGCGGTTGGCGGTATCGGTATTGGCTTAATCACCGAATATTACACATCCTCTTCACCGGTGCTGAAAATCGCCAAACAGGGCGAAACCGGCGCCGCAACCGTGCTCATAGCCGGCCTGGCGGTCGGTATGCAATCCGTGGTGGGGCCGATTCTCATTATAGCCACCATTATCCTGCTCACGACCGGATGGGTTGGTTTGTACGGCGTAGGGATCGCCGCGGTTGGCATGCTGGCTACGGTTGGCATTACTATGGCGATTGATGCGTATGGGCCGGTTGCAGACAATGCCGGTGGTATTGCTGAAATGGCCGGGCTTGGAGAAGACGTGCGTAAAATCACAGACTCTCTGGACGAACTGGGTAATACCACGGCGGCCATTGGTAAAGGCTTTGCCATTGGTGCGGCTGCACTGGCGGCATTGGCGATCATCTCTGCTTATATCGAAACCGTGACCCAAAATAATGAGGGATTCTCACTGGCGATTAATAATCCGAGCGTATTGGCGGGTATGTTTATCGGCGGGATTTTTCCTTTTCTGGTGGCCTCGATCACCATGAACGCGGTAGGCGACGCCGCGTTTGAAATGATTCACGAAATCCGCCGGCAATTTCGTGAAATCAAAGGTCTGCTGGAGGGCACAGCTGAACCCGATACCGAGCGCTGTATAGACATCGCGACACGCGCCGCGTTAAAGAAAATGATTTTACCCGGCGTGTTGGCGGTAGGCGCGCCCGTAGTAATCGGCTTTGGGCTCGGCGCTGAAGCACTTGGCGGCATGCTGGGTGGTGCGCTGATTGCCTGTGTACTGCTAGCCCTGACCATGGCGAATGCCGGCGGAGCCTGGGATAATGCCAAAAAATATGTCGAGAAAGGCAACCTGGGTGGCAAGGGTTCAGACGCTCATGCCGCGGTCGTGGTGGGCGATACAGTGGGCGACCCGTTTAAAGATACCTCCGGACCCGCGATGAACATTCTGATTAATGTGATGGCTATTGTTAGCCTGGTGATTGCGCCATTGCTTTAAAGAAAACCAGCCTTAAGTTCTTTATGGAACCGGGACTTTAGTCCCGGCGATATTACTTTAAAGGAAGCTGACCATAAGGCCCGTCTCCTTATTCTTCCGGCTTCACGTAATTTGGATCCAGCGGATTATGGAACACGAATTCACGCTCGCCTTCCTCCAGCTCAACGTAATCCAGGGTCGCTTTATCCAGCATATCCTGTGAGGTGGGTGAAACAAGCAGCGTTACGCCGTGTTTACTGTATACCGCATCGGCCTCGTGCTGCTTATCGAAGCCCATTGCGTAATCAATTCCGCCATCTTTCATGCGTTTGGCTGCGATCCGCAAACCAAGATTTCTAGCGTCACTTTCGTTTGCCTGTAGCAAAATTTGCTTTGCAGCCGTTTCCGTGATTTTCATGTGTTTTTCTCTTTTAACGATAAAATGAAATTTATAAATTCGGTCACCCAGGGGTTATTCCCGGTATGGCGCTGGTGGCAATACGTCGCCAGCGTGTTATTTACCATAATCCCATCAGTGCGGCCGTTGATACCATAACCTCGTGTTACCTCATAGGCCATGCCTGCATCCAACGCCGGGCCTTCAAGCATTGAATAATGAAATTCGTGGCAGCATTTCTGCTGGCGAATATTCTGCCCTATGCCCCAGATATGCGAGTGATAGGCCTGTATTTTTGCATAACCCCGCCCAATCGGTTTTTCGGTCATCTTCACGCTGGCGTCTATCACCCCGACCGTGTTACGCGTTTGGCCCTGATAACTTATGTTTTTACACAAATACATCAGGCCGCCGCATTCTGCATAAACCGGTTTACCCTGTTCAATAAACGATTGAATTTGTGAGCGCATGCTGGAATTTTCCTGCAAGGCATCGAGTTGTGTCTCAGGAAAACCCCCACCAATAAACAGGGCATCTACGGCAGGCAAATTTTCATCAGACAAGGTATCAAAATAGACCAGCTCGGCACCCTGCGCCTGCATTGCCTGCAAATCATCCGGATAATAAAATCCAAATGCGCGATCGTGCGCAATACCGATTTTGAGCATTGTAGTTGGTGTGGCGTTTGAACCAGGCCCGTTGCTGCCAGTGTCCGGCAAATCCAGCAATGCAGAGCGTTCTAGCAAACCATCAATATCTACATGTTCTTTAACCAGCGTAGAAACCTGTTTGATATACGTATCCGAAAACTGCGCTTCATTCCGTGGCACCAGGCCAATATGGCGCTCCTCAAGGTACAAATCTGAGCATTTTGGTACCACACCCAATACCGTCAGGTTCGTATATTCTTTTATCGCAGCGAGTAGCTTCGCCTCATGGCGTGGCCCGGCCACTTCATTGAGTATGATGCCGGCAAATTTTATGCTGTCAGAAAAATTTTCGTAGCCGGATAGCAACGGCGCGATACCGCGCGTAATACCCTGCGCGTTCACAATTAGCACGACGGGCAAATCAAGTTGCTCAGCCAGCGCAGCATTACTATCACTACCCAGCGTATCAACGCCATCGAACAAACCTTTATTACCTTCAACATAGATGATATCGGCCAAACCACGATTACGATCAAAGGTACGCCTAATCTCTGAGCGGCTCTGGGTAAAATAATCCAGGTTATAACAGGGCTGGCCGGTAGCGGCCTGATGCCACATCGGGTCGATGTAATCGGGGCCTTTTTTATACGCCTGAACGCGTAAACCTGACTGACTGAGTGCTGCACCCAGACCCAGGCTGATCACGGTTTTTCCCGATGACTTTTTGGTGGCGGAAATATAAAAACCGCGTTGGCTGGAAGCTGGACCAGGCAAAGTCATGATTTACTGATTTTAACGCACTCTGGGAAAGTGTCGGAAGAAATTAAGCTTCGCTCTGGTCTGCCAATGATTGCGGCACAAAAGGCAGCACCTTAACCACAAACAAGGTTGCAAGAACAGCAAATGCAACGCCGCCCAGGCCAAGGAGAAGTTCGGGCAAAGAAGGCGTATAGCGCGCAATTTCACCATCATAAAATGAACTGGTGACTTGCATGCCGGAGATCAGATCCATGGGGTAGGCCTGCCCCCCTATAATCACGACGTAAAGCATCGAAAAGCCGCCCAGAATAATCAGCAGAGCCCCGGCGGTAATTGAACTTCGGCCCGTGAATGAGGGTGACCAGAATAGCGCAACGGGAACGAGCGTGCCCAATAGAACCTGGCCCAGCCAGAACAGGTATGTATAGACAGAACCACTCACCAGAATAAAACCCTGCACCCCGTGATGTTGCGTAATGTAGAGATTAGTAAGGTGGTAAACCGCGACAAAAAATAGCGTTGCGACCGCCAGTACCGCATTCAAGCGTTTTAAACGTGTCATCACTTCATCGCCCAAATCACGCCCGGTGCTCTTATATATCCACATTAATACCAGCATGTATATGGCCGTGCCAATTGAAAGCGATGCAGCAATAAACAGCGGCGCCAGGATAGCAGCATCATAGCCCTGTCGCGCCACCAGGAAGCCAAATATAGAACCGGTACCGGTGGTGAGAACGAAGCGCCAGATGAAGGCTGCAGTACCCGCGGCTTTAGTATACTGACCCCAGCTTTTGATGAACATGGTCATCATGTACAAACCCACCACACCCAGAAAACCAGTATATAGCAGTATGTTCCAGGTGAATATCGATTTCATATTGAAATACGTCATCGCAGTAATCAGGCGATCCGGGCGACCCAGGTCCAGCACCAGCACACCTAAACCGCCTACCAGCAGACACATGGCCAACAGACCGGATAAACGCCCCAGTGGTTTATATTCAACTTTTCCGAACACCGAACCGACCGAAGCTACATTCAGCGCACCGGAGGCCGCGATAATCAGAAATATAGCGAATACGTGCGGCAAACCCCAAACAATCTGGTTATTCATTCCGGTCACATAGTGCCCGTTATGCTCCATATAATAGGCAGCAAGGAAGCCGATACCGGTCACAGCAGCCAGTACTGCCAATACCAGCCAGTAGGATAAACCGTGCTCGCTGACCGTCTCGTATGCGGTTTTTTTAGTCATTGCCATTTTAGATTCCATCCCTATATTCCGGTGTATCGAACACCGGTATTCAGTTTAAGGTCTTCGCGTAACTGGCGGCTGGGAATGCTGGCCAGCTTCGTCGATATTGGGCTTTGCGGGTCATTCAGGTCGCCGAACAGCATCGCACCGTGCTGACAGGATTCAACACAGGCAGGGATTTTTCCTTTGTCCACGCGGTGTGCGCACAGCGTACAGGATTCAACGCAGCCCTTGCCGCGTGGCTGGTGCGCACGCTGGTCGGATAAGGCTTCATGCACAAAAGAGCGCGCTTTGTAGGGGCAGGCCATCATGCAATACCGGCAGCCAATACAAATGTGTCGATCAACCATGGAGATGCCATCCTCACGCTGAAAGGAGGCGCCCGTCGGGCAAACATCCTGACACGGCGGGTTTTCACAATGCTGGCACATCACTGGCATATTAAATTCGCGCCTGGTCTGCGGATCTTTGACGCTCACCTTGCGAATCCACTGTGCTTTTTGGTCGTCGCGCGAATTCTGCTCATCCGTGCTGCCACTGCCCCAGCCATTTTCGGTCTGACAGGCGTCCACACAGTCATTGCAACCATCTGCACAGCGATTTACATCGATCAATAAACCCCATCGATTTTTATCTGTTACGGGCTGCCCGTCCGGTTTAGCGTGGGCGGCCTGGAATAGTTTGATGCCCGGCGCTACAGCCAGGGCAGCCCCGCCAAGCGATGCCGCTTTAAGCAATTTACGTTTACTCAAATCCGCCTGGTGAAACTCGACTTTAACTTGACTCATAGTGGCACTGGTTTAATTCGTTTCAGGAGTAGTACGATGGCAATCAAAACAGTCGAGTTTAGCTGCTACGCGTACGTGGCAGGTCTGGCAAAACTGTCCTTCTTCATTCACCGGGATATATTGGCCCTGATCATCTTTGGCCGCATGACAGGCGATGCAGCCGTTCAGGCTAACCTCGTTGTCGCCGTACGTCCTGATCCCCTGGCGCATGGTCTGATCACGCTTATGGAACAACAGTTCCATGTGATTACGTCGCATATCATCGGTATCCGGGATCACGCAACTGTCCAGACTCGCTGCGCGTGAGCCAGACAACACTTCAGAAGCACCCGCATAGACCAGATTCATACTCATCAGGCCTAAACCCGACAGCACGGAAAATAACAAAAAACGTGCCAGTAACTTTCGTAATCTGATGTTCATCCTGAGCTGCCTTATTGACCCATGGCCATGTCGATGTAACCCGTCGGGCAGACATCAGAACAAATATGGCAACCGATACATTTAGTATAATCCGTTGCAACGTAACGACCCGTAGTTGACTTGTCTTTTTTAACACGAAAAACTGCATCCTGAGGGCAAAAAATAACGCAGTTATCACACTCAAAGCACATGCCGCAAGACATGCAACGATCAGCTTCTTCAACCGCTTTTTCTTCTTCAAGCCCCTTCATTAAAGGTTGTGTATCACCCAGCACATTGGCTTCATCGGGACCGGTGCGATCGCGTTGATTCACGTCAGAGCGTTGAAAGTGCGCCAGAAACAGGCTCTTTGCATCAATGATCTCGTATTTAGAGCGATCTCGAAAATTATGCACCGCAAAATCTGCAGTGTCCGTAGCAAAGATATCTCCACCGACATATTCCGTGGGTGCCAGATCGGTTTCGTCCAGTTTCGCGGCCAGACTGAACTGGTGCACGTCTACTTTAGGACGCTTTGAAATTTCGATACCCTGTAAATACTGATCGATACCTTCGACGGCTTTAGAGGCCTGGCCAATTGCAGTGGTCAACAGGTGCGGACGAATAATATCGCCTACTACAAAGTGGCCATCATGATCCGGGTGACGGAACATCGGGTCTGCGTCCATCAAGCCGCGCTCATTGGCGTAGCTGTCGATCCCTTCCAGGTCGGTGATTTGACCAATGGCAGATACAATCAGGTCGGCTTCAATTTCAAATTCGGTGCCTTCGATTGCAGAAGGAATACCGCGATCATCAACCGTACATTTAGCCATTTTCAGGCCCACCGCCATCCCGGCATCGTTCTGAATCACTTCCAGTGGCATGACTTCGTTCTGAATATCGACGCCCTCGTGCAGTGCTTCGACCACTTCCTGCTCGGTGGCCATCATCTCTTCACGCGGGAACACTGCGGTTAAGGTCACGCCGACATTTTTACGCTGTTCGCCTAATGCGGTATCCTGAGCATCCAGTTCACCGCTGGTGACTTTCTCAGGGCGCTGGTCAGCCGCCAGGCCATCCACCATACCTAAACGCTTTGATACGGTAACCACGTCAATAGAGGTATCACCACCACCGACACAAATCACGTTGCCGCCCAGGGTCTGGAGTTTACCTTTATTAAACGCATCCAGATATTCTACTGCCGTGATGACATTAGGTGCATCTGCATTTGCAGCGGGCAAACCGCGCCCTTTCTGACAACCTATGGCCCAGACAATAGCGTCGAAATCTTTTTCCAGTTGCTCTACCGTGATGTCCACACCGATTTTGGTATTTAGCTTCACTTCAATACCACCCATATCGACGATACGCTGGTTTTCACCGTCCAGTGTATCGCGAGGTACACGGTAACTCGGGATACCATAACGCATCATGCCGCCCAAATCCGGCTGCATATCAAATACAGTTGATCCGTAGCCGCGCTTACGCAAATGATAGGCTGCGCCCATTCCACCCGGGCCGCCACCAATAATGGCCACCTTTTTGTCACCAAGTTCAGGCAGGTTTTCGAATTTTAGTCCGGCCTCGAGAGCCGTATCGCCTATATATTGCTCTACCGAGTTTATCCCGACATAATCATCCACTTCATTCCGATTACAACCATCCTGACATGGAGCCGGGCAAACCCGGCCCATGATGGAAGGATAGGGATTGGCCACGGTGTTTCGGTAAAACGCATACGCGTCTCGCTCAAGATCATCACCGGGCTTTTCGATTCCGCGAACGATTTGCAGCCAGCCGCGAATTTCATGGCCGGACGGACAACTGCCCTGGCATGGCGGCGTACGTTGAATATACACCGGACATTTGTAGGACGTATCCTCTAAAAATATCTGCTTCTCAAAATCAGTTGTGACGTGATCACCATCTTCGTATTGTCTAAAGGTGTGGGTCTCTTTATCTCTGATAACGGGCTCTGCTGCCATGGTTATGCTCCTGTTAGGATTCTCTAATATCTACAAATATGGATAAGTTAAAGCTGCGCACTCAGGTTAATCCTGAGCCCGGGCTTCGTCCTCATCCTCTTCTTCTTTATCTTCCGGTACATCACTCATAATCAGCGCATCGCCGACCAGATGGTGTACGCTAATAATCATATCCATGCCCATATTATAATAAGGCAGGGTTTTCGCGAACTGGGTTTTGCATATCGCGCAAATTGCCGCCACGTGCGTTACCTTGTCACTTTCTACTACTTCGTTTAGGGCCTGCATTCGCGGCATGGCCCCTTTCACACGAAGTTCCATCAGGTCATCGGTCAACAAACCGCCACCGCCACCGCAGCAGAAGGTATGTTCATTTATGGTGTCCCGGGCCATATCCACATAGTTGTTACAAGCTGCCTTAATCAGCGCTCGCGGGATATCAAATTGCCCGCCGGGTTTATCGCCCATGCGCGAACCACGCGCAACATTGCATGAATCATGAAAGGTCAGTACTTTGTCATCATTTTGTGAAGGATCCAGCTTGATCTTGCCCGCTTGCAGCAAATCATAAGTCAATTCACAGATATGCTGAGGGACAGGATAGTTGGAGTCCAGGTAATCAAACGGGCCCGCCAGGGTATTCCAGAAGCTATACGCCACACGCCAGGCATGGCCGCACTCGCCGTGCACAATACGTCTGACCTTTAAGTCTATTGACGCTTTGCGTATGCGTTTGGCAATTTTCTCCATGTTATCGTAGTTACCGATAAACAGGCCAAAATTCGCGGCTTCTGAAGCATACGAGCTAACCGTCCAGTCGATCCCTGCCTCATGAAATACTTTTGCGTAACCCATGAGACCATCTACATGCGGTTCTGCAAAGAAGTCGGCAGACGGGGTAATTAATAATACTTCTGAACCAACTTTATCCATCGGCATGGCCACGGCAATGCCGGTTTCATCTTCGATGTCTTCGGCCAGCCCTTCCAGCGTATTTTCGAGCGCGGGGCCCGGCAAACCGAGGTTATTACCAATTTTATAGACCTTGCCAATGATCTCATTGGAGTATTTCTGCCCCATGCCCACGTGCGCGAGAATTTCCCGGCCCGCCATGGTGATCTCTGCGGTATCAATGCCGTACGGGCAGTACACCGAACAGCGACGACATTCCGAGCACTGATGATAGTAGCTATACCATTCGTCGAGCACATCGCGGGTTAAATCACGCGCGCCCACCAGTTTCGGGAAATGCTTGCCCGGCCAGGTAAAATAACGACGATACACCGAACGCATCAAATCCTGACGCGCGACCGGCATATTTTTAGGGTCTGCGGTACCCAGCATATAGTGACATTTATCGGTACACGCACCACATTTGACGCAGATGTCCATGAACACCTGCAGAGAGCGATATTTTTTCAGCAAATCGCCCATTTTATCAATGGCCTTGTCGTGCCAGTCATCCACCAGCTCGCCCGGAAAACCCAGGTCGGCGTTATGCTCAGGCTTGGCAATAAAAGGGCTGCTGTGCTCCATTTTACCCGGCTCGAGTTTGGGCACAGGAACGTACTGACTTAAACCTGGAATCTCGTAATCCGCTTTTGCCATTGTGACCTCTTTATTATTCTACTGATCGGGTGATTGACTGCGTTCTTCAACCCACCTGACAACGTGCCGCTTCTCGCGCGGATTGTCGACCATGTTCCGTGTAGGGCTAAAAAACATACCGGGTGCATGAATCATTTTGCTGATCGGGAAAATAATCATCAGCGTAATGACAAGCGTAAAATGAATTAATACTGGAATATCAGTAGGCATGGGCGACCAATGAAATGTCATCACCCCACGGATAAACTCTTTCACTGCGATGATGTCAGTATGCGAAACATACTTCATCATCATGCCGCTAAACGCAATAAAGAAAAGCAGCGCCAGGATCAGATAATCCGACGGGCTGGAGATATAACGTATGCGGTCTACAAACACGCGGCGAATAAACAGCCCGGCCAAACCTGCAAGCATCGCAAAGCCCGCATAAATACCCATCCATTGCATCAAACTTACCCAGCCCCAGACCGGGTCCGTAAAATAACGTAAATGCCGCAGCAAGGCGATCAACATGCCATAATGAAATAAAATCCCCAGCACCCAGGTCCATATATTGCCTTTAAACAGGCTTTCGAACACAAATACTTCACGCGCCATGCGTAACACAACCCCACCTCTCGTAGTAGGCGCCGGCGTTGTCGGAATTACCAGTGGCGAAGGCGTCCGCGCATAACGCATCACCTTCATCGCGACCCCTACGATCAAAATAATCGTAGCGATATAAAAACCTACAGCAAAAATTCCAGTAATAAACATCAATACAGTTTTAAGGTTGAAGGAGCATTTTTATAAATTCCCGGTATTTGAAATCGCCAGAAAACGTATAAAAATACTCAGTGCCGAAAGCAAGCGCTCTGGCACCAAACACTAAGAACGATTCAGATTGGTCATGAGATTCACGAGTTCAAGGCAAAAAATACGAGCTTACAAAATGTAAGTGAGTATTTTTTAACGCCGAAATCGCGGTTCTCAGGGCCAAGATGCTGCGTTCGACTATACGCAGCCGGTGGGCTTTGGGAGGCCGCCGAACTTACACGCTTGCTTAGCAGGGCCATAAGGGAACAGCTGATACAAATACTTGCTGTTGCCTTTGTCTTTACCCAGTTTTTTGCCAATCGCTTTAGTCAGAACGCGAACCGCAGGTGCGATCTGGTATTCTTCGTAGTATTCACGCAGGAAGTTGATCACTTCCCAGTGTGCGTCAGTCAGTTCGATGTCATCGTCATTTGCCATATAGGTTGCGATATCTTCATCCCATTGGCTCAGATCCGCCAGGTAACCTTCTTCGTCGGTCTCGTATGTTTTACCGTTTAATTCAATTGCCATGATATTCTCCTGTAATAAAGGATTAAAAATTTGTGTTTAAATGATAGGTAACTCTGTTACTAGAGCACCCTTTATAACCAGCTTTGTACTTTGTCGTTTTCTGCTGCCAGATTCACGAACCCGTCAAAACCAACCACTTCGATTCCATCGATGAGCTTGTCGCTCCCGATTCCCCGTGCTTTGAGATCCGGGCCAAGCGCGTAAACCTTTGCGCTTGATCCGCTTACTAATGCTTCTGATGATCCACCCTTCATCGCGGCATACACACCGTCTTCGATGAGTAGTACCATGTCGCCTGATTGCATATACGCCATACAAAGTTTCAGACTGTCTGAACGGTAGGGCGATTTATTGACTGTATGTAACATTGTCACTCCCCTTAGAAATTAAACAGTACGTCTTGCCCGGCCATTACGCCGGCAAGTTCAGTACGGGAAAGTACAACGATGGATGGCTTTTCAGCCCAATCGTCATCTTCATCTTCATACACCAGCGGCATCAAATCATCCACTGTCAGGCCCCGCTCATCCAGCGATTCCTGTTCAACGTACAATTTGGTCACTTCGTAATCCCCCAGCGCATTGTAGGTAGGTGAAAAGTTCTTCATATCTGAATCCGATGTATCCTGGCCTTTCAGGATCTGGTAAACACCATCACCGATAAACGCCATTGACACGTCCTGCTCAAAGGCAGCGCCAATCAATACAACTTCCAACCCTTCCAACGCGTATATGGTTCCATACGGCGCGTTGCGGTTGATGTACAGCATCTTTTTAGTCTCTGACATGATTAATCCCCAAACTCGACCAGACGGTCAGATTGAATACCCGCCTCGATCAACTGACCCAGACCCGAGATACGAAAACCCGGCGCAATATTGTCGGCATCTTTGCCGTTACGCCTGGATTCATCTTCGTCTGCAATACCGCGACGTTGAGCTGCAGCAACACAGATCACCAGATCTACTTCGTGTTCAGCCGCCATCGCACTCCAGCGCTCAACGATATTTCGATCGTCCTGCGGAGGCGTGGTCAGACGCGTGCCATTGTTGACACCATCGTGATAAAAGAACACACGGAAAATCTCATGCCCGCCTTCCAACACCGCCTTAGCGAAGTTGTAAGCGGTATCAGAGGCCTGATGGTTATACGGCCCCTCATTTACCATTAGTGAAAATTTCATTTGATTGACTCCAAGAATTAATGGAAATAACTAGAATCGAATATGCGTTGATGAGTTCAGGCGAGCCCGTGATCCGCGCCAGTTATCAATATGATACTTGGTGAACGGCAGGTTCGTGACTTCAAAAAAACGCGGCCAGCCAATTCGCTCAACCCACTCGTTAATTCGCTCCCAATCACGCGCACCCTCTTTGTATTCCTTCAGAATACGCTTAACGATGGCGTTTGCTTCTGGCCAGCGCGGAGGATTATTCGGGATACCCGATGCCACCAGCTTATGAAATGTCGGCTTACCACGTGCGTTTGAGTGATTGCCACCAACCCAGATCGCCAGCTTGGAATGCTCAGCATCGTTAATTTGCATTGGCGGGCAAGGCGGGAAACAAGCACCACAACAAATACACTTCTTCTCGTCTACTTCCAGCGAATTTTTACCGTTGACCATCGCCGGACGAATCGCCGCAACCGGGCAGCGCGCTACTACCGAAGGACGCTCACAAACGTTCGCCACTAAATCGTGGTTAATGCGAGGCGGCTTGGTGTGCTGCACATTGATTGCAATATCACCCTGGCCACCACAGTTGATCTGGCAGCAGGATGTAGTCAGGTGAACACGGTTAGGCATGTTGCACTCGCGGAACTCGTCGATCAGCTCATCCATCATGGATTTAACCACGCCCGACGCATCCGTTCCCGGAATATCGCAGTGTAACCAACCCTGGGTGTGTGAAATCATAGCGACTGAGTTACGCGTGCCACCTACGATGAAACCTGCGTCCTCAAGCGCCTTAATTAAAGGCTCGACTTTGGCTTCGTCATCTACCAGAAATTCCGGCAATGAACGAATGGTAAAGTGAATGTGTCCATCTGCGTATTCATCACCAATATCGCACAAAGTGCGCAGGGTAAATACATCCAGAATTCGCTGCGTACCACATTTAACGGTATACAAACGATCGCCACTGTAGGCTTCGTGCATTAACACGCCCGGGCGTGGATGGGTATGATATTTCCATTGACCAAAGTTTTTAATGCTGGTCGGATGCATGTACTGGAAGCCATCAGGGCAACCTGATTCAATTGGCTCTCTCATATTTACTGCCATTTTACTTATCTCCGAGTCGTTTTTATGAACCCGCTCACAACCGGGCTCTCAATAATGTATGAATTAAGCGGGCTAAGCGGCATTCGCGGCTTCGACTTTACGCTCGTACCAGGCCTTTGCCTCTTCGTCCCAGCCATCCATACGCACGTATGAACACTGGCGTGGCTCGCTGACCATGTTCGGATCAACATTAATACCAACGCCTTCAAGGAAGTTCACCAGACCAATACGCTCGATCATCTCGCCGCAGCGCTCATGCTCAAGACCGTTGTCTGCCCAGAAATCTATGATTTCTTCAGCCATCTCAACGATTTTCTCGTAGTCTTCTTCGTCATTGAACTTCATGAAAGGCACAACTACCGTACCCATCAAATCGCCAATTTTTAGTGAACGCTTACCACCAATCAGTATGGTTACGCCTTTGTCGTCACCCGGGTGGATTGCCTTAGGCACTACATTCATGCAGTGCATGGAACGTACGCAGTTGGTTTCGTCAGCAATTAGAGAACCATCTTCACCCAGCGCCAGGCTTTTGGTCGGGCAACGTGTGATGATATTGTCCATAACGTACTCACGGCCTTTTTCTTCAACAAAGGCCTTAAATTCGTCCTGGTCAATTTTCTTATGATCGCGCCAGGTACCGATAACCGCAAAATCTGCGCGTTCGATCGCGTTCTGACAATCATTTGGGCAACCTGAAATCTTAAACTTGAATTTGTAAGGCAACGCCGGGCGATGCACGTCATCGGTAAAGTTATTGACCAGTGCACGATGCAACTTATGTTCGTTGGCACAGGACATTTCGCAGCGCGCCGCTCCCATACAGGACATCGCAGTACGCACACAGGGGCCGGCTCCGCCAAGATCCCAACCATATTCGTTGATTTCATCGAAGAAATGCTGGACGTTTTCGTCATTCGAGCCAATAAACATGATATTGCCCGTCTGGCCATGGAAAGTCACCAGACCAGAGCCATGCTTTTCCCAGCTGTCTGCAAGCTGTCGCAGCATATCCGTAGTATAGTGATTTCCAGCAGGCGGCTGAACACGCAGGGTGTGAAACTGTTTTGATTCAGGAAACGCGCTTCCTACTTCAGAAAAACGTGGAATAATCCCTCCACCGTAGCCAAATACACTCAAGGTTCCACCTTTCCAATATCCCTTTCGGGTCTCGTATGAGTGCTCAAGCTGACCCAACAAGCCATTTGTCATATCATTGATGCGTTTATCGGGATGCTCATCACGCAAACGCTTGATGCCGGTAATAAAACTAGGCCAGGGGCCATTTTCCAGCTCATCGAGCATTGGGGTAGGATATTTGTTATCAGCCATGCTGTTCTCCTGTTTGGAATTTCGATTTGTAAGGCGACCAATCACGCCATGGTTATTTAAATAGCCCGCAATTGGCTTAACTGCCTGGCTAACTAAATTGCTAATTGATCAAATGCGACGCAAATCTCTCGATCACGCTTACTTTTTTGACTTTTCAATTGTGCAACGTTTCGCGTCACTTACCCATTCTCCTGATGGGGTGGAAATGATTTTTGTAGCCCTACCCCATTGGTATAGATGATCTAAGTTAGCTTATTATCTGAGTAATTCGTGCGCATATCAGGCTATGCTAATATACACGGGCGTTACAGCGTTATATACCTACTGCGACGACATGCCATCCCATCAGACAGATGGTCTGTACTCAGCAAAACAGGGTATGCTTTACTGCTCTGATGCCCGATCAACCACAAACCGGATTTAAACCATGCTTTGGCTTAGTGAAATAATGCTTGAAAACTTCGATCTGAACACCTTTGAAGAGCTCAAGGTAAAAATACGTGAAAAAGCCGCCAGTGGTGAAATGTTTTTTCGCATGGACGTCAAACCGACCTATCCGGATACACCCGACAACTGGGAAGACCGACTGGAAGCGGTGTTTACTTCCGCCCTGGACCAACGAGTTTAACGATGAGCTTTAAACAAACCTACGATTTCGGCTCGGAGACCGGCGAGGACGCGATCGATTCAGCCGAGGCGCTGGAAGCACGCCTAACGGCAATACGCAAGCGCATTATTGCTGAAAGCGAATCCGCCGACCTCATATCTCTTGCCAAATTGAGACTTGATGAGGGCGAATTGCTCAATGCGCTGGAGCGCGGTGATGAGGCCTGGAAAATTGTCCGCCCGATCGTTAATTTATTTACCGAGGCAGGGGAATGGGAACTTGCGGCAGAAGCCTGTGATGTCTTATCACAAACCGAACACCATGATGCATTGGTGGCCCTGGCTAACGGCATCTGGTTATCCGTCACTTTTCCGGTTGACCCTCAGGTCAGCGTCTCACTACTGCAATACGTTATTGATGACACGCCGGATGATTCGGATGGCGCGGCCGTAGCAGCGGCTGTAGCCAATTACCTGATTGATATGCGCGCCAACGATGACACACATAATGATCTGAGATTTTTCGCCACCCAGATGATGGGCGACGTTGCACGGCGCCATAGCCAGATTGAGACCCAGGATCAGTTTGATCTTTGGAAAAAGCGGCTGGAACTGGATGACCCCTCGAAATTCCTGGTTCGTCTGCGCAATGTACTCGATGTGATGGCCCAGGATGACTGGTGGGTAGATCGCGATGCACTGCGCGAAACCCTGCCCGCCTGAGTCGTTAAACCGAATCCATAACAATGTTCTGGCAGGAAAAACCCGAAGAGAAAAGCTTCGACGCTTCCGATGAGGTGGTCGATCTATGTTTCAAGCTCGAATGCAAAACCCTGCCGCTGGATCATGCCTGGTCTTTGTCCTCTGCACTACTAGACGCTGCGCCCTGGCTTAAAAATTCAGCGCACAGCGCCATTCATCTCATCCACGGCGCTGAATCCGGGAACGGCTGGATTCGCCCGGACAATACCGAAAATGAATTGCTGCATCTGTCGCACCGCGCCCGATTCACGCTTCGCCTGCATCGGAACCACATCAGGTTTGCTGACAAACTAGTCGGGCTCAAATTGGATATCGAAGGACATCCAATCACGCTCGGCACATTCAAACAACAGCTGCTGGTTCCGCAATCCACTATTTTTGCTCGTTACATCGTGACAGATGAAGCGATCAGTGAAGATGAATTTCTGGACAAAATTGCACCCCAAATTCAGGCCCAAGGCATTAATATTCGCAAAATGATGGGCGGCCTGACGCACGATTTCAACACGCCTGAGGGTAAAGTGATTACGCGCAGCCTGATGCTGTCCGATCTTGAAAAAGAAGAATCCATCCGACTGCAACAAAATGGCATCGGTGATAAACAATTAATGGGCATGGGAATATTCCTGCCGCACAAGGGTATCGCCGCGGTTAAAGAATTGAATGAAGAATTACCACAGGAACAGGCTTTAAGGGCTTCTCGACTGAAGTAGACAAATATTCTAAACCTGATCGTTCTCTTGAATTCTAGTTTTACCGCACTAAAGGTCACCTCAAATAATTCATGAATGACCATCTTAAGCCAGATATTTATAGAGGGGCTCTAATACCTCACACCTCGAGCCTATTTTTCTCCCCAAATATCCTGTGCGATATATTGTTATCCCCCCCCAAATTTGAAAGAATAGACGTCATCACAAATTCGTAAACCCTCCTCGGAGATGTTAAATATGAGCACCAAGCAAGAAAAAATTCAAGAGTTAATCGCCATGCAAAAGAAGTTCACCGAATATGAGCACAAGAATGGCCTTGACCCACAGGACTACTATGCCCCTCAAGCTGGCCACGAACTGGATGGCTACAAAGAAAAGTATCACGACATGGCTATGGACGTCATGCAAATTGCGCACGACGAGATTGGCTCAAAGCGATAAACCGTTCACAACGCAGAATCTGAACCCGGCTTTGATTGCCGGGTTTTTTTTGGCCTGTGTCGCTTGAAGTACGCTAAATTGCTCCAATAATTGGTATTATAGTTATCGTGAGACCTCACCGTAAAAATCAATTTGGTGGATGTGCCTACGCCCAATTTCATTTCCTGGCACCCTATAAATACATTTATCATGTCCCTAGCTAAAGAAGTCACTGTCGAACGTATCGTTGAAACCTTTGAACTCCTGCCCGACTGGGAAAACCGTTATCAATTCCTCGATGAACTGGGCACCCGCCTGGACCAAATGAGCGAAAACGACAAGAACGACGAAAGCCGCGTCATCGAATGCATGAGTATATTGCATATTATGGCCAAACCGGGTGATGCACCCGGCCTGATCGATTTCGATGCAGACTGTAATACGTCGACTATTAAGGGAGTGGTTGCGGTCATTATCGCGATGTTTGCAAACAAAACCAACGAAGAAATCCAAAACACAGATATTGATGAAGTGTTTAAAACGTTGCAACTTTTTGAACATTTAAGCCCCAACCGTCATGTGGGCGTGTATGCCATCGTCAGGAAGATGAAAAAGCAGGCTGCAGAACTTAAAGGCACACTTTAACGTTCAACTTCTTAGCTATTAGAAAATGACGATCGATATCGACAAAATCCGGGCCGAAACACCCGGCACCGATCATACGATTCATTTACTCGCGTCGGGTTCAGCGCTCATGCCGCAGCCGGTTGTTGACGCCATTATCGAACACACGAAACTGGAAGCGCGCGTCGGTGGTTATGAGGCGCATTCTGAAAAAAGTCATCAACTTGATGCCGTCTACGCATCTGTAGCTCAGTTGATCGGGGCGCAACGCGAAGAAATCGCACTTATGGAAAACGCCACTGCGGCGTGGTGCCATGCTTTTTATGCCCTGCCGCTCAAAGCGGGCGACCGTATTCTGACTTGTGAAGCGGAATACGCGGCAAATTACG
>JAUVBY010000077.1 GCA_030590945.1 Gammaproteobacteria bacterium | reverse complement strand
CCAAATATCATCAGGCAGACAGCCAGTAATTTACTCCAGGGAGGGAAGCCCCAGGGAATTTCAAACAAACGTTTGAGGCCCATTGCAGCGGAAAGAATGACAAACGGCAGCGTTTCGTAATAGTAAATTGGCGGAACTTCGAGTATTCCGGGAAACCAGAACGCGCTGTAAGAAACCCAAACCAGAAAAGTGGCGCTTAGAAACAAGGGAGTAATTGTTTTGCGCCAGCCAATCAGGCTCAGCGCGAACCAGGCGAAGAGTGAACCGCTAAATCCCCATAAATTTACGTTAAGAGCTATGAGGTTGTTTTTAAGATACGTCCAGCCGATGGCCGGCGTATGTTCGCGGCCATGGACATTCCCGAACCCGGGCCCTTCGCTCGGCTCGTAATACAAAAAGGTGGATGTATAAGCATCGCCGGTAATAACATGGTTGTACCAGAGATAAGCGACTATGCCGAGACTGGAACAGACAGAAAATAAAAAAGTACCCGTAAAAATACGTCTAAAATTTGCATGACCGCGGCTTTGATACAAGCACAGCAGAGCATGTACGGACAAGGGTACGGCAATCCAGAGCGCGGTATAACTGCGATTTAAAAACAAAAACGCCCAGGCCAGACCAGCTATGGCGGCAAAGGCAAGCTTACGCTCCTGAAACCATACCAGATAGGCCCAAACCAGAACAGCCGTGGTGGCCAGGCCGGATGTATGACTGAGTACCGAACCCTGCATCAGCCAGAAATAGGGGCTAATCATCAGCAATATGCCCGTACACCAGGCAGAAATGCCCAGCTTCTCTCCGGCTCCGCTTATAAACCAGACGCTTATAAATGCGGCTACAGCGGTCATCAGGCGCGGAAAATCCAGCGCGATGCCCGGCATCAGCCAAACCGAGTGGGCCGGCGGATAACGTGATACCCAGCCAACTTCGGCGTCACAAATAATCATGCGATGGAAAAAGGCATCTTCCAGAGGCGGGCAGGGCAGGCTAAATTTGCCCTGTAGAAATATCCACGCCTGGAACATATAACTGTTCTCGTCGGTGGTTAAATATTCTCCAAGATAAATGCGTTCCCCGATATATAGCGCACCAAAACCCGCAAGCAGCGCTAGAATAAGTCGTAGCAAGGTACTGTGTTCTGAAAGTACCCTGTTTATATGGGCACCGGGAATCTCGGGGTAGGGCATAAAAAAAGGTGCAGAAGTGTTTCTGGATTATAACGTACTGTACCGGTGAGCCGAGAGAACGGTAAGTGGATTCGGGATTTAAATACGCGGCTATTTATTCCATAATAGCGCCATTCTCTGAACACGCCGATTCACTATGTTTTTCGATGCCAGACAACTTGAGCAAGCGCATACTATTGATGCGGATATCTGCATTATTGGTGCTGGCGCGGCCGGTATTACGATGGCGAGGGAATTCATCGGCAGTACAACCCGGGTTGCTCTGATTGAATCAGGCGGGCTGGCGTATGACGATAAAAGCCAGTCCTTATACGAAGGTGATAACGTTGGTTTACCTTCTTTTGATGTGAACGTGAATCGTTTGCGCTATTTTGGTGGCACCACTAATCATTGGGCCGGGCATTGCCGCCCGCTGGATGCGATCGATTTCGAAAAAAGAAACTGGATACCGCATAGCGGCTGGCCCATTAGTAGGCGTGAGCTGGACCCATACTACCTTCGAGCGCAACCGATCGTAGGACTTGGTCCATACGAATATGAAAACCTGGATTTCTGGCAGAATGAAATCAATTTGCCGAATCTTCAATTCGATGAAAACCGGCTTAGTACCGTTGTCTACAACCAGAGTCCGCCCACTCGTTTTGGCCAGGCATATCGTAGTGAACTAAAAACAGCCCCTAATATTGGCGTGTATCTGAACGCTAATGTGCTTGAAATATTAAGCAATAATAATGGTCGTAAGGTGACGGGGTTGAAACTGGCGTGCATCGATGGCCCGACATTTTCAGCGACAGCGAAAATATTTGTGCTGGCTACGGGGGGGATGGAAAACGCACGTATTTTATTGTTGTCAGATAGCGTTCACACAAAAGGCCTGGGGAATGAAAATGGGCTGGTGGGGCGCTATTTTATGGACCACATATTGTTGCGCCCGGGTGCCGATATTTCACTGTCTGATCCCAATCTAAATGTGTCGCTTTATTCAGCTTTGCACCGTGTGCATCAAAGCCGGATGTTCGCGATTCTGGCATCGCCGGAAGCATTATTGAGAAAAGAGAAGCTGAACAATTTTCGAATACATTTACTGCATCGTAAACCTGCTTATCCGGCGCCACTGGGCAGGGTGATGTCCAGGCTGGACAAAGTAGGAGGGTCTGATGACCCGGAGTCCGGGTTAGAAGGGCACGAGCTTCGAAAAGCAGGGCGGGATGCGATTAGCCTGCATATGGTTTTAGAGCCGACTCCCAACCCGGATTCGCGCATAACTTTATCCAGCAAGACAGATTTGTTCGGGCAGCGCAAGATAGACGTGAACTGGCAGCTTGATCAGAAAGATCTGTCGATGGCCTATCGAGCGATGGAGTTAGCGGCGTTGGAGTTTGGCCGGCTGGGCTTCGGGCGGGCATACGGAGCCATCTTTGCGGATGCGGCACATTGGCCCGGAAATCTGGAGGCGGGCCGCCATCATTGCGGCACTACGCGGATGACGGATGATCCTAAAACCGGGGTTGTAGATCACAATTGCAAGCTTAATGCTGTCTCGAACCTGTATATCGCGGGTAGTTCGGTTTTTCCGACCATAGGTTATGCAAACCCCACCTTGAGCATTGTCGCTCTGGCATTAAGATTGGCAGACCACGTTAAGGCGAACCTGGCAGGGCGTCCATCATGAGTTCAAGAAGAGGGTTTTTAAAAACGAGCGTATTACTGGGGGGGATAGGCCTGGCGAGCGGGGGAATATACTATGCTAAAGTACTGCATCCCCGGGAGATGGCCGAACAACTGGTGTATTTTCTGGAATACCCTGACCTGGCAAAGGCGACAGGGCGAGAAGTACTGGCAACAGATCTGGCTTTGCAATTCGATTCACTTGATCAGGTGGTCGATAAAATCTTGCAGAATATCGATTTAAGCAAGTCACAGCTTTCAGAAATCTCTCAAAATGATCTATTGGATAGCTTGCACCAGCGGGTGCGATCAGACTTTGAAAATGAAAATATAGTGCTGGTAGGCGGATGGGTATTGTCTGAAACAGAAGCATTATTATGCGCAATATATACAATAATAACAAAACGATAACAATCATAATTAAAGTGAAATACGTGAACGTTGTAGAAAAAGAATTTGATACTCTGGCCCCGGAATATGAAGAGAACCGTTTGGCAGACTGGTATCAGGCGCATGCTGAGGAAATACTAAAGCATTGTTCAACGCTCGAAGCAGGAGATGTGCTGGATGTGGGGTGTGGGACGGGCCACTTTCTTCGCGCGTATGTACAAAATAACCCGGGAGTGCGTGCGGTGGGAATCGACATCTCCTCTGAGATGATTAAGGTAGCTAAAAACAAGGCATGCGCCGTTGGCCTGGATCAGATCGAATTTATTCATGCAGACTGGGAGACTGTCGAACCTGATCTGCTCAAAGCATACGATTTTAAAATCATATTTTGTGCTAACGCGTTTCACTATTTCAAGCAACCAAAAGCTGCGACGCTAAAGCTTCAAGAACAATTGGGAACGGATGGCACGCTCTACCTCTTAGAACGTAACAAATCACGTTCGCTGCTGACGTTTGTCTGGGGTGTGTTACACAAGGTTCTGATTAAAGATCAGGTTATATTTTATAAAACCTCTGAATTGCTCGAAATCTGTGAAAAAGCGGGATTTAGTAAAGTTAAGGTATTGCGTTCCATCAACCGGTATTTCTGGAAAAATAAATTATTTACCAGTATTGTATTGTTACAGTGTAAATAGAAGTTTTGAATCCTAGCCCTGATATAATAGTCTTATTAAAATAACGAATATGACCTCAGAGCATGCTTAACCTTAATCTACTGGATGAACGGCAGGAATTGTCTTTGCCGGATCAGTACAATGATTTGTCCGGCAAGACACTTCTGGTTACCGGCGCAGCCGGGTTTATCGGTGGTGCTTTATTTAAGCGGCTCATGGAGTATCAGCTTGATGTGGTGGGCACGGTTCTTTATGAAGAAGAGGCGATCCAGCTTCGAGAAAAAGGCTATCGGGTAAAGGTGCTGGACCTGGCCAGTGATGAATGCTGGGATGACATTCTTCAGGGCATAGATGTTGTATTTAATATTGCCGCACTTTTCCAGGAAGTGGAAAATACCGAGGCGATGTTTCGTAAAGTCAATGTGGACGGCACCCTGAAACTGCTTAAGGTAGCGGAGAAAGCGGGCGTTGAGCGCTTTGTACATTGCAGCACGGTCGGTGTGCACGGGCACGTAAAACAAATCCCCTGTACGGAAGAAACGCCGTATAACCCAATGGATGAGTACCACCGGACCAAGCTTGAAGGTGAGCTGGCGGTGTTGAAGTATGCCAAAACTCTGGCAAACGATGGCATGATCGTCACGGTAAATCGGCCGGCCATGGTTTACGGCCCCGGAGATGTGCGGATGATGAAACTATTTAAAGCGATTCATTCGGGCAAGTTCATGATGATTGGTTCCGGAGAAGTGCTCGCGCATCTAGGGTATATTGATGATCAGGTTGATTCCCTGGTACTCAGTGGCGTTGGCCCGCGCGAAAAAATTCACCTGGAAGCATTTAATATTGCATCAAGCCGCCCGGTAACCCTGAATGAGTTATCGAAATATATTGCGGATGCGGCTAACGTAAAGCTGTCAAAAATAAAAATACCTGTATTTCCCGTCTGGCTTGCTGGCCTGTTGTGCGAAATAATTTGCCGGCCTATCGGCGTTAAGCCCCCTATATTTCGCCGTCGCGTGGGGTTCTTTACCCATAACCGTGCGTTTGATCTCAGCAAGGCGGAAAATCTGCTGGATTATCATTCAAAAATGGATGCAAAAGAGGGGGTGAAAATTACCCTGGACTGGTACAAGGAAAAAGACCTGCTCTGAAATGTGCGGGATAGCCGGCATCATGGCGTCGCATCGCGGCGAGGCCATCAAAAACATGACCGAAGCCCTGGTGCATCGCGGCCCGGATGATTCGGGATATTTTCAGGATGAAGATATTGCGCTGGGGCAGCGCCGCCTGTCCATTGTCGACCTGCATACCGGCCGGCAACCAATATCAAATGAAGATAACAATCTACAGTTGGTGTGTAACGGCGAAATCTATAACAGCCCTCAATTACGAAAAACGTTGATTGCCAGGGGGCATCAATTTAAAACAGAAACCGATGTGGAAGTGATTCTGCATCTGTACGAAGATTTTGGCGATGAATGCGTCAACCACTTGCGTGGTATGTTCGCTTTTGCGCTCTGGGACGTACGCAAGCGGCGCCTGTTAATGGCCAGAGATCACCTGGGGCAAAAGCCTCTGTTTTTTTGTCAGAGAGACGGTGCTTTTGCCTTCGCCTCTGAAGTGAAAAGCATACTGGCTTCAGACATTATCAAACCGGAAATTGACCTGCAGGGCCTCTGGCACTACGTATCCTTGCGCTTTATGCCGGATGATCACTCAATGTTCCAGGGAATCAAAAAATTACCGGCCGCACACCGACTGGTGTTTGAGAACAATGAAATCAGTATTAGCCGCTACTGGGATGTCGAATTTAAGAATAAATTTAAGTCCAGCGAGGCGGATCTGACCGACCAACTCGATGAATTACTGCTCGATACGGTAAAAGGTCATCTTATGAGTGATGTACGGCTGGGTTCATTTCTCAGCGGCGGCATTGATTCAGGCGTGGTTTCGTCCATGATGGCGGTTCTGGGTGAGAAAAACCTTCCGCATTTCTCCATCGGCACCAAAGAAAAAGAATTTGATGAGTTGCCGTATGCACGCATGGTGTCAGAGAAGTATGGCATGGAGGCGCATGAAAAAGTTATCGAGCCCGATCTGATCCATACCATCCCTTCTATGATTTACCACATGGATGAGCCGGCAGACCCATTCGGTTTTGGCGTGTATCTGGTTTCCGAAATGGCATCAAAGCACGTTAAAGTCGTGCTGACGGGGGACGGGGGCGATGAAAACTTTGCCGGCTATGACCGATACCTGGGGCAGCGCCTGGTGGATTATTACTGTTATCTTCCGCAATGGTTCCGACAGGGCATCGTGAAAAAAATCAGCGATCGAATACCCGAATCGTTTGGGTATAAAAGCATGGCGCAAAAGGCGGCGTGGGTCAATGAGATGTCTTTATTTGCGGGTGGGGAACGTTATGCACAAAGCATGGGGGTATTACGTTTCACGCATGAGAGCAAGCTGAAGCTATTCACATCTTCGGCGGTTCAAAGTATCGGTGATCCATCCTCTTCGGAAAAAATATTACAGTATTTCAATGCGGATAATGCCGACCATGTAGTCGATAAAATGCTCTATACCGATCTGATGACGCGTATTCCGGATCATTTGCTCACCATTGGCGACAGGATGACCATGGCGCATTCACTGGAAAGCCGGGCCCCGCTGATAGACTACAAAGTGGTAGAATTTGCGGCAATGTTGCCGGCAAATCTTAAGCTTAAAGGAAACAATCTAAAGTATCTTTTGCGGCAGGTTGCCCGCCGATACCTTCCAGAGGAAATTACAAAACTTAAAAAACAGGGTTTCCGATTCCCATTGGGCATCTGGTTTAGAACTGATTTAAAGAATTTCCTTCTGAATCTGTTTGAACAGTCTCGTTTTGTTGAACTGGGTTTGTTTGAAAAGTCCTATATCGATCAAATTCTTGCCGAGCATATATCGGGCAAAGTAGACCATAACTATCGAATCTGGGTGTTGTTGAATCTGGAGTACTGGTATCGCATGTATTTTGAAGGCGAAAGCGTTGAGTCGATGAAGGCTTTTTCTGATGAAATGGCGGCTCAGTAGGCCTGCTTAGCCTGACAACTCAGCATGAAACGCAATATTCAGTTAGCCCGGGACACGCGGTTTGATCTTTTGGTCATTGGCGGGGGCATACAGGGTGCTACCGTCTGTTATAAAGCGTCCCAACGCGGGCTGCGCGTTCTGCTGCTAGACAAGGGCGATTTCTGTGGTTTAAGTTCGGCCAATAGCCTGAAAATCCTGCACGGCGGCTTGCGCTATCTGCAAACCCTGGGTTTTAGGCGTATGCGGGACTCGATTCGCTCTCGCCGGGAAATCATGCGTTTTGCACCGCATCTGGTGAAACCCCTGGCGTGTATCATGCCCGCGTATGGCCACGGCTTAAAAGGCAAAGAAATCATGCGCCTGGCGATGCTGCTAAACGATGGCATCAGCCTGGATAGAAATACGGGTTTACCGGGGGATAAATATTTGCCTGCAGGGCATTCGCTCAGTAAAAAGCAATGCCTGGCCCAGGTACCCGGTATTACCGGGTCCGGTCTGCACGGTGCGTCAGTCTGGTACGATGCGCTGGCTAATAATACCGAACGCCTGGTGCTTGAATACGTTCTACAGGCATCAGAACTGGGGGCAATGTGTCTTAACTATCTGGGTGTAGAGGCTCTGGTTCAAAGTTCCGGTGCAGGTATAAGGGCTGAGGTAGTGGATCAACTTACGGGCGAGTGTTTCAAGGTCGAAGCTGACAACGTTATTAACACCGCCGGTGCTGCCTTTGAAGACCTGCTCCCCGTTCGTGACGTAAACCGGATACCTGTGCGTTGGGCGCGGGGCTTGAATATTGTAGTCAGGAAAACGCTATTTTCAAAAGCTGCGGTTGCGCTTGAAGAGCAGGCGGCTGATGAAGGCCGCAAAAGAATGCTATTCATGGTTCCGTGGCGTAAAAAATTCACCATGATTGGTACACATTATATTGAATACGACCGGGAGTTAGATCTATTCCCGGTAGATAAAAAAGATATCATGGCATTGGTAGACGAAATCAACGCTATTTATCCGCGTGCAGATCTTGGTTTTGAGGATGTCAGTTTTTACCATACAGGCTTGTTACCGATGCAGGACAATTCCGGCAGAAATGTGGGCGATTTGCCCGAGCTAAGCAAAGAATCCAGCATTATTGATCATGGCCAACAAGATGGTTTTGCGCAGTATTTTTCAATCAAGGGTATTAAATACACGACGGCACCGCACGTTGCTGATAAGGTGCTAAAACGTATAAAGCCGGTATCTGGCTATACAGCCAGTATCCCGACTAGCAAAGTGCCCGGGCAAACTAAAACGCAGGCACAAATGAATGATTATTCCGGCCAGAAATACGCTGAGAGGGCCTCAGTCATCAAACCGTATATTGATGCTGCCCCGGATTGGCTGGATGTGGATCAAACCCTGACGGTCGGTGAAGTGAATTATTTTATTGCAGAAGAGATGGTGCAACACCTGGGTGATGTGATTTTTCGCCGTACAGACCTCGGTACGGCTCAGTGCCCGCCGGCTGATGTACTGAACAATGTCAATCAGATACTGGCGAAACATTTTGGCTGGAATGAGCAGCGCCAGACAAAGGAACTAAAGCTGGTTCTGCAACGTTATGCGCCGTTGCAAACGCCGCCCTCATGGATCCGGATTTAAAGATGCCCAAAGCAGAACCACTGTCTATTTTACTCCTGGCACCCCAACCGTTTTTTCAGGAAAGGGGCACTCCGATCGCGGTCAGGCTGCTTGCTGAAACCCTGGCGGCAGAAGGTTATGAGGTTCATCTTCTGGTGTACCATGAAGGCGAGGATATTGAAATGCCCGGCGTCCAGTTGTATCGCAGCGCCCATCTTTCTTTCATTAAAGACATTCGGCCGGGCATGTCGGTGAAAAAGATTATCTGTGATGTCTTCATGCTGTTTAAAATGATTAGCCTCGGTCGAGAACATTCCTTTGACCTGATACACGCGGTCGAAGAATCGGTGTTCCTGGCACAATTTCTAAAACTGTTTACGCGTAAACCTTATCTCTACGATATGGATTCGTGTATGTCAGAACAAATCATTGATAAATATCCGCGCTTTAAATGGCTGGGCAGTATGCTGGAATCCTTTGAAAAAAGGGCGGTTCGAAGTAGCATAGGTGTCATCGCGGTGTGTCGGGCGCTTGAAGATACGGCGCGTAGTTATGCACCGGACAAGCCCATACTGAGGCTTGAGGATATTAGCATGGTAGATGAAAACGCTGGAGGTGATGAATTGCTCCGGGCCGCGTACCATGTCAACGATGTGATGATGCTATACGTGGGCAACCTGGAATCATACCAGGGCATTGATCTGCTGTTAGAAGGTTTTGCGCAGGCTCTGACTACAGCAAAAAATAATGTGGATGCCAGCCTTTTAATCATTGGCGGCAATGCGGATGATATCGAAAAATGTGTAGCGTATTCGAAGCAACTGGGCATCGAAAACAACGTGGTTTTCTGTGGCCCGCGCCCGATGAATCTACTGGGGTATTATCTTAAACAGGCAGATATTCTTGTTTCGCCCCGCACCCAGGGTAATAACACGCCAATGAAAATTTACTCCTATCTTGGCTCTGGAAAAGCGGTTCTGGCAACCCGATTGCCAACCCACACCCAGGCTTTGAGCGATGAGGTTGCCTGCCTGGTCGCGCCGGATGCAGAATCCATGGGCGCAGGCATTACCATGCTTTGTAGTGATAAAGACTACCGGGCGAGACTTGGTGAGGCTGGTAAAGCGCTTGCCGAAAAAGAGTACTCCATGAAGGCTTTCAGGGAAAAGCTATCGGCTTTTTATAAAAAAATAGCACTGACAGGTGAATAATTGCTTTTTATAGTTATGCGGCGGGAGAGCGAGGCCGGGATCAGGCAAGTTTGGGCATTTCGACAGGCATCACGAAAAGAGGGTTTTTGCCGGACCGTTTCTGCCCGTGCGTTAAAGGTAGCATATTTGGGTTTTGCCGTTTTAGACCAGGATGGTATCAAGCCCCAGCGCATATTTGTTGTTTGTGTACGACCGGACTGCTGGACAACGACGGGAATATTTTGTGTGGGCGCGATGTTCATACTCAGCTCGGCTGACCCGGGCCAATCTCCCAGTATATCCTGCCAGCCCGATATTTTTTGCATATGGTTAGCGTGGCGGCCGCACATAGATTCCGGTACCGTGATGATATAAAGATTTAATCACTGGCATAGCTCTACATAGCGCGATATCCAGCGTGGCAAGCTGTGCAGGCGGCGGTAATATCCCGAAGTTTTTTATACGCTGCCAGAGCTTCACCTTCTTGTGCAACGCGCGCAAACTGACTGGCGGCCCGATGCATTGCAGTTCCCGCCTCCGCCATGCTCTCTGGCATGAACTTGGCAATGTGGCTGGCGCCGTGAGATTCAAGAGAACTAAAACCCAGACGTGATTCTGCTACGTCTGCGGCTTTTTCCAGTTCATCTGCTGCCAGATGAGTCAGGATTTCGTCAATCGCCACCAGGTGGTCGCGCATATTGCCCAACATATGGGTTCGCATCATTTCTGGAAATTCAACTAATTGTCGTGTGTCCTGTTCCGCATAGATCGGTGAGGCTGACAAACTAGCTGCCAAAACGAGGGGGAGGATCGCTTTATAAGTCATAGGATTGTTAGATAAGATATTACTACTGTCCGGTTTAATTTTCGTAGGATCACGTTAAACGGCAGTACAACAATGTTTACAGAAGACACTTTATGTTTAGAGACTTAAAACCTAATTCCCTTTTATCGTCATCCTCGCGTATGTGGGGATCCATAATACCGTCAGAAACAGGCTTATGGATTCCCGCCTTCGCGGGAATGACGCTTTAACCGGACAGTAGTAATAAGATATATGAATTTGGCTAATTATGCCTGTTTTCATAGCTTTAATTCTTTATAAATTTCATGTTAGGCATTTGCTACTTTACAGCTTGAAACATATACTGTATAAATATACAGTATATCGCCTTTAAAATAATCACCATGCTTAAACTTACACCTCGCCAACAACAAATTCTTGATTTCATCCAACAGAACATAAAACAAACGGGCATGCCCCCGACGCGCGCAGATATGTGCCAGTATTTTGGTTTTAAATCACCCACCGCAGCAGACGATCATCTGAAAGCATTGCAACGCAAGGGTGCGATTGAATTGTTATCGGGCGTATCCAGAGGCATCAGGATGTTGTATACCGAATCCGGGTCTGAAGGTAATACAGATGAAATGGCTTTACCTCTGATCGGGCAGGTCGCGGCGGGTGCACCTATCCTGGCTGAGGAAAATATCGAAGATTATTTTAAGCTCGATGCGCATAAGTTTAGTCCCCGGGCTGATTATTTACTGCGCGTACGCGGGCAGAGCATGAAGCTGGCGGGTATTCTGGACGGGGATTTACTGGCTGTGCATCGCACTCAGGAAGTTTACAACGGGCAGATCGTTGTGGCTCGAATAGGCGATGAAGTGACGGTCAAACGCTTCAAAAAAACCGGGCATGTTGTGCATCTCCTCCCCGAGAATGACGATTTTGAAACCATCAAAATTAATCTGTCCGATGATGATCTAATCAATGAATTTGTCATAGAAGGGTTAGGCGTAGGTGTAATTCGCCATGCATTGTGAAAGTGAAAAAGTATGCTCAGCTTGATGCTCTGCTCAAGCAACAGCCCTTGCTCTGGAAAGCCAGCGAACAACACGCAGCGTATCAATATACTGAAACCGATGGGCTGGATACAGGCTTTGTGGAATTAAACCAGTTACTGAGAACCGGAGGTTGGCCGCGTTCCAGCCTGATTGAGATACAGGTAGATGAATGGGGACAGGGCGAGCTGCAATTATTATTACCCATGATGGCGGAGCTCAGCCAGCAGAAGAAACAACTGGCCTGGATCGCACCGCCGTATACGCCTTATGCTCCGGCTTTGCACGCCGCGGGTGTAGACCTGGATTATTTATTGATCATTGAACAAAACGAACCCGCAGATATTGCCTGGGCAGCTGAAAAATGCCTGCGCCATGCAGCTGCAGCTCTGGTGATATTCTGCCTACCCCTGGCCGATGCCCGGCATATTCGACGCTTGCAGGTCGCGGCCGATACAGGGGGCAATATCGGTGTGTTATTGCACTGCGGGCCAGTGAGGCAAACCCCCGTCTCTCTGAGATTAAAAACTGCTTATGTGGCGCAGGGATTATGCGTTGAAGTGCTTAAATCTCGCTTTGGCCGTGAACAGGGAAAGCAAGTGATACTGACACAGGCGGCGCTGGAGAGAAATAAAATGAGCCGTCGGCCATGAGTGCTCTAAATCTGAAAAGGCCGGTAGTAATAGCAGAGCAATCGCAGCCGGAGCCAGCGACCGCTGGAGTTGCCTACGCCAGGGAAATCTGGGTGAGCATTCATTTTCCAGAGATAAGCCTTGCGACGCAGCCGGCAAACAATAGCATGATAGAGCCTGAGAAGTGCGTGGCGTTTGCTGTGCTGGTGCAGCAACAGGGCAAAACCCGGATTTACGCGTTGAATAAGCTGGCACAGCAATCCGGCATTGAGATTGGTATGTTGTCCAGTGCGGCTTATGCCCTGTGTCAGGGCTTATGTGTGGCAATGCGCGATGAGCGCAGCGAGCTGAATCAATTGCAGGCGTATGCGCATCGTGTGTTGAGCCTTACGCCGCGTATAGCGCTGTCCGGCCCGGACACCCTGTTGCTGGAAGTTAAATCAAGCCTGCGGCTGTTTGGCGGCTTAAAAGGCCTGCACCGGCAACTGGAAGCATGCTTTACCGAATGCCATACGACGGCCTGTGCACCGGTGGTTGATGCTGCTGAGTTGATGGCGCGCTGCGGCATTGGAAAACTTATTCGCCATACCAGTCAGTTGCGTGCTGCATTGGGTGAGATCTACATCACAAACGCAGCCATAGAAAATAAATTAGCCCGGAGACTGGCGCATTGTGGCCTGCATAGTTTGCGGGATGTGTGGCGTTTGCCACGCCCGGACCTGGCGCAGCGCTTTGGGCCGGATTTATTACACTATCTGGATCAACTATGCGGCGAGCGCCATGCGCCACGCCGTTTATTTGAAACAGCTGAGGTGTTTAAGGCGAAATATGATTTTGATCAGGAAACCGATGATCAGGCTTATCTGCTGTATGCTGCAGAAGTGCTGCTAAAGCAGGCTGGTGTATTCCTGCAGGCGCGTGTTTCACTGAGTGAAAAAATCAGCTTTCATTTGCGCTATGCACACCGGCATGAGGCTATACATCGTGGGCTGGTACTAAACGTATACGCACAGCAAGGGGGTGACAGGCCGGAACATTTCCTGCCACAATTAAGAGAACAACTGCAGAACAGACAACTGGCAAGCCCTTTAAACTGCATGGAATTGCGCATTGATCAATTTAAATCTCGCGATAACAGCAGCGGTGATTTATTT
>JAUVBY010000010.1 GCA_030590945.1 Gammaproteobacteria bacterium | reverse complement strand
GCCCGACGGCGTATACGTATGCACGACAGGCGTTCATGGTGGTATACATATCGGCAATTTTGCCCTGAATAAGCTGGAATTCTCCGATGGGCTGGCCAAACTGTTCGCGTTGGTGAATGTAGGGTACCACGATGTCCATGCAGGCCAGCATAATACCGGTCGGACCAGCCGCGAGTACCGCGCGCTCATAATCCAGGCCGCTCATTAACACGTTTACGCCTTTATTCAAGGCGCCTAGAATATTCTCTTCGGGCACTTCCACATCTTTGAATACCAGTTCTCCGGTATTGGAGCCGCGCATGCCCAGCTTATCGAGTTTTTGCGCGCTTTGAAAACCAAAGCCCCGTTCTACAATAAACGCGGTAATGCCTCTGGCCCCGGCACTTGTATCGGTTTTGGCATAGACCACAATGGTGTCGGCATCCGGGCCATTGGTGATCCACATCTTGGTACCGTTGAGTACGTAATGGTCGCCTTTTTTCTGTGCACTCATTTTCATGCTGACGATATCCGAACCGGCATTGGGTTCTGACATGGCCAGTGCGCCTATATGTTCACCGCTGATTAAATTTGGCAGGTATTGTTGTTTTTGAGCCTCGTTTCCATTGCGCCTGATCTGGTTTACGCATAAATTGGAATGTGCGCCGTAGCTTAGAGCAACTGATGCCGAGGCGCGGGAGATTTCTTCCATGGCCACGATATGCGCCAGGTAGCCCATATTGGCGCCGCCATATTCTTCAGGCGCAGTAACGCCGAGCAGTCCCATGTCACCCAGTTTTTTCCACAGCGGGGCAGGGAAGTCGTTTTGTGCATCAATTTCAGCCGCGAACGGCGCAATTTCCTGCTGCGCGAAGCTCTGCACTGCATCGCGCAGTAAATCAATATCTTCGCCAAGATTGAAGTTAAGGCCGGGGAGTTGAATCATGGGACAGGGCAGATTTTAGACTAGCCAAAAGATATATGACGTTTACGTAAACGTCAACCTGTAAAAACGTTGATTTAGTTTCTCTTTATCTCTGAAAAATAGGCTTCCAGGATCAGTTGCGCAGCGACTGAATCACGCAAGGCGATCTTTTTTGCAGTAAATTTCCTGCCGCCTGGCTGGTTATCTCGCAGCAAACGGTCAGCTTCACTCGAGCTATAGCGCTCATCGGCGAAATCGACAGGCAGCGCCAGTGCATTGCCCAGCTGATGGCCAAAGCGTTTGATGCGTTTGCTTAAATCTGTTTCCTGCGCCTGTGAATCAAGCGGGGCACCAAAGATCAGGTGTTGTATTTCCCAGGTTTTGACAATTTTCCGGATAGTCGACAGAACCAGTTTTCCGTCGGCATCGCGTAATAATGAGGTTGCAATCGCCGGTAGCGGCTGTGTGGTACACAGTAGATCGTTACCCACTGCCAGTCCGGTACGTTTAGTGCCGTAATCAAAGGCCAGATAGCTTGTCGGCACGAGCAGCTTTGTAAAACTCAGGCGTGGCCGATCTGATTTGAAATTCGGTGTGGGTCAATACCGAGTTTTTTGATGACCTGGTCTGAGATTCTATCCGGGGGTGTATTGAATACAATATCGGATTCGATCGGGCTGTGTAACCAGCTATTTTGTTCGAGTTCCTGTTCGATTTGCCCGGAAGACCAGCCAGAATAACCCAGTATAAATAAATAATCTTCCGGTCCTTTAAGTTCGCTGATGGCCTCGAGTATGTCTTTGGAAGAGGTCAGATAAAGGGTCTCGCTGATGCTGAGTGTCGATTGCCATTGGCCCTTTTCGGTATGCAATACGAAACCGGCCTCGGGTTGAACCGGGCCGCCAAATAATATGGCCTGATCCGGGTTTTTCAGGCTGTCCACCGACAGATTCATCTGCTTAAACACTTCGCCCAGGGTTTGCGGTAAAGTTTTATTAATTACCAGCGCGATGGCGCCTTCTTCGCTATGCTGACAAACCACCGACACGGTGTCGCCAAAAAGCGAATCTTTTAATTGGGGCATGGCAATCAAAAACTGGTTTTCCAGGCTGGTCTCGATGGTGGTATTCATAATAAATAGTTTATATCCGTCAATGTATATTACCTGAAAATGCGGGCAACAAACTGAATATCAATCTCCTGGGGGCTGTCGGATTTGGCTGTTTTGGAGCAAAATCCTCGAGATCGAATAAAATGAGTTTATTGTGTGAGAAGAATGGTTGCTCCATTTGACGATCATAATAGGCTCAGTTTATCGATATTCGTGGGTTTTGAACGAAACATGCTAAATCCGACAGGCTCCGAGGTTCATTGCCTGGCCCGACTGCTTAGCGTGCTATTGTTAAATTCCCAGATTCGAATAATATGCAGTACGTCAATGTCTTTAGCCATGCCTTCAGGCAGGGATTTATAGGGGCCTGCGGCCACCGCAATTTTAATGGCGGCATTGTCGATCGTTGCATTGCCTGAAGATCGATGGATGGTCGTGCTGCGTACCACGCCGTGTCGATCGATTGCGATATCCAGTTCAAGTGAGCCGTTTAACCCTTTTTCTATTAATTCCCCGGGGTAGTGCTGCGTACCAAACTCGCTGACATAGGTCTGCCAGTATTGTTGATATTGACGATAAGCTGGCTGATCATCGTAAACGCCCAGAAAACCAATGCGCTCACTCTCTTCCATCGCGGATTTATTTTCCTGTATATCTTTGATCAGGCGTTCCTGCGCGAGTACAAATGTTCCGCTATCAAAGGGTGTGTTTCCATCTTCTATACGGATGATATCTTCTGTACGCTGTTCAGAAGACTGGCCCGCCTCTTTTTGCATTTGTGCGCCTTTGCCTATTTTGGTTTCAGCACTGAGTTCGGATACGGATTTAAGGTTGACCGTAATCGTGCGTTGCTGCGGGGGTGGCTCCACCTGAGATACGTAGAATCCCAGTCCTAGAATGACGAAGATATGGATTAGTGTTGAGCCGGAGAAATTCCAGAAAATGGACTCGCTATCCTGTTTAGCGAGTTTTTGCTGCGCGAATGAATTTACGGCGTGGTAGCGTGCCAATTGCCCGAAGAAGTGAGTAGTTAGTGAAGCTCATTATAGCGCAAAATTGTTAGCAAATACTGCGGGGTCTCGCGATATAATCAGTACAATACTACTTATCGAAATTCTTAATTCATGCCTGTGCCTGACATTCATGTTTTAGAAAATATCCTGATTGACGCTGCGCAACGCTATCTTCCTGATAGCCAGGCCGTAGGCGAGATTGCGCAACGCGCCAAGCCGGACGGCAGTGTGGTTACCGAGGTCGATGCCAATTTGCAGCATAAAATTCAAGCGGCGCTCAAAGCGTACTCGCCACAGACGCCTATGCTGGGCGAGGAAATGGCGCATGGCGAACAGCAGGATATGCTGACGTATTCAGAGCAGGGGTTGTGGGTTCTGGACCCGCTGGACGGCACCACAAATTTTACCGTGGGTTTTCCCATATATGGTTTATCACTTGCTTATGTGAAAAATGGCGAAACCCAGCTTGCGGTTATATATGACCCGAACCGCGCAGAAAGTTTTACTGCAAAACGGGGTGAAGGCGCGTATTTGAACGGGCAACGCTTGTATCCGGGCCGTATCGATACGCTCAACAGTTGTGTTGCAAATGTGGACTACAAGCGTCTGACCGGTGCGCTGGCCGAGCGACTGGTGAGTTGCCCGCCTTATCGTTCACAACGAAATATGGGCAGTTGTGTTCTGGAGTGGTGCTGGCTGGCAGCCAATCGCATCCAGTTGTATTTACACGGAGGTCAGCACCTGTGGGATCATGCCGCCGGGCATCTGATTTTGTCGGAATCAGGCGGAATCGCATCGCGGCTTGAGGGCAAGCCAATAAAATCAAACAAATTGATTAAACAATCCGCGATTGCGGCGTGTAGCCCTGATCTTTACGATGCCTGGTTTGAATGGGTTCAAATGTACAATCAACCCGGCCGGCATGGCTAAACCAGAAAGAGAAGCTGTATAGCTTTTTTCATCACAGCATAAATAGCCTGGATGTAAACAGACGATACATAAGGTATAATAGATAAATAGTAACTTACCATAAGAAAATATTATGAATACTTTTGATGCATTACAAACGCTTACCGTTGAAGGAACTGAATATCAATACCACTCGCTTAATGCGCTGGCAAATGAAGCAAAGCTTGATCGGCTACCGTATTCCTTAAAAATCCTCCTGGAAAACTTACTACGTTTTGAAGACGGTGAGAATATCACTCGTGAGCATATTCTCGCCCTGGCCAATTGGGATGCCAGCGCTGAACCGACTATCGAAATCGCTTTCACGCCAGCACGTGTACTCATGCAGGATTTCACTGGTGTTCCGGCGGTGGTTGATTTGGCCGCCATGCGCGACGCCATGCAGGATTTAGGCGGAGACCCGGATAAAATCAACCCATTGAGCCCGGCAGACCTGGTAATTGATCACTCGGTGATGGTGGATAATTTTGGCACCAGTAACGCACTGACACAAAATACTGAGCGCGAGTATGAACGCAATGCGGAACGCTACGCCTTTTTGAAGTGGGGCCAACAGGCATTTAAAGATTTTCGGGTGGTGCCGCCTTCCACCGGTATCGTGCATCAGGTCAACCTGGAAAATCTTGCGCAGGTGGTTTTTAAGCGTGAACAGGCAGATGGTTCATTTAGCCTGTACCCTGATACGGTTGTCGGTACCGATTCACATACCACGATGATTAATGGTGTGGGTGTATTAGGCTGGGGTGTGGGCGGTATCGAAGCCGAAGCCGCGATGCTGGGCCAGCCAATTACTATGCTAATACCGCAGGTGGTAGGGTTTAAGTTAAGCGGGCAAATTAGAGAAGGTGTCACGGCGACCGACCTGGTATTAACCATTGTTGAAATGCTGCGAGAGAAGGGTGTAGTTGGTAAATTTGTTGAGTTTTACGGCGATGGGCTTGACGATCTGTCGTTGGCAGACCAGGCCACCGTCGCCAATATGGCGCCGGAGTATGGTGCAACCTGCGGCATATTTCCGGTCGATCAGGCTGCGCTCGATTACCTGTATCTTTCCGGTCGCAGCGAAGAACAGATCGCGCTGGTTGAAGCGTATACCAGGGCGCAGGGCATGTTTCGTGAGAGCGGCGCGGCCGAAGCGGATTATAGCGATACCCTGAGCCTTGATATGTCGACGGTCAAACCATGTATCGCCGGTCCCAAGCGTCCCCAGGACAGGATAGACCTTATAAACGCAAAGCAGGTGATACTTGCGGCGCAGGCAGAAATTTCAGGCAGCGATACTCCTCGCAGTGCATCAACGGTGATCAATGGCCGTGATGTAGATATGCACGATGGCGATATCGTTATCGCAGCCATTACCTCCTGTACCAATACTTCCAATCCCAGCGTGATTATGGCTTCGGGCCTGCTCGCGAAAAAAGCCATTGAGTTGGGTCTATCGGTTAAACCCTGGGTGAAGACTTCGCTCGCACCGGGGTCACGAGTGGTGACGGAATATCTTAAAAATGCCGGTTTGATCGAGCCTCTGGCGGCTCTGGGTTTTGATGTCGTCGGCTACGGGTGTACGACTTGTATTGGTAATTCCGGCCCATTGCCTCAACCGGTTGTCGAAGCGATTCACAAAAGTGATCTGGTAGTCAGTTCGGTGCTATCAGGAAATCGAAACTTTGAAGGTCGCGTGCATTCTGAAGTTAGAATGAATTTTCTTGCATCACCGCCGTTGGTTGTGGCCTATGCGCTTGCCGGTACCACGAGCATTGATTTAGACACCGAACCGTTGGGACAGGGCAACGATGGTCAGGATGTGTATATGCGTGATATCTGGCCTTCACAGGCAGAAGTGAATGCAGCGATTGATGCGGCCTTATCACGGGATATATTCATTGAAAAATACAAAGATGTGTTTAAAGGTGACGAGCACTGGCAGGCGGTTAAAACAACTGCATCGGATCGTTTCAACTGGAGCAAAGATTCGAGTTACATCCAGCAGCCGCCATACTTCGAGGGTATTACGGCTACACCGCCGGGTTTTGGCGATATAAACGGCGCGCGTGTTTTGGCCAGGTTGGGTGATTCAATTACTACGGATCATATTTCCCCGGCCGGTGCGATAAAAGCAGATTCTCCGGCGGGTGCATATCTTTCAGAGGCCGGCGTAGACCCGGTAGAATTTAACTCCTACGGGTCGCGACGAGGAAATCATGAAGTGATGATGCGCGGTACGTTTGCCAATATACGCTTACGCAATGAACTGGCGCCCGGCACCGAGGGAGGCTGGACCGTGTATCAGCCTGATGGTGAAGTGATGAGTATTTTTCATGCCGCTGAACGTTACCGTCAGACTAATACACCGCTTGTGATCATCGGTGGTAAAGAGTATGGCACGGGTTCCTCCAGAGATTGGGCGGCGAAAGGCGTTAAATTACTTGGCGTGAAGGCGGTACTGGTTGAAAGTTTTGAGCGAATTCATCGGTCGAATTTGGTGGGTATGGGCGTGTTGCCTTTACAATTTAATGAAGGCGATACGCGCGAGACGTTGAAACTGGATGGCACGGAAACCTACGATATCACAGGCGTGATTGCGGGCGCGAAGAATGTAACCATTACCGTGACTGATCAGGCGGGTGAGCAGAAAACCTTCACCGCGAAAGTACGCATTGATACGCCCAAAGAGTGGGAATATTATGACCATGGTGGCATTTTGCACTACGTATTACGGCAACTGGCAGGCTGATTCTCAGGCTCAAAAAGGTTTCCGGAGGGCTGGCTTTGCCAACCTTTTTTAATACATTTTGTTAGAAATATCGACGAACATTATTCCTTATAGTTCGAGCAATATGGAATTAAAGAGCCTTAAACGTTTGAATAGGTGATGCATGCCGGGCGATCTACAAACCGTTGACCAGCGAGCGATGAATTGCTAATATCGTAACGGTCAAAAAATACAGATATTCGGTAGTATAAAGCGGTGAACGGTACGAGGTGGCGTTAAATGGTCGTGAGCGCATTAGCTAAGGATGTGGAGTCGGGGCCTGAAGCGGATTCAGGGCCTGCCAGATTCTTATCCGGACTTGAACCAGACATACAAAAAGAATTGTATGCTCAGGGGAAAATTCGTTGGTATAAACGGGAGCAGTTAGTGCTCGCCAAAGGCACGAACAGCGGGCTTTTGTATATACTGATCAAAGGCACGATGAAAGTCACGCATTGTGAAAATAAAAGACATCTAACCCTTGCCGTACTGCGATCAGGAGATATGTTCGGAGAACTATCGATGATCAACGGCCAGGCCACCACGGCCGATATCATAGCCCTGCAAAATTGTACTGTTTTAGAGATTGAGCACGATAGGGTGTATGCAATGTTTCAAAAACACTCTGATTTTATGTGTCTATTCCTTGAAACCTTGTCTCAACGTACGCGCCAGGTCATTGAGAGTATTTGCGTTATGGCGTTGGAAGATGTTTACGGGCGGTTGCGACGCACGCTGCTTGCGTTGGCGAAAGAAAGCGACACCGGGCATAAAATCACCGGTATTACGCAGACTGAACTAGCGGAGATGGTCGGTTCTTCCCGTGAAATGGTTTCCATAATTATGAAAGAGTTAAAAATCGGTGATTATCTACGCGTGGATGGCCGAACCATCACGCTGCTAAAAGAATTTCCCCTGCGGCGCTAAAAATACTTTCCTGGTATCTGCTTTTCCAGCATAATCGTTTCCGGCCTAAATAGGGCAAGCCACTATAAATATGTCTGGCATATCCGGCTTGTCTGAAACCAACGATGAGTTTCCGACAAGATGAGTCGCGTATCTATCAGGCGAATGTAAGGAGCCTGATGCTCTGACTCACATCGTTGTATTAGAGATAATGTAACCCATGGTGACAAACAGAAGCATTCCGATAAGGAACCACCAAAACAGTGTTTTAATTAATAAATCAAGCATTTTATCCTCCACTGACATCAATTAACGAACCGGCATATTCCGTCTCGCGGGACCGGATGGTCAAAGGCATGTTCCACTCGTTCCCTACGGGAACTTTAGTATGAGTGAGTGGCTAAAACTATGTAAATAATCCGCAGTGTAAATATTTACATAGAGGGCAGGATTTTTATTGGTGGCTCCAGGAGCAGGCTAAGCATGCTATGAGAATCGTATACGGATAAGTCGTTAAAAAACACCATGAATATTATTCAAACTTTAAAAAATTCCAGAACGGGCAGGTTCAAATATGTGGTGGCCTTTGGCTATGAAATTCTGGTTAATACAGCATTGCTGCTCGAGCGTGTGCTGGATGCGCTGTTTCATCGTCCCAACCGGGCGCCTGAGCTGGACGAAATTACAGCGGTTATCAAAACCTTCGAACGGCCAAAAAAATTAGCCGGTCTGGTGAAAAGTATAAAAAGGCTGTACCCGACCTTGAAAATCATTGTCATCGATGACAGCAAACAACCCCGTCAGCTGGCGGGCGTTGAAACAATTATTCTACCGTACGATAGTGGTGTGTCTGCGGGTCGTAACGCCGGTTTAAGCGCCGTTACCACGAAATACATGATGTGCCTGGATGATGATTTTGTATTTAACCGTCACACTGAGTTATTAAATGCGTTTCAGGCGATGGAAACGCACCCCCAAATCGATATTTTGGCAGGTGAGGTTATTTATCTGCCGTTGCGAATAGTGCATGATTATTCTCATACCGGTGTCTTTGAAACCGGAAGAACACCGTTACACGAACCGGGGAGTTATATAGGACCGTATCCGGTTCACCTTAAAGTACCTAATTTTTATATAGGCCGAAGCGATAAAATTCGTCTGGTCGGTTGGGACGATAATTTAAAAAGAATGGATCACGCGGATTTTTTTAGTCGGGCAGTCGGGGTGCTGACCTCGGTGCAGGATCGCTCGTTTAGAGTCTTGCACTACCCGACCTATTTCAATAAAACCTATATGGAGCGGAAAACGGATAACCGTCATGATGCGATGGTCTTGCAGCATAAATATCACCGGCAGGAGAAGGGCGGTAATTAGATAGCCATTTTATACGATATGATCGGCCTGCAAATCAGCGTGGTAGGAGGATCGCACCATGGGCCCTGATGCAACATTGCTGAACCCCAGGGATTCAGCCACGAGTTTAAGTTCTTTAAACTCCTCCGGCGTATAATATTTTTCAACGGCCAGGTGGTGCTTACCGGGTTGTAAATATTGGCCCAGGGTAAGCATATCAATACTGTATTCGCGCATATCCTTCAGGGTTTGCACGACTTCGTCGGTGGATTCTCCCAGGCCCAGCATGATGCCCGATTTTGTAGGTATACCGGGCATCAAAGTTTTGACATCACGCAATAACTGCAATGAAACCTTATAGTCAGCTCCGGGGCGAACCTGTCTGTACAGGCGCGGTACGCTTTCAAGGTTATGATTAAAAACATCTGGAGGGCTCTGCGCCAGGATCTTTAAGGCATCCTGGCGTGTCCGGCCTCTGAAATCAGGCGTGAGAATTTCAATTTTAATATCCGGGCTGGCTGCTCGCGTAGCCGCAACACATCGCATTATATGTTGTGCGCCCCCATCGCGCAGATCATCGCGATTTACTGAGGTTATGACGACATATCGCAAGCCCATTTGGGCGATGGTTTCTGCCAGATGCTGTGGCTCGTGTTCATCCAGTGCATCGGGCCGGCCGTGTGCGACATCACAAAAAGGGCAGCGACGCGTACAAATATCACCCATTACCAGAAAAGTGGCGGTACCCTTTGCAAAACATTCCCCTAAATTAGGGCAAGCGGCTTCTTCGCAGACAGTCTTTAGCTTTTTTTCGCGTAGTACTTTTTTCAGTTCAATTACTTTTGCAGAACCGGGAAATTGAGCACGAATCCATGCAGGTTTGCGCAGTACCTGATCGTTGGGCTGTGGTTTGATCTTTACGGGAATACGCGCGGTTTTTGCTTCACCGCGCAATTTCTCGCCTTGTATGATCGCCCGGGTCATAATGTTTGGGTCATGTTGTTCGATCAGGAATGTCAGTATATTCTTCTGGAGTCGGGCATGAACAATGCAGGTTCTTATCGCCGTAGATATTGTCAATTCGCCCGACAGGGGGCCAGTATTTACTGAACTTACTGCCGGCTTCCGGAAAAAAGGCCTGCTGACGCGTATAAGGATACGGCCATTCTTCAATATCAATTAGCTGGTTGCTGTGCGGCGCATTCTTGAGCATATTATTGGTTTTATCCAACGTACCTGCTTCAATAGTTGCTATTTCAGCGCGAATGGAGATCATCGCCGAGATAAATCGATCCAGTTCGGATTTGGGCTCGCTCTCGGTGGGTTCGATCATTAAAGAATCATGCACTGGCCAGGACATAGTCGGTGAGTGAAAACCATAATCCATTAAGCGCTTGGCAATGTCTTCGACCATGACGCCACAACTTTCTTTAAAGGCAGAACAATCGATAATGCATTCGTGTGCGACGCGGCCTTTGGCGCCTGTATAGCGCACCGGATAGTGCTCGCTGAGCGCTGTGGCGATGTAGTTCGAGCTCAAGATGGCCATTTTGGTTGCTTTGGTCAGTCCGTGACCACCCAGCATTTTAATATAGGCCCAGGAAATCGTTAAAATGAGTGGCGAGCCCCAGGGTGCGGCTGAAACGCTGCCCAAAGGCTGTGCATTCGGGTGCGGGTTTACACCCTTAACCAGTACATGGTCCGGCAAAAAAGGCGCGAGGTGTTTTTTAACGCCGATGGGGCCCATGCCGGGGCCGCCACCGCCATGGGGAATGGCAAAGGTTTTATGCAGGTTCAGGTGGGAGACATCGGCTCCCAGATCACCCGGCCTGACCAGGCCGATCATCGCATTTAGATTGGCACCATCAAGGTATACCTGCCCACCATGATTATGAATCAGCTGGCAAACCTCCTGTATCGTGGCTTCAAATACACCGTAGGTTGAAGGATAGGTAATCATCAATGCCGCCAGTTCCGCGCTATGCTTTTCAGTTTTTTCCCGTAGGTCGTCCATGTCAACATTGCCTTCATCATCGCATTTCACGATAACGACTTTCATTCCTGCCATGACGGCGCTGGCCGGGTTGGTGCCGTGCGCAGATGAAGGGATCAGGCAAATGGTGCGTTGTAAATCTCCTCGTGAGACATGATAGGCATGGATCGAGAGCAGGCCACTGAACTCGCCCTGAGATCCGGCGTTCGGCTGCATGGAAAAGGCATCGTAACCGGTGATTTCGCACAAATCATCGGATAAATCCTGGATGATTTGCTGATATCCGGCGGCTTGATCACGAGGTACAAAAGGGTGCAATGCGGCGAACCGTGGATTCGACACGGAATCCATTTCGGTGGCCGAGTTTAGTTTCATGGTACAGGAACCCAGAGGGATCATCGCACGTGCCAGGGTGATGTCTTTTCTGGCCAGGCCACGTAAAAAACGCATCATCGATGTTTCATTTCGGTGCTGGTTAAATACCGGATGACTGAAATACGTGCTTTTGCGCATCAGGGCGTCGGGTAAACTGCTCGCCGGCGTCTGATTATTTACCATATCCCTTGAATTTCGAAAGGGGGATGCAAAGGCGTTGACCAGTTGGTTTATATGCGATTCATCATGCGTTTCATCCAGCGCAATGCTGACGTGATTCTCATCGATGTAGCGGATATTAACATCGTGCTCCAGCGCCGCGTTGACAGCATTGCCGGCCTGCCCGGGCACGTGTACCAGCAAGGTATCAAAATAGTGTTGATGTACAAGTTGTATATCAATTTGCTTGAGTTTGTCTGCGAGCATACGCGTTAAACGATTGATGCGTTCCGCAATCCGCCTGACGCCGTCAGCGCCGTGATAAACGCAGTATAACGCAGCGATAATTGCCAATAGCGCCTGCGAGGTACAGATGTTGCTGGTCGCTTTTTCGCGGCGTATATGCTGTTCTCTGGTTTGCAGGGCCATGCGGTAAGCCGGGTGGCCCTGTGCATCGATTGACAGGCCGATCAGGCGACCGGGAACGGAACGCTTGTAACTGTCACGCGTGGCAAAGTAGGCAGCATGCGGGCCGCCGTAGCCCATGGGTACGCCAAAGCGCTGGGTGCTGCCAACGGCGATATCGGCACCCATTTCAGCAGGCGATTTTAATAAGGTCAACGCCATTATATCGGCCGCCAGCGTGGCAAAGGCCTTTTTCGATTGTACAGCGCTTATTTCGTCGCTGAAATCAACAATTGCGCCGGTGGTACCGGGATACTGAAATAATGCGCCAAAGACGTCTTTGTCAGCTAACTGAGTTTTGGGGTCCCCGATGAACAACTCGATCCCCAGGGGTGCGGCGCGTGTCTGCATCACGCGAATGGTTTGCGGGTGCGTATTTTCGTCTATAAAATAAAGATCGCTTTTATTCCTGGAAAGGCGCTTCGACATGGTCATGGCCTCGGCCGCAGCGGTCGCTTCATCCAACAGTGAGGCATTGGCAATCTCCATGCCTGTCAGGTCCATGATCATTTGCTGAAAAATCATCAGGGCTTCTAAGCGACCCTGGCTGATTTCAGGCTGGTAGGGCGTATAGGCGGTATACCAATCCGGGTTTTCCAGCACATTACGGCGAATGACCGCGGGCAAGCGGGTACCGTGGTAACCACAGCCTATCATGCATACCTTGAGTTCGTTTTGATCAGCGAGATCACTGAGCGTTTGCAACGCCTGTTCCTCACTCAGGGTTTCCCCTATACGCGGGTCGCCGGTACGGGGCAGGGAAGCGGGGACCGTTTGATCAATGAGCTGATTAATAGAATCCAGCCCCAGCGCCTTGAGCATGCTTGATTTCTCGTCAGTATTAGGCCCAAGGTGGCGTGCAGAAAATAGTTGTGGCATCGGTGTGTGTCTCTAGTAAATTCGTGTCAGCCCGTATGGGCTCAGATAAGATGCAGGGCGTCCTCTGTTCGGCTTACCCGGTCCGTTAGCCAATTGTACTCAGGTGGTTGGCTTCTTAGGAAAGCGAGTCTACAAATTTCGTATAGCTGTCTTTGTCCTGCATTTGTGCGTATTGCTCAGGTTCCATCATTTTCATCTTAAAAATCCAGCCTTCATTTTCTGGATCCTGATTGACCAGTTCAGGTTCATCATTTAGCACGTCATTGATTTCGATCACTTCGCCCGTGACAGGCGATTTCACGTCACCTGCAGCTTTTACGGATTCAACCACAACGGTTTCCTCTCCCTGGTCAAGGGTGCGACCCACTTCTGGCAATTCAATATATACGATGTCGCCCAGCTGGCCTTGCGCATAGTCGGTGATGCCGATGGTTAGCACCTCGCCATCCAGTTCTGCCCATTCGTGATCTTCTGTGTATCTGGTTTCACTCATTTTAATCCTCTCAGAGTCGGTAAAAATTGTTTGCGACGAAGACAGATGAACTGACTTCCATCTCAAGTAACTTGCCGCGTACCTTAGCAAAAACGATCGTGCCCGTCTTGGCATTTTGCTTGTTTATGTAGCCCATGGCAATAGGCTTACTTAAACTAGGGCTAAAACCGCCGCTGGTAACCGTGCCAATTCGGTTTTCCTGCTGATCATAAATCTCTGTTCCTTCGCGTATGGGCGCTCTACCAGTGGGTTTCAGGCCCACGCGCTTACGCGAAATTTTCGCCGGCATCTGCGCTAAAATGATATCTGAGCCAGGGAAGCCGCCTTCTCGAACACCGCCATTGCGTCTGGCCGGTGAAATTGCCCAACCAATTGCGGCTTCAATCGGCGTGGTGGTGGTATCAATGTCGTGCCCGTACAGGCACATGCCGCCCTCAAGTCTGAGGCTGTCGCGCGCGCCAAGGCCGATCCAGGCACAATCTGGATCCGCCTGCAGGATACGCGCAAGCGCGTCAGCATGGTCGTTGCTCACAGAAATTTCAAAACCATCTTCACCGGTATAACCGCTGCGACTCATACGGCAGGTGATACCTTTAATGTCTATTTCACGGCATTGCATGAAACCCATATCGTTTATATCATGGCCCAATCTGGCCAGCACATCTTTAGCGGACGGACCTTGAATAGCAATCAATGCCAGGTCCTCAAGAATATTTAGTTTGGCATCTCCTCGCATATTGGCCGCAAGATAAGCGAAATCATTTACTTTGCATGCGGCATTGACCACTACCATTATGCCTTCAGGCCAACGCGATACCATCAGATCATCTTCAATGCCGCCCGCCGAATTGGTAAAAAAGCCATAGCGTTGCTCACCAGTGGCTAAATCCTGAATATCAATGGGAATAAGCTGTTCCAGCGCTGCGCCGGCGTCCTGCCCCGTGATCAGCGCCTGACCCATGTGTGATACATCGAACAGGCCAGCTTTCGCGCGCGTATGCAGGTGTTCTTTTAATACGCCATCTGGATATTGAACGGGCATGGAATAACCCGCGAATGGCACCATTTTAGCGCCGTTTTCGATGTGCAGTGCGGTCAGGGCGGTGGTTTGAATGGATTCAGTCATAAGATTAAGCGCCTGGATAGTAATATATACAGCTGAATATAGTGCATATATAGAATTTAATTAAATGAATAGTTGAAATTGTGGTATTTATATTATAAATACGATATTCAATGATCAATAACTTTGAAATTTGGTATGCAGAATTTCCCGACAGATTTATTACGCAGTTTTGTAGCGGTGGTTGAACATGGTGGTTTCAGCCAGGCAGGCAGTATTATCGGGCGTTCTCAACCCGCCATGAGTTTGCAGATCAAGCGTCTTGAAGCTATGGTGGGTAGCGAGTTGATACGCCGTTCCAGTCGCGATGTGGCGCTGACTGAGACCGGTGAACTGGTACTGGATTACGGGCGGCGAATTCTGGGCCTCAACGATGAATTACAACATCGTTTACAACAATCGCAGTTATCCGGAACGGTACGCCTGGGCATTCCCAACGAATTTGCAATGTCATACCTGCCGCAAATCCTGGCAGGGTTTACCCGGCGTTACCCTGATGTTCGCCTTGAGGTGGTCAGCCAGTTGTCGCGTAATTTACTGAATGAACAGGCAACGCAGCAACTGGACCTGGTGGTTGCCTTTAATGAGCAAAGCCAGGCGCGCGCCTCGGCGGCCTGGACAGAGGAACTGGTTTGGGTGCAAAGCAGTGATGCCCGGTTCGAGCAGCAGGGGTACTTGCCATTGATTGTAGCGCCGCAGGGTTGTATGTATCGGGATCGAATGCTGGAAACCCTGAATAATGCGTCAACCCGCTGGCAGATCGTTTATACGGGATCCAGCTATGGAGGCATACGTGCGGCTGTCATGGCCGGATTGGGCGTGACAGCACTGGCTAAGAGTACCGTGCCGAGTGGTCTCAAAATCATTAAACAGTCAAATTTATTACCCAGGCTCAAAAATGCCCGCGTATCTTTGCATTTTTTAAGTGATAATCCCAGTGAACTGGTTCGCCGTCTGGCGGACTTTATTTTGCAAAGTGCGACGAATTGACCAACCACTATGACCGGATGTACTAAAGAACATCAACTGCTTACTGCTGAAGATTCACTGCCGTTCGAGATCATCAATAATTCCCGGTCTGACAGTCCGGTACTGATCGTGTGCGACCACGCCAGTAATTATGTGCCGCTCGCTCTGAATGGGCTGGGCATAGATCAACCGCACCTGCAGAAACATATCGCATACGATATTGGTGCAGCCGGCGTCAGCCGATATATGGCGGGCAATATGAAAGTGATGGCTGTACTGGCTGGTTTTTCGCGACTGGTGTTGGACCCAAACCGCTTTTTAACGGCACATGATTCCATTCCCAGCATCAGCGATGGTGTGGTCATTCCGGGCAATGAATCACTTAGTGCAGCCGATAGAATGCTGCGTGTGGAGGAATTATTCATTCCCTATCATATGGCGATCAATCACGCGATTAGCTATTTGCTCCGTCATTTTTCCATGCCTTTGATTTTGTCGGTTCACAGTTATACTCCCATATTTCAGGGTTTTGAACGCCCCTGGGAAATTGGCGTGTTATGGGAAGGGGACGATGGTGTTGCAAGTCTGTTAATCGATTATTTACGCGAAAATACGGATTATCATGTGGGTGAAAACGAACCGTATCATGCCTGCAACCCACTAGGTTATACGGTAAGAACACACGCAGAATCAAATCACTACCCGCATGTCCTGATAGAGATTCGCCAGGATTTAATTTCGGATAGTCAGGGCCAGTTGGAGTTTGCCGGCTTGCTCGCGGGGGCGCTTGAAATGATTCAGGCAACGCTCAATACGGTCATTACCCGAACCACATGATGAAATTTACTGGAAGCTGTCTGTGCGAAGCCGTTCACTACGCGATCGAGGCGCAAGTGAAGAAGTTCTACTTTTGACATTGCAAGCAATGCCGGAAATTAACCGGCTCGGCGCACGCCGCAAATATATTAACGGAACCTGCACCCATCCGGTGGCTGAGCGGTGAGAACCGGGTCGTGCGTTATGATGCATCGACCGGGCGTGAATTTACGCATGTTTTCTGTCAGGATTGTGGTTCAGGTTTACCATTTATGAACGTAAGTGAAAGCACCTTATTTATACCTGCGGGTTCTCTAGATACGGATGTGAGCCTGTCCGTGACGCGTAATATCTTTTGGGGCGAAGCACCACAATGGTATGAAACCGGTTTGACAGCAAAACGTTGTTCCGCGTTTTCGGGATAATCTGCCAAATGAAGTTGGTGTAATTTAGCTTCCAATGTCCGCCGCTTTGAGACGGGTAATTGAAAAGAATTTTATGTTCATCGTGGTAAACTACGCGCTTGTTTTTCCAACTAATTTTTAATCTAGATAAGACCTTTGATGTCCTTTTTTCGTATATTATTGTTGTGGGCAGCCATGGTTACTGTGTTCTCTGAAAGAGCATTTGCTCAGGCGAAGGTACCAAATTTTGATGGCTTTTCATACACCATCCAGGGAGCTCAACCCCGGGCGAATACCTCACGCCCTGAGACTCTGCAGGCACCAATGCTTTCAACACAAGAAGGCGTTGAGCTTCAATTGGCGCTGGATAAGGCTATATCGCAAATTCTTAAGTTGACGGTAGATTATGAGGCCCTTCGGACACGCGTGCAGCGCATAGATAAATCTGTCGGTGGTGGCGAAAGCCAGGAGCGGCCTACGCCGGATGAATTTAATGAGTTATTGGAACTAAAGGAATTACATGCCAGACAACTTGCGGATCGGGGTGATCAGCTGGCGGCGTTGAAAATACGTCTCGATACCTTACAAAACCAATTCGATCAAGAAAATGAATCGCGCATACAGGCGGAAAACCAGCTAAAAGAAATACAGAACAATAATCAGAAAATTAAAACGTCTGCATTTGAAAATACCGCCAGGTCTAATCTTGCGGCAGAACAGCTGGAAAGCAATCAGGCGCTGTTTCAACAACTGGAAGTAGAATTAGGCACCGCAAATGAGGTAATCGAAAACCTGCTCGCTGAGCGGCAACAGCTTGAGGTGGTGCCAGATAACCTGCAGAACAAAACACCTGCCCGGTTTGCAGCGTCAAATGAATGGGTCATCGAAGGTTTGGAATTTGATCAGGGCTCAGCCGAAATTAAACAGCATTCCATTCAAACGCTGGATGCATTGGTTGCGCATCTAAACCAGAACCCGGAACTCAGCATTCAGGTGAATGGTTATACAGATAGCACAGGTTCTGCGAATTCGAATTTACGCTTGTCGCAGTTGCGTGCTAATGCCGTAGCAAATCACCTTATTGGGCAGGCCATTGAATCAAATCGAGTGAAAGCCCTTGGATACGGAGAACGTCGACCATTGGGTGACAATACGCTGGCAAAGGGCCGATTACTCAACAGGCGCGTTGCTGTTTTGTTTTTAAACTAGCGGTTTCGCCAAAACGTCTTAAAATGTTCAGGTACCGCAGCGGGATGGTTTTTTGTTAACCGACGATTTTGACTACGAGCTGCCGTCTGCTCTTATTGCGCAGACGCCCTGTAAAACCCGCGAAGGGGCCCGGTTGCTAGTGCTTGGCCAGAGCAACCTGGATTTTCAGGATAGACAGTTCTCTGATTTCGCGGATTATTGTGAGCCGGGCGACCTGCTGGTTGTCAATAATACGCGGGTGGTGCCGGCCCGGCTTCAGTGTTATAAACCCAGCGGCGGGAAGGTAGAAGTTATGCTGGAACGGATGCTGGCAAACGGTGACTTCCTGGCTTTGGCACGAAGCAATAAACCGCTTAAACCTGGGCAGGTTCTGTATATAAAAAACAAAGCTGAACTTGAGTTCAGGTCACGTGAAGGGGCTTTCTTCAAGTTTAAGATGCTGAATGCCGATCACAACGACAAATTTGATGTGTTTCATCGCCTGGGTGATATGCCCTTGCCGCCCTATATCAAACGTGCCGCCGAAGAACAGGATAACGAACGCTATCAAACAGTGTATTCACAGGCAGAAGGCGCAGTCGCTGCGCCGACCGCAGGCTTGCATTTTAATGTGAATATGCTACAACGACTAAGCGAAAAAGGCGTTGATACGGCGCGGCTCACCCTGCATGTAGGAGCTGGCACTTTTCAACCGGTGAAGGTCGCGAATATTAAACAACATGCGATGCACAAGGAATGGATAGAGGTCAATGATGAGCTGGTTGAGCAGGTGATGCGTTGTAAAGCAGCAGGCGGGCGGGTTATAGCGGTGGGCACTACCACGGTAAGAGCGCTTGAAAGTGCGTCGCAGGGCGAGACCTTATCAGCATTTAAAGGGCCGACTGATATTTTTATATACCCGGGATATAAATTCAGGGTGGTGGATAGCCTGCTGACCAATTTTCATCTACCCAGGTCAACCTTGCTGATGATGATTTCAGCTTTTGCAGGCACCGAACGTATCCGGGCGGCGTATCACCACGCTGTAGCCGCGCGCTATCGCTTTTTTAGTTATGGTGACGCCATGCTTATTACGCATGGCAGCCATGTAGTTACTCCACCTTTACAGTATCCAAATGAAATTTAAATTATCAGCGGTAGAAGGACAGGCCCGTTGCGGGCAGCTACAGTTTGATCGGGGACAGGTCGATACTCCTGCCTTTATGCCGGTTGGTACGAATGGAACGGTTAAATCACTGACACCCGAAGAGGTGGCTGGAACGGGCGCGCAAATTATTTTGGGTAATACCTTTCATTTGATGCTGCAACCGGGGACGGAAGTCGTTTTAGCGCATGGTGATTTGCATGATTTTATGAACTGGCCCGGGCCAATTCTGACAGATTCGGGCGGTTTTCAGGTATGGAGTTTATCAAAACTGCGTAAATTGACCGAAAAAGGCGTTCGCTTTCGCTCACCTATTGATGGGCGTGAAGTATTTCTGGGGCCGGAAGAGTCGATGCAGATTCAAACCGAACTCGGGTCCGATATTGTAATGGCCTTTGATGAGTGTACGTCGTACCCGGCCACGCATACGCAGGCAGAGGAATCCATGCAGCTGTCATTGAGGTGGGCTGCGCGTTGTAAGCAGGCTTACCAGGGTGATGGCGCTTTATTTGGAATCGTTCAGGGTAGCATGTTTAAAGATTTACGCACGGCCTCAATACGCGGGCTGCGCGAAATTGATTTCGATGGATACGCCCTGGGCGGTCTGTCGGTAGGTGAAACTAAACAGGAAATGGCAGATGTTCTGGCGTTCAGCACGCCGAATTTACCCGAGAATAAACCACGCTACCTGATGGGGGTTGGCACACCGGCGGACCTGGTCAACGGTGTTGCGGCGGGAATCGATATGTTTGATTGTGTTTTGCCAACGCGTAATGCGCGTAACGGCTGGTTATACACATCTGAGGGTGTGGTTAAGATACGTAATGCCGTAAATCGACTCGATACACGGCCGTTAGACCCTGAATGTGACTGTTATACCTGTCAGCATTATTCCCGATCCTATCTTCGCCATCTGTATCATAAGCAGGAAATGCTGGTTGCGCGCTTGTGTTCGTTGCATAATATCCATTATTTTCAACATCTAATGGCGACCATGCGTACACAGATTCAGGCAGGTACTTTTCAGGACTGGAGAAAAGATGCGTCTGATTCAGACTAAAGGTTTGAAGGTGCCTGCCTTTATTTTCAAATTCGTATTTCCGATGCTGTTTTTTACGGTATTTATACATACTGTTGCTGCGCAGGAAGTGGTTGGCAGGTCATCCAATTATGTGCTGGGGGTCGAGGCATTTCAGGAAGGTGACTACAGGCGTGCATTTGATGCCTGGAGTCTCGGGTCGTATGAAGGGAATGCCGAGGCTCAGTATAATCTGGGTGTTCTGTATCTGGAAGGCCAGGGTATTAAAACAAATGTCGATCAGGCGCGCGCCTGGTTTTTGAAAGCGGCCAATCAAAATCATGTCGAGGCCCAGTACAACCTGGGGCATATGGCACTCAGCGGCATAGGAGTTGAGAAAAATACAGAGGAGGCATTATTGTGGTGGAAGCGTGCCGCCGAAGGCGGTTACGCACAGGCACAATTTAATTACGGTCGGGCTTTGTATCTGGGTATTGAAGGCTATTCGGATCAACACGGTGGTTTGGCCCTGATTCACCAGGCAGCATTGCAAAAAGATAAACGTGCACAGGGGTTCCTGGAAGAGAACGCGGATGAGATAAAGCAACTTGAACGCCAGTTTGCAGAAAAGTCGGGTTCCGAAACAAAGGCATTGCCTGGTCCGGATACGTCAAATGCCGGTAAGCGCTCTGTTGCTGCAAGCCCGTCCAATAGCAGTCGGGCTACGATTAAAATGCAACTTGTACGTGATGGACGTCCTGTTCAACAGGATTATATAATACGTAGCGCAAATCGGCCGGTTGATATTTATACCCTTGTAAACTTTTCTAGAAAAATAGGCCAACTTTTGCCGGGAACCTTGCTCAAGGTAAATAAAATAAAAGGCAGCAAAGCTCAGGTTAGCGCAGCAAGCGGTAATTTCATCGTCAATGAGTTTGCGAGTAAACGCGCACCCTCAGTTCTGCCACGACATGGCTGGATTGAGGCGAAAAATCTTGCGTATTCAGGTGAAACAGCTCCGCAGCTAAAAGCAGCCTGGCAGAAGGAATTGGAGGCCGCCGTCGCGCCCGTTGCAGTTAGCAATAATACTCCGGCATCACCGGCGCCAGTCAAATATAAGCCTCGCGACAATTCAGACAACCGGGTGCAAGTGGTGGCATTAGAGGATTCTAAAACGGTTAAAGGGGTAATTGCAGGGCCAGACAAGATACTACAGACCGCTGTCAACGAGAATACCTGGTTATTTACGCAGGATAAGAATGCCTACGCAATTCAACTTTTTAGTTTGCGGAATATTGAAAAGGCGCACACTATTTCAAGAGAGGCCATTTTTCGTGATCAAGCTCATCTTTACACCACCAGGATTAATCATCAACAATGGGCGTTCTTATTGCTGGGGCCATATGCCGATGCGGCCGCTGCCAGGCTTGCGCGTCAGGAATTACCCGCGAGTTATGCGGGTACGGGGAGCATCAGGTTGATTTTAACTATTGCCCGTCAACGTTGTGCGATACGTGAACAACTCGATGCCAATCAAGCGGTTGGGCTGGATGCCTATTGCTTCTAAAAGATATTTTGTTCACAGATTGTGTTAATACACTGTCCAAAATAGATATCGTTTTTATCTCATTTGCGCTGCGATATGACAGATGTGGAGAATTCCGTACCGGTCAGGCTTGCCTTACAATAGCCTTTCTTGAACTAATTTGGCTTTCTTTCGGAGATAACGATGGATAAAGAATATTACGATACCTTGTCGAAACTGCAAACTATGGGTGTTAACAACGACTACTTCATTGGTTGGGCAGGTGGTTACCTGGAAAACCCTGAGCGCGAAGAACAGCGCGTAAACGATGCTTATGAAGCAGGATATAAAGACGGTCAGGCACATAATACCGATCAGGCTGAAAAATTCGTTAATTAATACGCAGTTTTTAGCATAAAAAAGGCGCTGCATCGCAGCGCTTTTTTTGTGCCTGCATTAAATTTGGCGCGCAGATGGATGCTGACTTAGCAGCATCGTGTTACTATAAATAATGCGAAAAAATGCACCTTACTCACTCTACGCTCGATCAGCTTGACGAAGTATATTATGAAAGAGCAAAACATAGAATACGTGCAGAATGCGCTTTTTGTTTATGATGGAGAAAATGCAACCAGAATTGAGGAGCTAAGGCAATTCAAGCCGGATATAGATATCCGGGCTCAGTCTATAGACCATTTCCTGGAGTCAGCGCATAACATTGATCCAGCCATCGAGCATCTAGTCGTATGCGCGACACTTGCGCATCTAAAGGCGGTGATTGAAATTGCACTTCAGCTCGATATTAGCCTGGGTATTCTGCCTGACAAAGATCAAAAAAAGTTGCAATATTATATTGGGCTGCCGGGAGATGAAGAGCATCAGGTCGATCTGGCATTACAAAAAAATCAGCAAGCCATAGATTTGATTCGTTGCAATGATCAAATTGTATTGTTTGGCGCGAGAATGGGGCGTGTGCCGGTTGCAGAAATGGGCGAAGGCGAGAGTCGGTTTCGCCTTTTCAGGCAATTTATATCAGATTTAAGGCGTATTCGACTACTCGGCTTCACCTTTACATTGCCGAATCAAAAGCCGATAGACACCGCAGCAAGCGGCTGCGTTATTGTGACTCACGCTGCGGATAATTTTACCACCCGCCTGATTGGATCCGATGAAAATGAAATTGATGGGATGGTTTCATTACTCGTAGCCGCGCCATCTTCTGTGATGAGATATCTTGGGTTTCTGTACAGAGTGTTAAAAGGCCATATAACAATTCAGAAATTACCGGACACGCTGGGATACATCAAAACCCGGGAGTTGACGATCGAGACATCAAAAATATTGCAGCTGGATATTGATGGCACGGCAGCGAGTAAGACTCCGGTTACATGCAAAGTTCAACCCCTGGTTCTGAAAGTTAACCGGGCCCCAAACATCGCTAACACAGCTAAAATTGATACGTCTGAGCGTATTGAGTTAAGCAATTTGCCGATGGGCAATGAGAAAATTAAAGCGATGAGAAAGAAAGTTCCCTTCTTTCCCTACGCAACAGAAGAGCGCTTTAAAGATTTGTTTGTGGTGCTCAGGCAGGACGCGCGTCTAGATGTGTCCTACCTGACATTAATGTTCCTGAGTACTATGCTGGCGACGGTCGGCTTATTTCTTAATAGTTCCTCGGTGATAATTGGCGCGATGTTGCTGGCACCGTTGATGGCACCCATCGTGTCATTGGCTATGGGCATGCTGCGCTCTGACTATGATTTATACCTTCAGTCTGCCAAAACCATTGCCGCCGGTATACTCATCGCCCTGGGTGCGTCTGCATTGTTTTCGTATTTGTTACCAAGCGCGCTGGTTACCGCAGAAATGTCGGCCAGGCTAAACCCAAGCCTGCTGGATCTTGCCGTCGCTATTTTTGCGGGCATCGCGGCTGCATACACTAAATCCGATAAAAAAATGCTGTCCGGGCTCGCGGGGGTTGCCATCGCTGTTGCACTGGTGCCGCCGTTGTCGGTGGCGGGGGTGGGTCTGGGGCGTTTAGATCTTAATTATTTCGGTCAGGCATTTCTGCTGTTTTTTACAAATTTAGTCGGCATTATATTATCAGCTGCTTTGGTCTTCAGAGTGCTGGGATACTCAGCTGCCATAAAATCCAGGAAAAGTTTCATCTACGTGGTGTTGACGCTGGCATTGATTAGCGTTCCTCTCTATCTTAGCTACGAGAAAATTGTTGAAAACGTGAGAGCTGAATCAGCCTGGAAAAAAGAACGTTTTCTGGTGAACGGTAAATACCTGATCATCAAACAAACGAAGCGTTACAAGCAAGGGGGTGCAGATGTGATTGAAATGGAGATCGTGGCGCGCGATAGTTTGACCCGGCTGGATCTCGATATATTAAAAGGAAAAATCAGAAATACCACGGATCGAAAGCTACTCATTCGAGCCACTATCACGTACATACTCTAAATGAATATCTTTAGAAAGTGGTGTGTTGTGGCCTTTTTGAGCATCTGGATATCAGGCTGCGATGATATTGCTGTAAAACCGCAAGTTTCAGGTAAGGTCATTAAAATTGCGTTTGTGGGTGATGGGAGTAGTGAAAAAGCATATAAAGATCAGGATATACTTGAAGGTATACTCGCGGCCAATGCGGCTGATCCCTTGCTGGATAATGGCGATCAGCTGGAAGTTGTATATATAGAGAATATGGGCGCTGGAGATACGCCTATCAGGGGCATCACAGAAATCATAAACGAGCATATCAAACAGGATCATATATCGGCCGTTTTACTCGGTGCTGACAGCAAGACCGTACTGGAGGCCAAACAAAATATTAATGCCCTGGGTGTGCCGACTCTCGCTGTGATCGCAACGCACCCTGCGGTTACGGAAGAAGTCTACTTTATTAGTCAGCTTAGTTTTGATGATGAACGACAGGCGCAGTCTGCCGCATTATTTGTACTGGATGAACTGGCATTAAGAACAGCGGCGGTGTGGTTTGATGAAAGCGACCCGTATTCCAGTTATCTGGCACAGGTTTTCAGGACCACGTTTGAGCTGGCAGGAGGTCGAGTCGATGCATTTTCGATTTTTTCAGAGTTTGATCAAACTGCACTGGCGGGGCTAAAAACGAGAAAGACACAGGTATTGTATATACCGCTTGGCGCAGAGCAGGTTTTTCATGTACTGGAAACGGCAAATGAGCTGGGCTGGGCGCCCGAAATCATGGCCGCGGATGGTCTGCTCGCCACCGTATTGCAAAAATATCCTGATCGCCTGGATGAGTTGAATGGAATATATGTCACCGATGTATTCAGCCATACCAATGAATTTGTGAGCGTGGCAAACTTTGTTAAGCGGCTGGCCGATTATTATGATCAGATGTTTAGTGATCAACCCAGTACCGATACGGCGCTGGGTGTTGAGGCGTACCAGGTCATGAAGGTTGCGATCAATCGCTGCCTTGATCCGGGCAATGGACTTTGTGTAAACCGGAATATCCGGTCCCTGGAAAATCATCAGGGAATTATTTCAAAGTTTTCAATCAATGCAGACGGCAAGGCATCCCGACCGATATTTATTAATACCATACAGGACGGTCAGCTAAGGCTGGTTGTAAAAGTTAATTAGTGAGCGGTTTTATGTTAGTAAGGAAGCTACTGTTTCTAATTCTATTTTGCACCTCAGTAGGTGCGAGCGCTGCAGCAATAGACGACATAAACGTGATACGCAGTACTGCGGGACTGCCGGTATTGACACAATCACCACAGCTGCAGGAGGCGGCCCAGGCGCACGCGCAATATATTGAGCGTTATATGCAGCCAGCTAGCCGTGCACCGGTTTCTGCGCATGAGGAACAGGAAAACTTGCCCGGGTTTACCGGCCATCTGGCACCCGAACGGGCGCAATATTTTAGATATCCTCATTCCCAGGTTCTCGAGAATGTGAGCCTTGGAAACGTTTCGCAGCAGGAATCAATTTCCAGTTTAATGTCGGCCATATATCATCGTTTTGCGTTTTTAGATATGCAAATCGACGAAATTGGTATAGCGCAAGCTGGCACACGATATGTTTATAACATGGGCCGAAAAGATTTATCGCAGGTGTGTGGTGAGCAGATTGAATCAGCTCAAATTAAAGCTGCACATAATTGCCTGGGCCGAAAAATGAAAGCGTCTGCCTTTCAAAGCATGTGTGCAAATTTGCCTGAAACTGCATACTTTACAAAACCCTTCCCCAGTCGCTGCGCTAATGGCGCGATGCTAAACAGCGAGTTTATGCAAAAGGTTTGTAAGATACCACCGAAGGGCGCTGTATTGAAAGGCGCAGGCCGATATTACGATGCCTGTGGTAATGGCCTCAAAATTAGTGCCGACTGGTTTGAACGAGCATGCCAGTCAAGCAGGCCTTCGGTTATTTATCAGCATACTGGTAGTTCCTATGAGATTTGTTCTCCACTGGTTCAGGTGCACGCCGACTGGTATCAGGCATATTGCGAAAATTTACCCGAGGCATTGGTGGATACCGGCTCTGGTAAGTATTACAGTTTGTGCAGCAATAATTTTCAAATAAAGTCGGAATATTTTGGCGCTCTGAATTCAAACGCATTGTTAAGCCGCCCGGATGCGGTTTTCTGGCCTGCCGACGGCACAAGCAACATACAACCCGTGTTTTATGACGAAGAGCCGCATCCGACTCCCGATCTGCTTATGACGGGTTATCCGATTTCGATTCAATTTAACTCGGAAACGATCGAATCCATATCTGTAATGGGTTTCGGGCTGGAGTTGGAAGACATGTCTGCACACGGTAAGTGGTCACCGGTAGCACAGATTCGACAAATTGATGAAACAACCGACATCAATGGTCAATTTACTAGTCATCAGTTCGCCTGGTTTCCGCTTCGTCGTCTTAAGTGGGGGGCACACTATCGCTATCATATCGATGTGCTGCTGGATGGCGCATTTAGACGCTATACCGCGGAGTTTTATACTACACAGCTGCCCGTGCCGGTTTATGCTGTAGAAGGGGCGGTTAACCAGGTTTCGGTCGCCGAGAATCATTTTATCCTGTATAGGGAGCCCGACGCGCACGATTCTACACCTTTTGAAAATGTGGGCTTGAAGTATCGGGACAGGCCATTTGTAGACATAGAGGTGATCGATACCAATACGATCGAAATAATTGCCGGTGGGTCGAGTTGCGCTCCGGTGCTATTGAGTACGCGCCTCAATGACGAGATCTATATCCAGTTTTGTGAGCCTAATTAGCCAGGGCTAATCAAACTTCTTCAAATTCCAGCAGACATCCCAGGGCATCTTTGGGGTGTATAAATATCACCGGCTTACCGTGGGCGCCGATTTTGGGCAAACCGTCGCCCAGCAGGCGTATATTATGTGCTCTGGCTTGTGAAATTGCCGCGTCAATGTCTTCAACTTCCAGGCAATAGTGATGAATACCACCCGCGGTGTTTTTCTCCAGGAATTTTTTAATGGGCGACTTTTCACCCAAAGGGTAGAGTAATTCCAGTTTGGTGTTGTCAAGTTCAACGAACACCGTGGTAACGCCGTGCTCGGGCAGGTCCTGGGGGTCACTTACGCGGGCACCGAGCACATCGTGATAAAACTCGGTGGCTTTAGCGAGATCTGGAACAGCAATGGCAATATGGTTAAGTTTTCCGATCATGATTTTTGGGAGTTATTAAGAAGGAGAGATACAAATTCTGATGCAATTCTGGCCGGAGAACGTCCCGACTCGAGTTGTTTTACGGCCTCTGCGTAGCGCGCCTGTATCGATTTATCTCGCTTAAAGCGATCTACCAGGTCAGCAATTGTCTCGTCTTCCAGCCAGTAAAGTTTTTGTGCGAGACGCTTTTGCGTGAAGGCTCCGGATGCTTGCGCATGCGAAAAATAGGCATCAATTTGAGCGCTGGTTTCACTCTGGCCGGTTTTTTCGGTCGAGGAACATAAAACGACAGGGCACTGCCAGCCGGGCATTCTTTCCTGCATCAGGCTGAGTGCGCGCATATATTGTGTGGCAGATTCTTGCGCTGAACTGAGCAAAACGCCGTCTGCTTTGTTGACAATAATCAGGTCTGCCAGTTCCATGATGCCTCTTTTAATTCCCTGCAGGCTGTCGCCACTGCCCGGTTGCAGCAATAGTAAATAACAATCACTCATATTGGCTGCTTCGGTTTCTGATTGCCCGACCCCTACCGTCTCGATCAGAATCGTATTGTACCCGGCGGCTTCACACAGCGCGATGACTTCACGAGTGCGCCTGGCTACACCGCCCAGCATACTGCCTGAGGGCGTAGGGCGAACATAGGCTGCCGGGTTATTTGCCAGCATGGGCATGCGTGTCTTGTCACCCAGGATTGAGCCACCGGTCAGGCTGGAGCTGGGGTCGATGCTGAGCACGGCCACGCGCTTGCCGGCATTAATAAGGTACTCACCGAAAGCTTCAATGAACGTAGATTTTCCGACGCCGGGGCTTCCCGAAATCGCTATTCGGCGTGCTTTGCCTGTGTGGGGCATGATTGAATCGAGTAGCGCCAGAGCGGTTTCCCGATCTTGCGCATGGCTGGATTCAACCAGAGTAATGGCTTTTGAGAGCGCGCGGCGATCTCCCTCAAGTAGCTTGGCCGCGAGTTCCTGTTTAGTGCTCATTTTCCGGGCAGAATTTGTATAGGTTTACTCAAATTCCAGAATTTTCTGATCCACTTCCAGTGTAGAGCCTGAATCACAGAAAACTTCTTTTATAATACAATCATTCTCAGCGCGGATTGAGTTTTCCATTTTCATTGCTTCAATTATAACCAGCTCATCTCCCTGGTCAATTCGATCCCCGGCTTTTACTTTGAGGCCAATGAGCAAACCGGGCATGGGCGAAAGCAGGAATTTGGACAGGTCGAGCGCCTTCTTTTCCGGCATTAATCGAGATAGTCTGGCAACATTCGGAGTCAAAACGCAGGCATTGAGGCTGTACCCTTTATGCGAGATTACATAGCGGTACTGCTCGCGCTTCACCTGCGCGGCCACTGGCTGGCCATTAATCTCACCACGATAACGCGGTTGCCCGGGCGTCCATTGGTCTTTAATGAAATAGTGTTTTCCAAAGTATTCTATTCGGGTTTGTTTTTCATCCTGGCAAATATCCACCGGATGATGTTCGCCGGCATCATCAACCACAACCCATTTTGTGGGAACCTGGTAGGCATGGTGGCGTAGCTGCCCCGATAGCTCGGCTGCCCGAAGGGCATAACGGTAGTGTAGTGTAGCGGCCAGCGGAATGAGTGAATTAACATTATCAGGCACGCAGGTGGTTTCATCATACCCTTCCGGATACAAAGCTGAGATGAAGTCGGTATCCAGATCGCCGGCAATGAATCGAGGCTGCTGAAGAATCGAAGATAAAAAACCAATATTGGTTTCAACGCCCTGTACCGTATATTCATCCAGCGCCAGTTGCATGGCTTCGATGGCCAGGTCACGCGTCGGGGCGTGGGTGATGAGCTTAGAGATCATCGGATCATAGTACATCGAAATCTCATCACCTTCGGCCACGCCTGAATCCACGCGCACCATCTGGCTGTGTTCGGGTTCTACATAACGCGTAAGACGCCCGATCGAGGGAACAAAATCGCGCATCGGGTTTTCAGCATAGATACGTGATTCGATCGCCCAGCCTTCGAGTTGTACATCTTCCTGTTCGAGGGGCAGGGCCTCACCGGCAGCCACGCGGATCATCAATTCCACCAGGTCGATGCCGGTGATCAATTCGGTGACCGGGTGTTCAACCTGCAGGCGTGTATTCATTTCCAGGAAATAAAAATTCTGGTCTTTATCTGCGATTAATTCAACCGTACCGGCAGAGACATAATCAACGGCCCTGGCCAGTAATACCGCCTGTTCACTCATGATTCGACGCGTATCAGGGGTAATATAAGGTGAGGGTGCCTCTTCGATAACTTTCTGGTGGCGGCGCTGAATAGAGCATTCGCGTGCGTTGAGCGTAATGACTTTGCCGTGGGTATCGGCAATTAATTGGATCTCTATATGCCTCGGTTGCTCGATATATTTTTCAATGAAAAGGCGATCATCGCCAAAACTTGACAGGCCTTCGCTTTGCGCGCGGGCGAAACCATCGACGCATTCTTTATCATTAAAGGCGACGCGCATACCCTTGCCACCACCACCCGCGGTGGCTTTGAGCATGACTGGGTAGCCGATACGGTTGGCAATTTTAACCGCCTCATCTGCATCCTTGAGCACTTCGGTATGCCCGGGTATGACATTTACACCGGCTTTTTCCGCAATATTTTTGGAGGTAATTTTGTCCCCCATGGCTTCGATCGCACGCACATTCGGGCCGATAAAGGTAATGCCTACTTTTTCCAGGGCAATGGCAAATGCGGCATTTTCGGATAAAAAACCATAACCCGGGTAGACCGCGTCGGCCCCGGTCTGTTTACAGGCGTTCACAATCTTCTCGATGTTCAGATAGCTTTCAGCGGGCGCGTTACCACCGAGTAATACGGCTTCGTCAGCTTCACGGACATGTTTAGCTCGGCTGTCGGCCTCTGAATAAACTGCGACGGTTGCAATGCCGAGATTGGTGGCCGAACGCATGGCGCGGCAGGCGATTTCACCACGATTGGCGATCAGTATTTTCTTAAAAAGTGGCATGGGTGTCATGATAGAGAGCTAAAGGGGGACATTGCCGTGCTTGCGCCACGGGTTTTCAAGTTTCTTGGTTTTGAGCATGTTTAATGAACGCGCAACGCGGTGACGCGTGGAATGAGGGAAGATGACATCGTCAATGAATCCGCGGCTGCCCGCGATAAAAGGATTGGCGAATTTTTCTCGATACTCTTCCGTACGCTTCTCGAGTTTCTCAGGGTCCCTGGCGTCTTCTCTGAAAATAATTTCGACCGCTCCTTTAGGGCCCATTACCGCAATTTCTGCGCTTGGCCAGCTAAAGTTGACATCGCCGCGCAGGTGTTTTGATGCCATGACATCATACGCGCCACCATAGGCCTTGCGCGTGATAATAGTGACTTTGGGTACGGTGCATTCTGCATACGCATAGAGCAATTTCGCGCCGTGTTTAATAATGCCGCCAAACTCCTGATCGGTTCCAGGCATGAATCCAGGCACGTCAACAAAGGTTAGAATAGGAATGCTAAACGCATCGCAAAAGCGAATAAAACGAGCGGCCTTAACCGAGGCATTGATATCCAGGCACCCGGCCAGAACTTTGGGCTGGTTTGCGACGATACCCACCACATCACCCTCGATGCGGCCTAATCCTATAATGATATTTTTTGCGTAATCCGGCTTGATTTCAAAGAAATGCTGCTCATCAACAATTTTGTTGATGACTTCATACATATCGTACGACACATTTGGATTTTCGGGGATCAGGGTGTCAAGCGAGTAATCCGTGCGATCAGCCGGATCATCAAATGGCCTGGAGGGGGCGCCAGAGGTATTGTTGGACGGCAACAAATCGATAAAGGTTCGTGACATCATCAAGATTTCGATATCGTTCTCAAAGCTGCCGTCGCTGACGCCGGATTTAGTGGCATGGGTGTGCGCACCACCAAGTTCTTCTGCGGTTACCTCTTCATGTGTCACAGTTTTTACCACGCTTGGCCCGGTGACAAACATGTAGGAAGTATCACGGACCATGAAAATAAAATCAGTGATGGCTGGAGAATAGACGGCACCTCCCGCGCAAGGCCCCATGATCAACGACAACTGAGGTATTACGCCCGAAGCCAGCACATTACGCTGAAATATCTCGGCATAACCACCCAGCGAGGCGACGCCTTCCTGAATGCGTGCGCCACCAGAATCATTGATTCCGATGAGAGGAGCTCGTACCTTGATGGCCTGGTCCATAATTTTACAAATTTTCTCGGCATTGGTTTCCGAGAGCGAGCCGCCGAATACGGTGAAATCCTGGCTATAAACAAAGACCAGGCGCCCGTTTACCGTGCCATGGCCCGTGACCACGCCATCACCGGGGATAGTATTCTTATTCATGCCAAAGTCCTGGCAGCGGTGCTCGACAAAGGTGTCCCATTCTTCGAAACTGCCTTCATCCAGCAAAACGTCGATGCGTTCGCGCGCGGTCAGTTTGCCTTTGGCATGCTGTGTATCGATGCGTTTTTGCCCGCCACCTAATCTGGCCGCGGCGCGTTTATCTTCAAGTTGCTGGAGTATATCTGTCATTTTAGATGGTCAAGTAAGTTGGCAGCTGCATCGGGTATGTGGGTGCCCGGGCCGAAAATTTCGGATACACCAGCTTCGTACAGGGCAGCGTGATCCTGAGGTGGAATTACTCCACCGCAAATCACCACGACATCGTTCATGCTTTGCTGTTTGAGTAGTGTCATCACTTCGGGCACCAACTGGGTGTGCGCACCCGCCTGGGTTGATATTCCAATAATATGAACATCGTTGTCCAGTGCCTGGCGAACGATTTCTTCAGGTGTCTGAAATAAGGGGCTTAGATCAACGTCAAAGCCTATATCTGCCAGCGCAGTGGCAATGACATTGGCGCCGCGGTCATGCCCATCCTGCCCCAGTTTTGCGACCAGAATTCGCGGGCGTCTTCCATGCTCTTCCTCAAATTCGCATATTTGTGATTGCAGTTCCATAAATTGCTCATTATGTTCAAATGCCCGCCCGTAAACACCTCCAACCGACTGGTTCTGCGCCTGATGACGACCATATACAGATTCCAGTGCATCAGAAATCTCGCCCAGCGTCGCTCGTGCTCGAGCCGCAACAATGGCAGCCTCGAGAAGGTTGCTGTTTGATTCTGCTGCCGCACTGAGCGATTTGAGCGCGGAATTCACCACACTCGCATTGCGCGTACTTCGGATTTCATCAATTTGCTTAAGCTGGCCCACTCGAACCTGCTGGTTGTCAATGACCCGTACATCAAGCTGCTGTTCATCATCCGACTGAAATTTATTCACGCCCACGATGACATCTTCATTCTTATCAATTCGCGCCTGACGTATGGTAGCAGATTCTTCAATTTTAAGCTTAGGCATGCCGCTGACAACCGCCTGGGCCATGCCCCCCATTTCTTCGACTTCGTCAATAATTTTACGCGCTTCGTTGATCAGGCTTTGAGTCAATGATTCAATATAGTACGAACCGCCCAGGGGGTCGACTACTTTGGTCATCTCGGTTTCATCACGGATAATGAGCTGCGTATTGCGGGCAATGCGCGCGGATGTCTCAGAGGGCAGGGCGAGCGCCTCATCGAACGAGTTAGTGTGTAATGACTGCGTGCCGCCGAGCACCGCAGCCATGGCCTCGATTGTGGTACGTACTACGTTGTTATACGGGTCTTTGCTGGTCAGGCTGACGCCGGATGTCTGACAATGCGTGCGCAGCATCAGCGACTTGGGGTTTTTCGGTTTGAACAGTTTATCGATATATTCCGCCCATAATACGCGTGCTGCCCGCAGCTTGGCAATTTCCATGAAAAAATTCATGCCGATTGCAAAAAAGAATGACAGGCGGGGCGCAAACGCATCGATATCCAGCCCGTTATTTCGTGCGGCGCGGGCGTATTCAATGCCATCGGCAATGGTAAACGCAAGCTCCTGAAGGCAGGTCGCCCCTGCTTCCTGCATATGGTATCCCGAGATAGAAATCGGGTTAAATTTGGGCATATTCGTGGCGGTGTAGGAGATGATATCTGACACTATGCGCATTGAAGGTTCGGGCGGGTAGATATAGGTGTTGCGAACCATAAACTCCTTAAGGATATCGTTCTGCAGGGTGCCAGATAACTGCTCAGGCTTAACACCCTGTTCTTCTGCAGCGACAATAAACATGGCCATTACAGGAAGAACCGCGCCGTTCATGGTCATCGATACCGACATTTTATCCAGCTCGATCTGGTCAAACAGGGTTTTCATGTCTTCAACCGAGTCGATGGCGACGCCTGCTTTACCGACATCACCTTCCACGCGCGGATGATCCGAGTCGTATCCGCGATGGGTTGCAAGATCAAACGCAATCGAAAGCCCGGTCTGGCCGGCGGCTATATTTTTTCGATAAAATTCGTTTGAGGCCTTAGCGGTTGAAAAACCCGCGTATTGTCGCACTGTCCATGCGCGGCCGGTATACATTGTCGCGCGTGGGCCGCGCAGGAAAGGGGCAAGACCGGGAAGGCTCTCGTGGTATTCAATTTCGGCGAGGTCCGCAGCGGTATACAATGGTTTTAGCTCGATGCCTTCGAGCGTGGTGTGCAACATCTCGTCAGGGGCTTCTTTACGTCGCTCCTTAAGAGCAAGGGATTCCCAATCCTGGTATGGGCTGTGTTTAAAATGCGTCATCGGGCGGTTTATATCGGCGAAGACACGATTATAAATGCCTTATATCTCTAATTTGATATATTTTGTGTAAATGGACGGTAAATATTATTATAGTTACCTCGAATATTTATTATGTACCGTGATTTAAGGGGAAAAACAACAGATTCAGTGCCAGTGGAGTATTCAAACTAATGCAGCGGCCACGCGATCACCAAATTCATCGGTGCTGATCATTTTATTGTTTATACCGGGCTGTCTGAGATCCGGCGTGGTGAAGCCTTCAACAAACAGGGCTTCCATGGCATTAAATATTTCCTGTGATTCTGCCTTCATACCAAAACTGTATTCAAGCATCATCGCTACCGAACCGAGCATGGAATAAGGGTTGGCGATGTTTTGCCCGGCGATATCCGGTGCGGAACCATGAGAAGGTTCGTAATACGCTTTAACCGGGCCGATACATGCAGATGGCATCAAGCCAAGAGAGCCTAAAATGCCGCCTCCCTGATCGCTGAGAATATCGCCCATCATATTTTCCATCACCATCACATCAAACTGACCGGGGTTCAGGCATAAATAGGTGGCCGCCGCATCAACCAGCATGTGCACAACATGAACATCAGCGTATTCATCTTTGATTTCATGGAGTATTTCATTCCATAGGACGCTGGATTTAAGCACGTTACTTTTGTGTATATTGTGCAGCACACCTTTACGCTTGCGAGCGGTTTCGAATGCGACGCGTAAAATACGTTCGATTTGAAACTCTGTGTATTCGAGTGTTTCGATCGCATAGCGTTGGCCATTTTCGTCCACCCCGAGTTTTTTATCACCAAAATAGAGGCCGCCAACCAATTCTCGAATAATCATGATGTCGATGCCATCACCGATGATTTCAGGCTTTAAAGGCGAGAAGTGTTTGAGCCCTTCAGGCAGATAGACCGGTCGAAAATTCGCATAGGTATCCAGATGTTTGCGCAATGGAAGCAGGCCGGCGCGTTCAGGGCGTTCTTCAACCGGTATTTTTTCAGTATCCGCATGGTTAAGACCAATCGTGCCCTTTAAAATGGCGTCAGCTTTGTCGCAAATATCCAGGGTTTCCTGAGGCAGGCTGTGGCCCACTTCAAACCAGGCGCTGGCACCGAACAGGGCAGGCATGAGTTCAAATTTAACCGTACCACGAGAAGCTACCGCCGCTAATACTTTTTCGGCTTGCTTCATGATTTCAGGGCCAATGCCGTCACCGGCCAGTAATGCAATTTTGTGGGTAGTCATGTATTAAGTATAGTGGTGTGGTGCTTGCGCAGACCAGTAAAAAGCCCGGTAAAACCGGGCTTTGCTGGCCCTGTCGATATTGTGTCGACAGAACGGCGCATTATCTCACAATTGCTCAGGGATTAAAATTCAACATTCAGGCCAAGATTATAATAGTTGATATCATTGTCGCCGCTGCTGGATACCCATTCGGCTTCAAGCGCGGTACGGCTGTCATTACCGCCTAAACGTACGCCAAAGCCTAAACCCAATGCGAAATTAGCATCATTGGATTTTATGTTTTCGCCCGAATCAAAGCGTGAATCTACATTGGAATCAAGCAGGCCCAGTTTGCCTTTGAAGTAGACGGTGCCCGGAGAGCGATAATTAAAAAATACGCCAAAAGTATGTATATCGTATTCTCCCGGACCCCGAATTCCGTCGGGGACGATATCAGCATCATCCGAGGTGCTGAATTCGAACTCGATTGATGATCGTCCTCTGTCTCCAGCAGGTCTGGAGAACTGATAGCCTAGCATTACGGTGCCCGTGAAAGCGTCGTCATGGCCACCAATATCAGGTGCGATTCCTCCCAGTTTAATGCCGGCTAACCACTCGCCATCGGCGACTTCACCGAACCAGGTGGTTTGCGAATCAGCAGAGTGTGAATCAGCAAAAGTAGTTGAACTGACGGCCAGCAGGCAGCAGGCCAATACTATTTTTACGCCTGGTAACAAGGTTTTCTCAGTTGACTGTAATTTAGTCATAATACCCTCTTTAGAAGCTAATTATTTATTTTGATCAATTGTTTATGTGCATTGCTTTATGCGAATTCAGAATCGATATTAAAACATAAAACCTGAGGTTACAAGTTTCTTATACCTCGCTTAATGCATTTTCCAGTGATTTAATGTTAATAACCGCGAGGTGCCGGGGTGGTGATTCATGCCGGCGGAAGGTTTTTTTAACGATTCCTTCGAGGTTAGGACGTTTATCAGCTGCACTTTCACCTTTTCCGATCCCACCGCCAAACTCAATGATCAAATTGACGCCCTGATCAACCACATGGTTTAAATTGTTATGCCACAGTACCGGATTGAATAATTGCATAAACAGGCGCGAACGAATGGAAGCAGGGCTGGAATCGTGAAAAG
>JAUVBY010000041.1 GCA_030590945.1 Gammaproteobacteria bacterium | reverse complement strand
TTTTCCTTCCCTTGGCAAATGGGGAGGCTTTTTCCCTTCCCTGGCAAATGGAGAGGCTTTTTCCCTTCCCTGGCAAATGGAGAGGCTTTTTTCCTTCCCTGGCAAATGGAGAGGCTTTTTCCTTCCCTGGCAAATGGAGAGGCTTTTTCCCTTCCCTGGCAAATGGAGAGGCTTTTTCCCTTCCCTGGTAAATGGAGAAGATTTTCCCCTTCTTCGACAAAAGGGGAGGTCTATTGTTCCCCCCTTTGACAAAGGGGGGTAAGGGGGGATTTACGATGTTCAAAGATTCTCCAAACCCTTCGCGTGCTCCTTAACCAACACCTGCAGCTTACCGAATAATTTTGAGTTTCCCGCGATAATGTGCCCGCTTTCCAGCATCTCCTGGTTGCCCTTCATGTCACTGGTAAAGCCGCCCGCCTCCTGGATCAATAAAATGCCCGCAGCGATATCCCAGGATTTCAGGCCAAACTCCCAGAAACCATCGTAACGCCCACAGGCGACTTGCGCCAAATCGAGCGAAGCAGCACCCGCGCGACGAATACCAGCTACATGTGGCACCAGCGCTTTGAAGCTACCGAGCCAGGGTTCGAGATACTGCATGTTGTTGTAGGGAAAACCCGTTGCCAGCAGGGCATCGGACAATCGGCGGGTATTGCTTACTCGAATTCGGCGGTCGTTCAGATGTGCACCCTTGCCTTTACTCGCAGAAAACAATTCATCGCGGCTCGGGTCGTAAACCACCGCAGCCTGCAGCACGTCTTTAACGCGTAAGGCAATCGATACCGCATAAACCGGCAGGCCATGCAGGTAGTTCGTGGTGCCATCCAGAGGATCAATAATCCATTCATGCTCACTCTTTTCTTTGTCGCCGCTAATACCGGATTCTTCAGCGAGTATTCCGTGATCAGGATAAGCGCTGTGAATCGTATCAATAATTATTTTTTCAGCCTGGCGATCCACCTCGCTGACAAAGTCCGCGCGGCCCTTTTTTTCTATTTCCAGTTGATCAAGGCGCGCAATATTATGCAGCATAGGCTTGCTCGCGACGCGCGCCGCTTTGATCGCGATATTTAACATTGGATCCATCAGGGAATTTCCTCGAATTGAAGGGGCAAAAAAGAGTGCCCGATTTTAGTTAAAAACGCGCGCGCTTGCGAGTATCTTCACGTCATAGTGACCAGTTCTTCTGCTGCGGTCGGGTGAATGGCAATGGTATGATCAAAATCCGCTTTGGTGGCACCCATTTTCATCGCCACGGCGAAACCCTGCAGCATCTCATCCGCGCCTTCACCGATTATATGGCAACCCACCACTTTTTCATTTTCACCCTGACAAATCAGCTTCATGCGCGTGGGAGATTTGAACTCAGAGACCGCGTACAGCATATTGGTGAATTGAGAATTGTATATGGTTAAATCAGCCGCGCCGTATTGGTCGACCGCCTGTTGCTCTGTCAGGCCAACCGTAGCAATTGGCGGGTGGCTGAATACCACCGTCGGAATCAGGCGGTAATCCACTTTCGCGTCTTTTTTTCCATCAAAAAGCCGATCCGCGAGGCAGCGACCTGCTGCAATCGCAACCGGCGTCAACTGAGCCGAACCCGTTACATCGCCCACCGCATGCACCCCTTTAATCACGGTGTTCTGAAAATCATCAACTGGAATAAAGCCGGCCTTATCGGTTTCTATGCCAACCTGATCCAGGCCTAATGAAGCGGTATTAGGTAAGCGCCCTATGGCCCAGATAACGCAATCGAAATGTCCGCAATGGTCTCCATCCTGCTGACTGGCGGCAATACTGCCGTCGCTATTGCGCGTCAAGCCGCTCAACTGAATACAGGTTTGTATGTCTACCCCCGCTTCGGTCATGGCCTGCATGACCGTGGACGACAGGCTTTCATCAAAGGTACGCAACAACTGAAACTTTCGCAACAGCATGGTGACTTCGCTACCCAGCGAATTGAGCACCCCGGCAAGTTCGGTTGCTATATACCCCGCGCCCACCACCAGTGTACGCGCAGGGATATCCTCAAGTTCAAAAAAACCATCGCTGCTGATACCCAGGTCCGCGCCTGGCACCCCGGGCACCCAGGGATGGCCTCCTGTGGCGATCAGTATGTGCCTGGCGCGGTACAGCTGACCCGCCGCCTCGACGGTATCCGGGCCTGCAAAAGTAGCATAGGCCTCAATCAGGTCTACCCCCGAACGATCCAGGTTCTGATCGTAAATTCCGTTTAAACGCTCGATATAGGCATCACGTTTTTGTTTAAGCAGCGGCCAGCTAAAATGCACCTCACCGATCTCAAACCCGTATTCACGCGCCAGACTAATGCCCTCGTTCAAATGACCGGCATTCCACATAACCTTCTTGGGCACACAGCCCACATTCACACAGGTGCCGCCCAGCCGGCCTGCTTCAATCAGCAAGGTCCTGGCTCCATAGCTGGCCGCCCTTCTGGCGCTGGCGATACCGCCACTTCCGCCGCCTATGACGATATAATCGTACTGTGTATTTACCATCGTATTTTGTCTATTCGTTAAATTCCAGCTCCCGATTGCAAAACCTGCCGTCAGCAAACACTTTTCTGCCACGGGGAGAGGGTGTAATATACCGCGCATTCTACAGGAATGACACGCACTCTCTGTACAGATAGTATTCGTAAGCAGCCAAACCCCGGCCCGAAAAACTCAGTTTAAACTATGAAAAATAATCCGCTGCTCAGCGATGCCATCTTCCCTCTGTTCGAACACATCGAAACCAGACACCTTATTCCCGCACTGGAGGATACACTCAGCCAAAACCGGGAGCGCATTGATACCTTGTGCGGAGCCACAGACACTCCAAACTGGGAAAACTTTGTGGAACCACTTGAAGACCTCAGTGAGAAAATAGAACGCCTCTGGTCACCAGTCTCACATATCAATGCGGTTAAAGATTCTGACGCCCTGCGTACCGAAGTGGAGAAGGCCTTACCCATGTTGTCTGCTTATTCAACCGAAATGGGGCAAAACGACGCTCTGTATGAGAAGTTCAAAGTCCTCGCAAACGCACCGGATTTCTCAGGTTTAACTCAGGCGCAGCGTACAACTATTGAAAACGAACTACGCGATTTTGAATTGTCCGGCGTAGCGCTGAATAAAAAGGACAAAGGCCGCTACAAAGCCATTAATTCCGAGCTTTCAAAGCTAAGCCTGCAGTACGAACAAAATGTGCTGGATGCCACCCAGGGCTGGACATTGCACATCACCGGGAAAAAGCAACTCGCCGGCCTGCCCGAGCAAATTATTGACGCGGCCAGACAAAGCGCAGAAGAAGCCGAACTGGACGGCTGGCGTTTCACCTTGCAGGCTCCTTCTTACATCCCGTTTCTGAGCTATGCGGATTCTCGCGAATTACGCCGCGAGATGTACGAGGCCTATGCAACGCGCGCGAGCGATCAGGGGCCTGATGCAGGAACCTGGGATAACAGCGAACCTATGCGCGAAATCATTCGCCTTCGGCAGGAAAAAGCCGCGCTGCTCGAACTTTCCAGCTATGCCGAATATTCGCTCAAAACTAAAATGGCAGAAAGCGTGGAAGCGGTTGAAGCCTTTCTACTGGATTTAGCAAACCGCAGTAAAAAAGCCGCGCTGAAGGAATGGCAAACCCTGGAGCAATTCGCCAGAGACCTGGATGGCATTGAAAATTTACAGGCCTGGGACGCCGCGTATTATTCAGAAAAGCTAAAACAGAAAATTTTCAGCTTTTCTGATGAAGATTTACGCCCATATTTCCCTCTTAACACCGTTCTGGATGGCTTGTTTGAAGTCGTCCATCGAGTATTTGGCATGCAGGTCAAAACCGCTGAACGCCCCGAAGTATGGCATGAAGACGTTCAGTTTTTTGAAATTCATGATGCAGATAATAAGCGGCGCGGGTGGTTTTACCTTGATCTATACGCACGCGAACATAAACGCGGTGGCGCGTGGATGGCAGATTGCAGCAACCGGCGGAAAACCGTTGATACGCTACAATATCCCATCGCCTTTATGACCTGTAACTTCGCCAAACCAGTGGGAGATCAGGCCGCACTACTGCGCCATGATGACGTCATTACCCTGTTTCATGAGTTCGGCCATGGCCTGCACCACATGCTCACCCAGGTAGACGTGAGTAGTGTGGCAGGGATAAGCGGCGTACCCTGGGATGCGGTAGAATTACCGAGTCAATTTCTTGAAAACTGGTGCTGGCAGCGCGAAGCACTGGATTTCATCTCCGGCCACGTCGATACGGGTGCGGCCCTGCCTGATGCCCTGCTGGAAAAAATGCTAGCCGCCAAAAACTTCCAGGCGGCTATGCAGATGCTGCGCCAGATTGAGTTTTCATTATTTGATTTACGCCTGCACAGTAATCCTGACATAAACACCAATATTCAGGCCACTCTCGATGCGGTAAGAGATGAAGTTTCAGTGGTAAAACCACCTGAATTTAATCGCTTTGCGCACGGTTTTTCACATATCTTTGCCGGCGGATATGCAGCCGGATACTACAGTTACAAATGGGCTGAAGTATTGTCGGCTGATGCCTTTAGCCGCTTTGAAGAAGAAGGTATATTTAACCAGGATACCGGTCAGGACTTTCTGCAACATATCCTTGAAAAAGGAGGTAGCGAATCACCCATGGTCTTATTCGAGCGCTTTCGAGGTCACAAACCGGATATAGAGCCTTTACTAAGGCATTCGGGCCTGATTTAAGATAGAATATCTTCAGATAACTGAAAAACAACGCTATTTTGATATATACACCCTTTAAAGCTTCTATGGTGGCGGGCCTCATACTGGCGATCATTTATCCCGCGATATTATCTGCTGTAACGCTGTACAGGTGGGTGGATGACGAGGGTAATGTATCCTATCAGGACACCCCACCTCCCATCGGGCAAGATTACGAAGCGAAATCGTTCTCCAAAGAAGGCGCACGCACTGGAAAAGTTAACCACGACATCGCGCTGGCACGCGCGGCACGTGAAAACCCGGTGGTGCTGTACAGCGCCAATAATTGCGAAAGTTGCGTTCAGCTGGGCGAAATCCTGACCTCCATCAAGATACCTTACGACACCATTGAAGTGGACACCGACCGAGCGGCACAGAATAAACTGGTAGAACTGGTTGGCTCAATACGCGTACCGACACTTACCATTGGCGATAAGGTTCTAAATGGCTCGAATCGCGCGAATGTTGAGGATGCGCTCATTAGAAACGGCTATCCAAAAGCACGATCCACGGCTCAATAAATTTCAATACTCCAGCTGACCTACCCGATGATAGCTATAAGCACACCGGGTTTAAATTCCATTAAACCAACCACCTGATCTCGAAACTATGAATCTAAAATTACGCTCTATTGTTATAGTCTGTGCGCTGATACTGGGCCTCACTGCCTGCTCAGAGGAAGATGGGATATCATCCAGCGGCGGGGGCACCACGGTAAGCGATGGGGGTTCGAGTTCGGCTCAATTTGCGGGAACCTACACTGGCAGCATGAAGGTCGAATTTAAGGGCGATGATATTGATGGAGACGATACGCTTGCAACCACCATCGTGATTCACGATAACGGAACCGTTACCATGACTATAGACGGCGAGTCAGTTACCGGTACGATAAACGGCAATAATCTTGAAATTGTATTCACGGTTACCGAATCGGAAAATGGTATTACCTGCAAAGGCACCGCACGCGTTGTAGCAACCGTATCCGGCTCAACCATTTCCGGCCCGGTTACGGGTGATGCGGAATGTAAATTGCTGCTAGTTGAGCGCAATGCTGATCTTACGGGCACGCTGACAGCCACGAAAACCTAGCGAATAATCTGCCCGGATAAGCCACATTACCATGAGGATTTAGCTGGATCGTCGACCCTTATTGAGCAGCTCTATCGCGGCTGTTTCAAGCTGCGAAACAGGAATCTGAATCAGACAGGCACGCGCACAATCCGGCCTATCACAGCGGTCACATTCAGCTGGCCGCAATACGATGCTATTGTCGGATCGAGGCCCGGTTTTGCGCTCATCCGTAGGGCCAAATAGAGTGAGCAGTGGCGCCATGACCGCCGTCGCCAGATGCATAGGAAAACTGTCTCCGCTTATCACCAGTTCTGCCTGAGATATTAATTCGGCCAGCTCGGTAAGGCTGAGCTGTCCGGCCAGATTCATGACAGATTTTGGGCTATTCAATGCCTCCATGCTCGCTGCAATAGCCTCCTGATCCGCCTTTGTGCCGGTCACCAGAACCGGGTATTGCTCACTTAAGCTGGATGCGATTTCTATAAATCGGTCTAAAGGCCAGTTTTTTGAAACCCAGCGCGTAAAGGGGCTGATGACGACGAAACCCCGGCCGTTCGGCGACGTTAGCAGACCATTCCAGCCAAGCGCCTGCAGCTTCGTTCGCAGCATATTCACCACCTCCGGACCGCGCACAAATTCCATGCGCATGTCGTCCACTGGTATGTCCGCTACAGCCAGCACCTGTGTCATTTCATCGATCGCATGCAACTGTTTGTCCCGGAAACCGCCCAGGCCGGGCCAGCGTCCTTTGACATACTTATGCTTCGCACGCACACCGTACAAAAACACTACCGAACGCAACAGGCCCTGCAGATCAAACGCTAACGCGTATTCCCGGTCATTGATTTCCGCCAGTGTTTCCCGAAACAGGGCGATAAGTGCACGAGGTGAACGCAATCCGATATTTTTAAAGCGCGCATGATCAAATAAAACCAGCCGGTCTACGGCTGGATTGTGAGCAACTATCTCAGCACTGTTACACGCCGTGAGCATAGTGAGATGCGCGCCCGGATAACGCTTTTTAATGGCACGCAGGTGAGGTGTTGCGTGCAGCACATCCCCCAGTGACGTGGTTTTGATAACCAGGATATTCATTCGGGAGCGTTTTGCGACGCAGATTTATAAGGCGATGGTGCACCGTCAGGGCGAGTTTTGAACCACTGCAGGGTCCACATGTATTGTGCAGGCGCTTTAGAAATGCACTTTTCCACAACTTCATTCACGCGTGCGGCGTCCGCAACCTCATCCCCGCTTGGAAAGTTTTCCAGAGGGGCATCGAAGCTGACTTCATAATGCCCGTTCTCACACATAATGGGGTAGATCGGTACGACACGGGCGTTCGCCAGGCGCGCCATCGCCGACAAGGTGGTCAGCGTCGATGATTGAATCCCAAAAAAAGGGGCAAATACGGTGAGATCGTTCTCCCCAAAATCCTGATCGGGCATGTAATAACACGGCGTGCCGTTTTTTGCCGCACGAATTAGCGGTCGCAGGCCCTGGCTACGCATCACTACGCGCATTGCTCTGGATCGCGTTCGGCCTTTCCACAATCGCCAGGTCACCAGTTCATCGCCAGTGGCTTTCATCATTGAAATCGAAGGATGCAAACTGGTCGCGAACCCCGCGCCACAATCCAGACCCAACATATGCGGCAGCAATAAAATGACGTTGTGCTGCTCAAGCGTTTTAAGATATATATCGGCATTGTTGAATTTAACCAGGCGAGCCAATCGCGATTCAGATGCCCACCAGGTCAAACCAAAATCGATCACGCTACGGCCGTAATAGCGGAAATGGTCACGCACCAATTGTTCACGTTCCGCTTCGTTCAGTTTCGGGAAACACAAATCAATATTGGTCCGCACAATTCGTTCCCGCTTGGCATTCACTCGTTGATAAAGCCCTCCGATGCCATCACCAATTTTTACGGATACCGACCGTGGCAAGCTGGAGGCGATACCAATCAAGCCAAACACCACCCAGGTCAACCAGTATTTGGGTGCCAGGAAGGCCGCTTTGAAGCCAATAGTTTGATCGGTGACCGGGCTTTCACTCATAAAATATCTGATCGTTGGGAAGTCAATAGGGCACATCTATTAATTCTGGATGCGCCAGATTAAAATCAGAAAAGCTCAAAACCAGGGCGCCCAAGTTGATGTTACGGGCACGTAATAGCTGGCTATTGCGAAGGATTGGAACGCAGAGATTGAGTTTTTCTGGTTTAAGATGGTCATTCATGAATTATTAGAGGTGCCTATAGTGAAGACCGGCGAGAGTCGTGAATTGTTCGGGCTTCAATTGGCCTTAATGATACAATCGAACCCAGCCCGAATGTTGTGTAAATTTTGAGAATATGGCCAAACTAGAGATTTTAACCTACCCGGATAAGCGATTGCGCCAGGTGGCTAAGCCCGTCACCGAGTTCGATGACCGCCTGCGCACGCTCAGCAAGGATATGGCTGAAACCATGTATGGTGCGCCTGGAATAGGCCTGGCTGCGGTGCAGGTGGACGTTGCCCAGCGCCTGGTTGTTATGGATTTATCCGAGGAAAAGAACCAGTTACGGGTACTGGTGAACCCGGAAATCATCAAACAGGAAGGCTGCATCAGTACGCAGGAAGGCTGCCTGTCTGTACCTGAAGTTTACGCTGATGTCGAACGCGCTGAAAAAATCACCCTGCGTGCACAGGACATCAATGGATATCCCTTTGAGATTGAGGCGGATGAACTGTTGGCCGTATGCATCCAGCATGAAATTGACCATCTCAATGGTAAAGTTTTTGTCGATTATCTGTCCCGAATAAAACAGGAACGAATTCGCAAAAAAATACTCAAAGAAACACGCCTGGCCTACGCCTGATCGCGCCCTCTTTTTCATGAGCCTGCCCAGAATCATATTTGCGGGAACACCTGATTTCGCTGTTCCCAGCCTTAAAACCCTGCTCACGCAACCGGTGAATATCGTAGGCGTGTACACACAGCCTGACCGCGCAGCCGGTCGCGGCAAAAAATTGCAGCAAAGCCCGGTTAAATTATGTGCACTCGAAGCCGGCCTGCCCGTTTACCAGCCTGATAATTTCAAGCTACCACCTGACCGGGAAACATTGGCAAATCTTAACGCTGATTTGATGATCGTCGTTGCGTATGGCCTTATTTTGCCGAAAGCCGTTCTTGATGCACCCATGCTAGGCTGCGTCAACATACACGCTTCCCTGTTACCAAGGTGGCGCGGTGCAGCCCCCATTCAACGTGCCATCGAAGCAGGCGATTCCCAGACCGGCGTTTGCCTGATGCAAATGGAAAAAGGCCTGGATACCGGTCCGGTCCTGGCCAGAATCACGCATGACATCCAGCCTGAAGAAACCGGGGGGCAGTTGCACGATACCCTGTCCACCCTGGGCGCAAATTTATTACAGGGCCATTTGGGCGATATTCTTGCACAACGCCTGAAGCCGGTGAAACAATCACAGCAGGGACTGAGCTATGCGCACAAACTCAGCAAGGATGAGGCTCGTATAAACTGGCAGATGAGTGCCACAGATATCGCCAACAAAGTGCGTGCATTCAATCCCTGGCCGGTGATGTCCAGCCGCATCAACGAGCAGCCAATCCGCATTCATTGCGCTAATGTTGAACCCGCTAATACGAACGCACAACCCCTGCCCGGAGAAATCAGGCAAACTTCTGCCAACAGCATATGTGTGGGAACGGGCGAAGGCAGCCTCAACATCACCCGTCTGCAGAAACCGGGTGGCAAAATACTCGACGCACGCGATTTTCTGAATGGTTTTAAGCTCAAAACCGGGCAGCGATTTGAATGAAAAATAGTGCACGACAGGCGGCGGTAAGATGTGTTTATGCTGTATGCGAAGCGGGTGACTCCCTTGACGATGCGCTGAGTGTCCATAATACTAACCTGTCGAGAGAAGAAAAAAGCTTCTGTCAGGCCCTGAGTTATGGTGGGGTTCGCTGGTATCTGGCTTACCGGAAATACCTCGACAGCCGTTTGAAAAAACCCTTCAAGCCTAAAGACCGGATACTTTATGCTGTGCTGGTAACCGCGCTCTACCAGCTTGATGACACCCGACATGCCCAACATGCTATCGTCAATGAGGCGGTTGCACTGAGCAAATCGTTTAAGCGGCAATGGGCTGCCGGCTTGATTAATGCAATATTGCGTACTTATATTCGAGAGTTTGAAACACGCCCTCTTAATCATTCTACACAATGGGTTCGTCAGGCCTATCCTGAATGGATGGTTCAACAATTCAACGATGCCTGGCCCGAACAAATAGATGTCATCCTTGCGGCCTCTCAGGCACGCCCACCAATGACGCTGCGCGTGGATACCACTCAATCCAGCGCCCGGGCATATCTTGAGGTGCTGGATAAGCAGAACATCCAGGCCGTGCTTTGTCAGGATGCGCCTCAGGGTATTACCCTCACTCAGCCACAATCGGTTGAAACATTGCCCGGGTTTGGAACCGGGCTGATAAGCGTTCAGGATGAATCAGCGCAACTAGCGGCGGAGGTGCTGGATCTATTGCCCGGTCAGCAGGTGCTGGATGCCTGTGCAGCACCGGGCGGCAAGAGTCTGCATATACTGGAGATCGAACCCGGGATTGCGGGTTTGAGTGTGCTTGATTTCCCTGATCGTCTGCCGCGCCTGCGCGAGAACTTTAAGCGGGCGCAACGCCAGGCCACCATCATTGAAGGCGACCTGCTGGAAGCCGGCAACTGGTCAGATGGAATGCTGTATGATCGGATTTTACTGGATGCCCCGTGCACCGGAACCGGCATCATACGCCGCCATCCAGACATAAAACTTCGCCGTCAGCCCGAAAATGGTCTACAATTTGCGAAAAAGCAACTTGAACTATTACGCCAGGCGTGGCGCTTGCTCAAACCGGGAGGCAAATTGCTGTATACCACCTGCTCTATTTTACCCGCTGAAAACGAACTATGTGCCGCTGCATTTGCCGATATCACGGACGATGCAAAGACCCTGGTTTTGCCTGAAAAACTGGGCATGCAGACGGCACACGGACGACAACGTCTGCCCGGTCAGCACGGCGGTGATGGATTTTTCTACGCTTTATTTTATAAGGATGAAATATAAACGTGCTCGCTATTTTTAAACCTGCCAGGCGCATACTGACAACCCTGAGTGTATGCACACTTCTTATCATTTTATCCCCGAACGCCGCCATGGCGGATGGGTTTTCCATCGAAGAAGCACACGCCACCTTTAATCAGTCCGCTCTTTCAGTCGATGCAAAATTCGACTTGCAACTGAGCGGAGCCGTAAGCGAAGCCTTACACAATGGTGTCAGTATACAACTGCTTACCACACTCGATTTATTCACCCGGCGCCCCTATATCTGGGATCCACGCATCGCCCGATGGGCATTCACGCAGAAAATTCGATATCATTCTCTGACCAACCGATACATACTGACCAGCCCTCAGCACAAAGAAAGCCGATCATACGCTTCGTTAGCTGACCTGTTCAGCGATATTGAACACTTTAGCTTTCAATCCGACATTCTGGGCGACACACTACCCGAAAGTAAATCCGGGTATAAATTGCGATTGCGCATCGCCCTCGACAACACTATTTTACCTGCGCCTCTGCGCGTCATGACCTATATCTCACCAGCATGGAAGTTACGTAGCGATATTCGGGAATGGCCGGTCGTGATTGAGCCCTGATGGCCCGCCCGGATATCCGCAGCCCATGTATTATCAGCCAGAGCGAGTAAAGTGAAATCCACCTTCTCTTTAACCTCAAAAATATTCCGGCAGGCGCTCAATCCAGCCGCAGTACTAACGGTGTCTGCATTTTTCCTGATTGCCATTTTCAGCCTGTCGATGTCTGCACAAAATGCGCAGGGCCCGGGAACCTGGTTCACCGTATTGCTGCTGGTGAACGTGATCGGCATCGCTGTACTGCTGGTGTTTTTACTAGCCAGTTTTATGCGTCTGGTACGCCAGTACCGAAAACGTGTGCTGGGTTCACGCCTAATGGTGCGGTTTGTGGTTCTATTTATCATCCTGACCATTATCCCCATCAGCGTGGTTTTTTACTTTTCTACACAATTCCTGACCCGGGGCGTAGACAGTTGGTTTGACGACAAAATTGAACAGGCACTGGACGATGCACTGCTGTTAGGCCAGGGCTTTCTTGAAGCAACCAAACAAAATATCATCGACAATGCGCGTATCGATGCAAAGCGGATTTCCAGCGCACCTGAAAACCAAATCATTCGCTTACTGGAAGAAATTCGCCGGCAACGCGGATATATCGAACTTGATTTACTGGCGCGCAACGGACGTGCAATTGCATCAAGCAATATTAATGCCATCACTCTGTTTCCGGATAATCCCGCTAAAAATGACATGATCAAAGCGGCGGGCGGAGAAGTGGTCGCCAAACTGGAACCTATGGCTAGTGGCGCCTTGCAGTATCGTATTTTGTACCCCGTAATAGACAGCGGTTTTGCCCAGCAATCGCGCATCCTGCAAATAATCGAGCCCCTGCCGCTACGCTATTCACGACTGGGAAACAGCCTGGAACAGGCCTCAAGTGAATACAACCGCTTGAGCTATCTGCGCAAACCGCTAAAAATCAGTTTCCTGTTATCGCTATCGCTCATCACAATGATGACGACGTTAATCTCGATCTGGCTGGCCTTATACGCTGCGCGCCGACTGGTCGCACCGATAAATGATCTGGCCGAAGGCACGCGCGCGGTCGCCGCCGGGGATTACAGCACACAACTGCCGGTTAAAAGCGAAGACGAGCTGGGCTTACTGGTAGGCTCATTCAACAGCATGATTACACAGGTGCGTCGCGCGCAAGACGATGCCGAGGCCAATCACTTACTTGAACAACGTCAGCGGGCCTACCTGCAATCGGTGCTGAGCAACCTGTCTTCCGGCGTACTTTCGTTCGACCACGCCCAGGTGTTACAAACTCACAACAATCGGGCCTCTGCCATTCTTGGCGCAGACCTTGCTCAATACAGCCGGAATTCGCTGCCCGAACTTTGCCTGAGCCACCCGAATCTAAAGGTGTTTTGCGAACATCTAACGGAAGTCATGGATAAGGGCCGTACCGGGGAACAGGAAATCAGCCTGAATTCAGCACAGGGAAAGCAACTGCTGATGGTTCGCACTTCAACGCTTTCATTGGAAGATCACATAACCAGCGGCTGGGTTGTTGTTTTTGATGACGTTACCAGCCTGGTCACCGCAGAACGTGATGCGGCGTGGGGGGAAGTCGCGCGCCGACTCGCGCACGAAATCAAAAACCCTCTTACGCCAATTGGATTATCAGCCGAGCGAATTCGCCGAAAATATCTGCATAAATTACCCGAGGACGAACGCGAAGCGCTGGACCGGTCTACCCGTACCATCGCAGAACAGGTGCAAACCTTAAAACGCATGGTCGACGCCTTTGCCAGTTATGCGCGCTCGGAACGCCTGAACTTACGAAGCGCAGACCTGAATCGCCTGATAGAAGACGTTGTTGAATTGCATCGGGAGCCCGGAAATCCAATCACCTTTTCACTTCAGCTTGAGACAGAATTGAAACCCATGGTTTTTGATCAGGACGGTATTCGGCAAGTATTAAATAATATTGTTGGAAATGCCTGTGAAGCGTTAAAAGACGTGCCCAGTGCCAGCATTTCGATTTGCTCACAACGGGAAACTCAGCAGGAACGGTCCGGCGTGAGCGTGATTATTCAGGACAATGGCCACGGGTTTGAGCCTGAAATTATTGATAGAGTATTTGAACCCTACATCACCAGCAAACCGGATGGAACCGGGCTGGGGATGGCGATCGTCAAACGTATCACCCAGGCACATGGTGGCTTTGTTATTGCCAGCAATCTGGACCAGGGAGGCGGATACGTTAAGATCTGGTTACCTGAATCAACCTCCGACACGCCGAATCAGACACAACTCGAACTATCATGAACCAATCACACATACTCGTCGTCGACGACGAACGCAGCATTCGCGACACCCTGCAGGATATCCTCGAAGACGAGGGTTATCACATTACCACAGCGGCTAATGCCGAGCTCGCGCGTGCAGCACTCAAGGCAGGTGAGTTTGACCTTATCCTGCTTGATATCTGGATGCCGGACGTAGATGGCATCACCCTGTTAAAAGAAATTCGTCAGCAGGGAAATCGCTGCCCGGTGGTGATGATTTCGGGGCATGGAACGGTCGAGACGGCTGTAGAGGCTATCCAGTACGGCGCCTACGATTACCTTGAAAAGCCGCTTACCACCGCCAAATTGCTGGCCACGCTAAACCGCGCCTTACAAAGTGGTGAACAGGCAAAACAGATTACACAGCTAAAGGATCAATTTGAACCGGTTTCCAGTCTCGTCGGGCATAGTCCAATACTAACTCAGCTTCGAGATAAAATACAAAAGGTCGGCCAGACTCAGAGTTGGGTCATGATTACCGGCCCGGCGGGTAGCGGCAAAGACGTAGTAGCCCGCGCCCTGCATCGGGCGAGCTCACGAAACAATGCTCCATTCGTTAAAGTTAGCCTGGCAGCTATCCCCCACCAAAACATTGCGCGCCGACTTTTTGGTTCCAATGAATCGGGCACAACACAATTAGGTTGTTTTGAGCAGGCTGAGGGCGGTATTTTATATCTGAATGAAATAGGTGATCTGGATAACGATACCCAGACAAAACTATTGAGTGCCTTGCAGGCAGGCCGCTTTATGCGCGTTGGCGGGAAAAACTCCGTAAAAATGGATGTGCGCATCATAAGCAGCACCTCTTATCCGCTGGACAAACTGGTCAGCTCAAAAGGGTTCCGCGAGGATCTATTTTATCGGCTCAATGTTATGCCGATTAAAGTCCCCCCCCTGCGAGCCTCCCTGGATGATATCCCGAATCTGGCAGAATACTATATCGACCGTTTTGTTCAATTAGAAAAACTTCCCTACCGCGAATTAACCACGGCTGCAACCAACCGCTTGCGCCAGCATTCCTGGCCTGGAAACGTACGTGAATTGATCAATAGCCTGCAACAATTGCTCATCACAGGCGGTGAAACCGCTATCAGCGCAGATGATATTGACGATGTATTGAGCAGTGATGCTTCCAGCACTAACCTTAAAAAGGTAGATAATGGCATTAACACGCCGGCGTATCTTGATGCTGATCTGCGCCAGGCGCGCGATGCATTTGAAAAAATGTATTTTGAACATCACTTAAATACCCTAAGCGGCAATGTCTCTGCCCTTGCCAAAGTCTCCGGGCTGGAACGGACTCACTTATACCGGAAATTCAAGGCACTAAATATCAATCCGAAAGACTGGAAATGACCCATGGCAATATTCATATCATGGGTTGCGGCAATATAGGGCAACGCGTCGCGTCACTATATCTTGATGTAAAATCGAACGTAGAGGCATGGGTTAAAAGTGAAGCTTCATACCTCGCTTGCCAGCGCATGGGATTAAAGACGCATCGTATTGATCTTGACCAGTCCTCTGACCTTAAGCTAACGGGCAACGGGAATCAGATCTTATACACCGTTGCCCCACCCCCCCACGGAAAAAAAGACACCCGCCTTGAAAACCTCCTTTCTCGATTGGGTGTTGATACGGTTGACAGGTTTGTTTTGATTAGTACCACCGGTGTATATGGTGACTGCAGGGGGGACTGGGTAGATGAAACCACCCCCATTAAGCCCAGGGTTGATCGCGCTCTACGCAGGGCCCACGCGGAAGCTTGTTTGCAGGCCTGGGCAGATTTTCATTCAGTGGATTATCTGATACTGCGTGTGCCGGGAATCTATGCACGAGATCGCCTGCCTCTCAAACGACTCAAAGCCGGTACTCCGGTAGTTACAAATGCACAAGCTCCCTGGACCAACCGTATTCACGCCGATGACCTGGCCAGCATCTGCTTTAACGCACTCAACAGCAAGATCAGTCGTGAAATCATAAATGTTGCTGATGATGCGCCCGGCAGTATGACAGAGTACTTTTTTGCCGTTGCCGATTTTGCCGGCCTGCCCCGACCACGTGAGATTAGCCTGAATGAAGCCCAGCGTACGCTGAGCCCCGGCATGTTAAGTTATCTTGCCGAATCAAGGCGTGTCCGTAACAACAAAATGAAGAAGCTACTAAATATAAGCCTGCGTTACCCCAGCCTCAAACAGGGACTTTTTAAAAAAGCCCCCCTCTTTGTTAAAGAGGGGTCGGGGGAGATTTAAATAATAAAGCTAAATCCCCCTCTATCCCCCTTTGTCTAAGGGGGAAGCCCGCACTGCATCATCGGTTTTTTAAAAAGCCCCCTCTTTAACAAAGAGGGGTCGGGGGAAATTTAAATAATAATGCTAAATCCCCTCTATCCCCCTTTGTCTAAGGGGGAAGCCCACACTGCATCATCGGTTTTTTAAAAAGCCCCCTCTTTGTTAAAGAGGGGTCGGGGGAGAGTTAAATAATAAAGCTAAATCCCCCTTTATCCCTCTTTATCTAAGGGGGAGCTTAGGGAAACACGCCCGTAGGCATCACCGAAACGAATAATATCATCCTCGCCCAAATAGTTTCCTGACTGGATCTCTATGATTTCAAGCGGTATCGGCCCAGGGTTTTCCAGGCGGTGTTTCACGCCCAGGGGTATAAAAGTAGACTGATTTTCTTCGAGCATAAATACCTCATCACCTTTTCTTACGCGCGCCGAACCTTTCACCACCACCCAGTGTTCTGCACGATGATGATGCATCTGCAAAGATAGAGCTGCGCCGGGTTTGACCACAATCCTTTTCACCTGAAACCGGTCCCCGGCGTCTACGCAATCATAATTTCCCCATGGCCTGTATACCTTTCGGTGGGTGACGATGCGATCACAGTTTTTGTTTTCCAGCTGAGTTACGATTTCTTTAACCCGTTGGCTCTGGTCCTTCGCAGCGACCAGTACGGCATCTGCCGTTTCCACAACAATGATATTTTCCAGGCCCACGGCAGCAATCACTTTCCCAGAGGAGTATAAATAGCTGCCACGAGTCTCCAGCGACAAGGTCTCACCAATGCTCACGTTTCCATATACATCTTTGTCGCAGGCATCCCATAGTGAAGACCAGGACCCTACGTCGCTCCAGCCGGCATCAAGCGGAATTACAACGGCGTTCTGCGTCTTTTCCATCACCGCATAGTCGATGGAATTTGCGGGTGAGGCCGAAAAAGCCGCTTCCTGCAAGCGTGTAAAATCCAGATCATGAACCGCCGCACCCAGAGCATTTTGACAGGCGGCTAATATTTCCGGCTCACACCGTTCAAGTTCATCCAGATAGGTTCGCGCCCGAAACACGAACATACCACTATTCCATAAGAAAGCGCCACTGCTGACATATTCAAGCGCAGTCGCCTGATCGGGTTTTTCTACAAATGCCTTGACCTTAAACGCGAGATCATCCGGCGTTCTTGCGCCTTTTTCAATGTAACCATAGCCCGTTTCAGGCGCGCCGGGCACGATGCCAAATGTCACCAGTTGTTCCATTTGAGCTAATTTGAACCCACTGCTAACCGCTGCTTCAAGCGCAGCCACATCCTGAATGAGATGATCAGCCGGCAGCACTAACAATACAGGGTTCTCATGCTGTTTTAATGCCTCCAGCGCGGCAACCGCAACCGCTGGAGCGGTGTTTTTGCCAACCGGTTCCAGCATGATTGACAACGTAGCTTGCCCGATGGCCTGCATTTGCTCAGCTACCAGAAAACGATGCTCTTCGTTGCAGACAATGATCGGGTCAGCAATCGCCGGAATCTGAGCCACCCGGCTAACCGTTTCCTGCAACAGGGTTTTATCACCTACCAACGGCAGGAATTGCTTGGGGTAATGTCGTCGGGATAAAGGCCATAAACGAGACCCCGAGCCACCTGACAGAATGACGGGAATCAGCGGCGTACTATTCATTTTACATTAATTTTTTTGGTTCGAGTCTATGTTATAGAAACTCACTTTTAAATCAAGGCATCGGCTCAAATTTGATACCCGGGATACGCAGGAAAAATATTTTCACTAATAAACAACTATACTGTCAATTGTCCGCGAATCGCTCCAGCTGGATGGTCTTCATTATGCAGATTAACGTAGGTGTTACCCGCAAGTAACGCGGCCCTATGTTCCTCCGGAATATTTCCTGTGGTGTTGATATTACCCTGAGTATCTCCCGGTTCCAATGTCACAAAGGGTCCCCCGGATTCTCCGAACGCCCCCGGGTGGATATGGCTAACCGTAAATTTGCTGAAATTTTTGGTGACAATGCTTATACTGAAATTCCCTGTTTCACTATTATAATTCATGATCGCCTCCGCGGTCCCCGGATCCTGCGTCGGCGGCACCTCATTGCTCCCATTCAGCAACGCAGTCAAATTGGTTAATTCCGTTGAGGTTGTGCTCGCATGCACGGGTAAAACCACCGATTGCGCAATCGGTGTAAGCCACGCAACGCCAATCCCACCTGCTTTGCGAATTCTCTTCTTTCGTTCATCGTACTTTTTTCTCCTATTATCGGGCCAAACTATATGCTTGTTTACAGTACTGGCTACGCTCACCTCAAGCTTGATGTTGGGCAGCTTCTTAGCTACTATTAAACTAATAATATCAGCACTTTGAGGCCAAATTCTGGCTTATTTTCATCAGCTTGTAGCCAGATTCTGTTTGGCCTTTTTAACGCCCGCCCAGCTGCTATGCAGTACTTCTGCGTTGGCAACGACTACCTACGAGGGCAGCGCTGGCGTTTTCCAGAAAATATTTTTTTCCAGTTGCGTAGGCTGCCATTCCGGCGGCGCTCAATTTCCTGATTTTGACAACATTGACTTCGTGGATGAAGAATCCACTGGTGGTGGTTCAATGATCGACGAAATCATTCGCCGGATTGAATTACCCAGCAGTGACAGCGAATCCATGCCGAAAGGTGGCAATAATTTGTCAGGGGCACTCATTGCCATGATGAACGACTGGAAAAGCGACGGCACACCTGAGACCAGCCCCCCGGAACTCACCGCAGAGCCAGTTGGAGCGGTTGATAAAACGACCGCAAACATGAACGGCACGATCAAGGAGAACGGCCGCGACACGCAGGCTTTATTTAAATATTGGGAAACCGGATCGGGCGAACCGGGAAACTGCCCACCCAACAACTCTTTGGCGGCCGGGTGCACCGCCACCACGAGCCCGCCCGGTAGTGGCGGTGATGATTCGGACCCGGTTCCCGATATCATGGTCACCGCACAGGGCTTGAATTGCGCCACTTCCTATACGTATCGAACCATGAGCCTTCAAAACGGCGCCTATGGGCCGCAAAGTTCAGCCACCACGCAGGCCTTTGTAACGGGCGCCGGCATATCCGATACCGATCTTGACCTGATTTGTGACGCGGCTGACAACTGCCCCATTGATTTCAATCCGTTACAGGAAGATGCGAACAATAATGGTATAGGGGATGCGTGCGATGTAAACGAAAATGCTGATAGCCTTTGCTTCCCAATCAAATCTTCCGCCGGGCCAATCGCTATTATTTGCCTGTAAAGACTAATCACCCAGAGCCCTGGTTATTGCTGCACCAAAAGGCGCCGAGGCATCAACTAAATATCAATAAACCCAAGCGGTGTCCTGACATAATCGCTCGATAAACCCGGGTTGAACAGCGCGGATTCGTTCACGCTGTTATCCA
>JAUVBY010000148.1 GCA_030590945.1 Gammaproteobacteria bacterium | reverse complement strand
TTCGCAGCCTGGCGGTTGATCCTTCATACAAACGTCAGAACCTGGGTAAATTGCTTGTACAGGAAATTGAAGCCTATGCACGCCAGCTAGGCCTTACAAAAATGATGGCACTAACCTATGTTGAAGGGTTTTTCCACAAATATGGCTATCAAACCGTAGAAATGACCAGCTTGCCTGAAAAAGTATGGCGGGTTTGTGTAAAATGCCCGAAATTTCACAATTGTGATGAAATCCCGGTTCTCAAAATTTTATAGACTATGATTAAACGACTTTGCTTACTAGTATTACTGACATTCAGCCTGAGTGGCTGCCTGTATAAAATGGACATTCACCAGGGGAATGTGCTCGACCAGGAACAAGTTGACAAGCTCAGAACTGGAATGAATAAAAACCAGGTGATCGCCCTGCTGGGGTCGCCTCAATTAACCGACCCGTTTCATAGCCAACGATGGGATTATTATTCAATGAGCAATGTTAAAAACCAACGGCGTAAAACCGAAAAGCTGCTAACGCTGAAATTTGAGGGCACTCGATTGACCGAAATCATACAGGCAGAACCTGAATCCGCTCCCGAATAAGTAACATGATGAGACTTCTGGAGTTCACGAACTATTGAGCCTGATATGAAAAAAGATGATCTGTTCGAAAAAATAGTGGCGGGGGAAATCCCGGCCAACATCCTGTATCAGGATGAATACGTAACCGCTTTCGAGGACATTAACCCTCAGGCGCCGGTACACGTATTGATCGTACCGAATCGAAACATCCCAACTTTAAATGCAGCCGAAGCTGAAGATGAGGCCTTGCTCGGAAAGCTGTTCCTGGCAGCGAAAAAACTCGCTGGCGAGCTAAGTATCGCCGAAGATGGCTATCGCATAATTGTCAATTGCAATGAAAATGGCGGTCAGGATGTTTTTCATCTGCATATGCACCTGTTAGGCGGAAAACGACTGGGGCGTATGCTGCCGAATATCTAGGAGCCTGTCGGACTTTGCATATTTCGTTCAAAATTCCCGAATATCGATAAACTGAGCTTATCATGCTCGTCAAATGGAACAACCATTCTTCTCGCATGATAAACTCATTTTATTCGATCTCGAAAAATTTGCTCCAAAACTGCCAAGCCCGACAGACTCCTAGTCGTACTTGACGTCTATGACTTCAAATTCTTTCACACCTGCCGGTGCCGTGAACGCCACCTCATCATCAATCTCTTTACCGATCAAGGCACGCGCCAGTGGAGAGCTGACGGTAATTTTTCCATTATCCAGGTCCGCCTCCAGATCACCCACTATCTGGTAAGTCACTTCCTTTTCGGTACCCAGATCATACAGCGTCACGTAAGCCCCAAAAATCACTTTCCCCCTGGCATTTGATTTGCGCGCATCGATCACTTCCGCAATCGATAATTTAGATTCCAGCTCTTTAATTCTACCTTCGATAAAACTTTGCTGTTCGCGCGCAGCGTGATATTCCGCATTTTCAGACAAGTCGCCATGCGCACGCGCCTCAGCAATTGCTGCAATCACTTTCGGTCGGTCATTACTCTTGAGGCGCTTTAACTCAGCGCGTAATCGGGTCTCGCCCGCCGGGGTTAATAATACTCTTTCAGCCATGTTTAGTTCTTTTGCTATTAGGTTTTATATCTAGTTAATCAGGCTTTTATGCAAATCCTGGAGCCGGTTCACCTCGATTTCTTCGCCCGAGCGATGTGCTTCGACAGCCGCTTTCGCGCCTGCGATGGTCGTGAAATAGGTGGTTTTGCGCAGCAATGCCTCGCGACGAATAGTATAGGAATCTTTGATACTCTGCTTGCCAGCCGTGGTATTGATGATCAGGTCAAACTCATTATTTTTAATGCGATCCACTACGTGTGGCCGCCCTTCGCTTACCTTATGCACCAGCACGACCTCAATTCCAGCCGCCTGCAGGATCAGGCGGGTACCTTCGGTAGCCACAATCTCAAACCCGACTTCAGCCAGATATTGGGCAACGGGAAGTATCACCTTTTGATCCAGTGTTTTAACACTGATTAGTACCCTGCCGGTTCGCGGGACGGGTTGCCCTGCCGCCAACTGCGCTTTTCGAAAGGCCTCACCAAAGGTTTTTCCCACGCCCATCACCTCACCGGTAGATTTCATCTCCGGCCCGAGAATGGTATCGACGCCCGGAAATTTATTAAACGGGAATACTGCTTCTTTAACCGAATAATACGGCGGAATGATTTCGCCCGAGACACCCTGTGCGGCCAATGATTGCCCTGCCATACAGCGCGCAGCGATTTTAGCCAGCGAGCGGCCGGTCGCCTTGGATACAAAAGGCACGGTCCTGGAGGCGCGCGGATTTACTTCAAGCACGTACACATCGTCGCCCTTGATTGCAAACTGAACGTTCATCAAGCCCACCACACCGATCGCCAGCGCCATTTCACGCGTCTGGCGCTTAAGTTCGTCCTGCATCGCCTCGCTCAGGCTAAATGGCGGTAAAGAGCAGGCTGAATCGCCTGAATGCACACCCGCTTCTTCGATGTGTTCCATGATTCCGCCGATTACCACATCGGTTCCATCGCAAATCGCATCCGCATCCACTTCAATTGCGTCGTTCAAAAAACGATCCAGCAATACCGGTGATTCATTGGACACGCTGATCGCGGTGTGCATATAGTGATCAAGATCATCCGCACTATGCACGATTTCCATCGCGCGGCCGCCCAACACATAAGACGGGCGAACCACCAGAGGGTAGCCAATTTCGTCAGCCAGTGATAACGCACCATCAGCATCCGTGGCGGTTCGATTGGGTGGTTGCAGCAAATTTAAATCGTGCAATAAATTCTGGAAATATTCGCGATCTTCAGCCTTGTGAATCGAGTCAGGCGACGTGCCGATAATGGGTACGCCTTCCGCTTCCAGCGCGCGTGCCAAATTAAGCGGGGTCTGCCCACCGTACTGTACTATCACGCCATGCGGCTTCTCGATACGCGCAATTTCGAGCACGTCTTCGAGCGTTAAAGGCTCAAAATACAGGCGATCTGAAGTGTCGTAATCGGTTGAAACGGTTTCCGGGTTGCAGTTCACCATAATGGTTTCATAACCATCATCACGCAAAGCCAGCGCCGCGTGTACACAGCAATAATCAAATTCAATGCCCTGACCAATTCGGTTCGGGCCGCCGCCCAGCACGATGATTTTCTTTTTATCCGTGGGCCGGGCCTCACAAAAATCTTCGTAGCTGGAATACATATACGCCGTCGAAGTATCAAATTCAGCCGCACAGGAATCAACGCGTTTGTACACAGGGTGTACCTTAAGCTTCTGGCGCAAGCCGCGAACTGCGGTCTCATCCGTATCCAGCAAGGCTGCCAGTCGCTTGTCGGAAAAGCCCTTGCGTTTGTACTGCCTGAGGCTGGTCGCGTTAATACTACTTAGCCCTGCAGAGCTAATATCGGCTTCGGTCTTGACCAGATCTTCGATCTCAGCCAGAAACCAGGGGTCAACCATGCAGTGATCAAACACCTCTTCCAGCGACAGGCCGTAACGAAACGCATCGGCAATATACCAGAGGCGATCAACCCCCGGCGTGCGCAATTTAGCGCTCAGAAGCTCTTCAGTATCACGATTTTTCTGATCGGTATCCAACAGAGGATCCAGCCCGGTTCGACCAATTTCCAGCCCACGCAAAGCCTTTTGCAAAGATTCCTGAAAAGTACGACCAATGGCCATCACTTCACCCACCGATTTCATCTGCGTGGTCAGGGTAGCATCGGCCTGCGGGAATTTTACAAAATCAAAACGTGGGATTTTCGTCACCACGTAGTCAATGCTGGGCTCAAACGACGCAGGCGTCAGGCCGCCGGTAATCTCATTACGCAATTCATCCAGCGAATAACCCACCGCCAGTTTGGCCGCCACTTTGGCGATCGGAAAACCCGTTGCTTTGGAGGCCAGCGCAGAGGAACGTGAAACCCGCGGGTTCATTTCAATGATGATCATGCGCCCGTTTTCAGGGTTAATCGCAAATTGTACGTTAGAACCCCCGGTATCCACACCAATCTCACGCAGTACCGCGAGACTGGCATTACGCATAATCTGGTATTCCTTGTCCGTCAGGGTTTGGGCAGGCGCCACGGTGATCGAATCGCCGGTATGCACGCCCATTGGATCCAGGTTCTCAATTGAACAGATGATGATGCAGTTATCTTTATGATCACGCACCACTTCCATTTCGTATTCTTTCCAGCCGATGATGCTCTCTTCAATCAGCAACTCGTTGGTCGGTGATGCATCCAGGCCGCGTTCACATATCTCGTTGAACTCATCAATGTTATACGCGATGCCGCCACCAGTCCCTCCCATGGTGAACGAAGGGCGAATAATGGCCGGCAAGCCCGTCATTTTCAGCACCTGATGCGCCTGCTCCATGGAGTGCGCGATATCACCGTTCACAGAATCCAGGCCAATACCTTCCATCGCGATCTTAAATTTTTCACGATCCTCGGCTTTGTCAATCGCCTCCTTGGAGGCACCGATCATCTCAACATCATACTTCGCCAGGATACCATGGCGATCAAGATCCAGCGCACAGTTCAGCGCTGTTTGCCCGCCCATGGTTGGTAGCAACACATCAGGGCGTTCTATTTCGATGATCTTTGCCACCGTCTTCCATTCAATCGGCTCGATATAGGTTGCATCAGCAAAGCCCGGATCGGTCATGATGGTGGCCGGGTTTGAATTGACCAGTATTACTTTATAGCCCTCTTCTTTGAGTGCTTTGCAGGCTTGCACGCCCGAATAATCAAATTCACAGGCCTGGCCAATAATGATCGGGCCGGCACCGATGATGAGAATTTTTTCGATGTCTTTGCGCTTAGGCATGACTGGCCTCCATCAAGTCGACAAACTGGTCGAACAGCCCGACGATATCCTGCGGCCCGGGACTGGCTTCGGGATGGCCCTGGAACGAAAAGGCCGGGCAGTCACTGCGCCGTAAACCTTGAATCGTATCATCAAACAATGATTTGTGCGTAATCTGTAAATTTTCCGGCAGGCCTTCTTCCGCCACCGCGAAACCGTGGTTCTGGCTGGTGATCATGACCTTGCCGCCTTCCAGTTCCTGTACCGGGTGGTTCGCACCATGATGCCCGGTTTTCATCTTAAATGTCTTCGCGCCGCTCGCCAGGGCCATCAACTGATGCCCCAGGCAGATTCCAAACAGGGGAATTTTCTGCTCCAGGAGCGTGCTTATGGCCTGCAACGCATAATCACAGGGTTCCGGATCCCCCGGGCCGTTAGATAAAAACACACCATCGGGTTTCATTGCCATAACCTCTTCAGCGGATGTTTGCGCCGGTACCACGGTCAGTTTGCAGCCGCGATCCACCAGCAGGCGCAAAATATTATGTTTCACCCCAAAATCATAAGCCACCACCTTAAATCGAGCTTCGCCTGTTTCGGCATAGCCCTCGCCCAATGACCAGATGCCCGCATCCCAGTCATAGCGTTTGTCGGTAGTAACTTCTTTGGCCAGATCCATGCCGTTCAGCCCGGCAAAAGACTGTGCGGTTAGAATCGCCACCTTTTCTGCATCCGCCTGTAGTGCGGCTTCGCCGGCCAGAATACAGCCGGACTGGGCACCCTTCTCGCGTAATAGGCGAGTCAGTTCGCGGTTGTCAATATCCGCAATCCCCCGTACATTTTTTTGTTTCAGGTAATCATCCAGCCTGATTTGCGCACGAAAACTGCTCATTCGACGCGGCAGGTCACGGATAATTAAGCCTGTGGCAAAAATGCGATCCGATTCAATATCTTCTTGGTTGCAGCCCGTATTGCCGATATGCGGGTAGGTTAGATTGATCATCTGGCGAGCGTAGGACGGATCAGTCAGAATCTCCTGATAGCCCGTCATCGCGGTATTAAAAACCACTTCCCCGACGCTGCTTCCTTCAGCGCCAATCGATTTACCGCGGAATATGGTTCCGTCGGCGAGTGCCAGAATTGCTAGATCAGTCAAAATATGTTCCAGGGTTACGCGTGGCGAAATCACCTAAAAAAAGGGAGAAGCGACAGCTTCCCCCAGGTTTTTTCTATCCGGCGAATTCTATGCCGAACGCGGTTTTTTATCAATAACAATCATCGGGTTTTTCAAATAGGAGCCGGGACTTCAGTCCCGGAAAATGTACGCGTTATACGAGGCTAAAGCTCCGTTTCCGTTTAGTTATTCAAGCCCAGCACATCATTCATATCATACAAACCCGGCGGCTGTTCGTTCAGCCATTTTGCGGCGCGAATCGCTCCGTTAGCGAAAATCTTGCGGTCTGTTGCCCGATGAGTAATCTCGATACGCTCGGCTTCTCCAATAAACATGACGGTATGTTCGCCAGCAATATCGCCACCCCGAATGGTCGAAAACCCGATGGTACCCTGCTCTCGCTCACCGATAATACCTTCCCGGCAAAAAACCCCGTCACGGCTTAAGTCTTTGCCCAGCTCATCTGCAATCGCCTTACCAAGCAATAAGGCAGTACCCGATGGCGCATCTACCTTGTGCCGGTGATGTGCTTCGATGATTTCAATATCGCTTTCATTGCCAATGACCGCAGCAGCCAGCCTCAATAGCTTAGCCGCCAGGTTAACGCCAACGCTGTAATTAGCCGAGAACATAAGCGGTATATGCTTTGCTGCCTGCTGCATTTT
>JAUVBY010000185.1 GCA_030590945.1 Gammaproteobacteria bacterium | reverse complement strand
GGCTTTCCCGACTTTGCCAGAGTTTAAACAACAACGCTCGTTGTGCCGGGTCACGTACGCAGCTTTGTACCCAGACGACCAGCGCCTGACGCTCGCCCTGGCTCACCTCCGCTACGCGATGCAAGCTTGATGCCGGATAAACCACTAAGCTCCCGGCAGTCAATTTCACCCGCTGTTCACCAAATTCTGTTGTGACACATAACTCGCCCCCCTGGTAACTGTCCGGATCACTCAGAAACAGCGTAGCGGCCACATCGGTACGTAAATACGGGCCACTGCCCATCAAAGGGTTATCAATATGTGCCCCATAGTGCATGCCTTTGACGTAGCGGGAGTAAAAGGGGGCGGCCGTTTTATTAGGTAGCGCAGCAGCCTGGAATACTGGATGACGCATCAGTTTTTCGAAAACGACCGCATTGAGCCGCTTAAAAATGTCGCTGCCCTGCTCCATCTCAAGGTTGTTTTTCACGCTTTTAGCCATTTTACCTGCGCTCAAGCCACCATCGATAAATTCGCCCTGCGCCATAAAGGCACGCGCGGCAGCCACTTCTTCGGGGCTGATCACCCCTTCAATTGTAATTAACATATATTCCCGGCCTGTTCAGCGTAAATGACGGCATAAGATCACTGCGATACTCGAATTCTATAACGTCTCTCACCCTGAACTATAAGGCATTTTGCTCGATGTAAGCCTGCACCGTATTGTTCGATGCCGCCCGGCCGGCAATGAAATCATCGGTAAGATGATTGGCGGTTTCCAGCCAGTGCGCCTGCCCGCGGTTTATCGCAGACTTTATCCCTTCGGCTGAACCACCGCTATGCCACTGCCGGTATGCTTTTGCCAGCGAAGGGAACATCGATTTTCGCATGGGCGTTAAGCTGGCGAAATAAAAATGAATCCCGGGTGTGTTGTCCTCTGCCAGCAACCCGGGCAAGGTCGACAGGCAGTCGGCCAGAGAATCTCGAACAGCACGCGCAAATAATTGCCGGTGCCGGTCTTCATCACTCAGCATTTCATTCCAGCACGGGGCCAACAGCTCTTCGGCGATCATTTCGCCAATTTCATGCAAAATAAGCACTTCTGCCTGGTCTGTACTGGCGCGCTCAAGCGCCTGCATCGCATCGCCCTCAAAATCGTAGTATTTCACAACCTGGGCCATTGCATTGTCGGGCTTATTCCACTGCCATTCTTCCAGCATATCCCATATCAGGCGCGTTACGGATTCGGTTCGAATCAGTATCTCCCCGGGCTGCATGACCGCCGGCGGTGCGCTTAGTTCACGCGCCAGCTCACGCCCGGCAATGGTGAGGCTGTATTGCTCGCCCTGCTCTAGTGATTCAAGCTCGGCAAGCATAAATACCGGCTTGCCAAAGCGACCATAACCCGCCGCGTAGGTATACCCCTGTGGTTGCAACACGCGGTTCAGAGCCTTTGACTCGAACGGTTGATACCTCACACCCTGGTATTCTAGGGCCTGAAAATCGTCATCCCTTATTGCCTCCCAGCGCGCTTCAGTATCGCTGACCCAATCCATTAACGCGCTTTGATCCAGCGATTCGTTCATCGCGATACCATTTGACCAACGGTAATACTCGCGCATCCGGATTAAATATATACAAATGGAATAATCTGTCGCAGACTCTCGATCAGAAAGATCGCAATTGAACTGCACTGCATTAGCGAGTGTTTTTATACCCATAGCCCCAACATATCACGAATCTGCCCTAATATCGAATCATCATGAGACTCAGAATTCGCAACACCTTCAAGAATCGCGACAACGCCACAATTGAAGAAAAAGCCAATATTCTCGCCTACAACATCTGGCAAATTTCGCTCGCGGGCGCTAAAAACCTGCACGAAGAGGACTATCTTTTTGAAAGCGACACACAGCGCGTTGGCGTGATTCGCGAATATCTGGTATTCATGGTGCACGTCGCGGATCGTATGGTATACGATAAGCTGGACGAAACTGAACGCACTACCTTTGTCAACGTACTGGCGCAATATACGGCTAAGCAGATACAGCGCAATACCGAAGAAATCGCGGGCCCCGGCAATTATGAAGCTAACTACCTGGCGACCATCAATGATCGCTTCAACCAATACTCGCGCGGCTCCTTTGAAGACGGGAAACCGGGGTATTCCCTGCTACGCATGTTTGGCGAAAACGTACGTCAGATTATGGGCGACGATCAAACCAATAAATGGACCATCGATCAGATCATGGATGTCGATGGCCCGTTGCTGGTCGGTAAAATGGCGGATTCGCTAAACAGCATCATCGGGCAACCCAGCGAAGAAGAAAAGAACAAATCCAGCGTAGATCTGTTGCTGGATAATGATTGAGAAATACCACACATGCGCCCGATTAAACCTCGCCGTAATACACCGATGAAAACCTGTAATAATGGTGGATGCGCTTTGCTTATTCCACCCTACAATGATGGTGCCAAAAACCGCGCTATTACACGATTCAAACCCAACTAAACATCCAAATGGCCCTTAGCTCAACCATCTATAAAGTCGAACTTCAGGTTTCAGACCTGGATAGGCACTACTACCAGACGCACGTACTAACCGTCGCCCAACACCCTTCTGAGACCGAACAGCGAATGATGGTGCGTATTCTTGCCTTCGCCCTAAACGCGAGCGAACATCTGGAATTTACCAAAGGTCTCAGTACCGATGAGGTTCCGGACTTATGGGAAAAATCCCTGACCGGGGATGTACAACACTGGATTGAAATCGGCCAACCCTCTGCGAAGCGCGTGAAAAAAGCCTGCAACCAATCTGAAAAGGTCTCGATATATACCTTTTCCGGACACAGTGCCGAAGTCTGGTGGCAACAGAATCAGAAGGAGTTTTCCCGGCAAACCAAACTTCGTATCATAAACCTGCCCGCTGAACAGCTCAGCGGATTGAGCAAAAACGTGCCTCGTACAATGTCACTACAATGCACGATTCAGGAAGGTTTAATCTGGTTCGGAGACGCCAGTCAAAGCTACGAAATTACGCCGGTTAATTTAAAGTGAGCTGGTCAAAAATATTGCCGCATATTAGTTTGCCAGGCTAACAGTTAGGCTAAAACCTTTTGCGAAATTCATTTTCTCATG
>JAUVBY010000129.1 GCA_030590945.1 Gammaproteobacteria bacterium | reverse complement strand
TTTGATTGTTTACCGCCAGTGGCCGCACACCACAGCGTTCGGCGATGATATCGTCGCGTGAAAGCGGCCGGCTTAAATCCAGCCGCGCGTTGATGTTGTCCAGTACAAAATCTCTGTCCGCCTCAGTTATGGGTGAGTTGGGGTCACTCACCGGCGTATCGGTGGTTCCGATGCAGGTACGATTCCCCATCGGTATCGCAAAAAACAAGCGCCCGTCATCCGCAAAAAATGCCAGTACCCGTTTGCTTAACGTGATGCTCGGCACGATCAGGTGAATGCCTTTGGAGAAGATATGCTTGTAGTGGGTCCTGATGTCGTTGGCCGCATTAAATTGATCTACAAATGCACCTGCTGCGTTGATGATGCAGCGGGTACGAATAGTAAACTTTCGACTCTCTACTAAGTCTTCGACCTGAACGCTCCACAGCCCGTCAGTATTCCGCTCAGCTTTTGATGCTGAAATATAATTCGCAGCCAGGCAATCCTTATCCACTGCACTGCGCACAAAATTAAACACAAAACGTGCGTCGTTGTCGTGCAGATAGGCATCTGAATACTCTATGCCGCCTCGACAGACCGACGTGTTAATCGTAGGCTCTTCCTGCTCAAGTTTGCGCGTAGTTAAATATTTGGGCGTTCTGGTAAAACCCCGCCCCATTAACCAGTATAACCAGGCACCCGCCCATACCAGGCGCGGGTGGCGGCGAAAAGAGTCGGGTATGGCGGTAAGGAAACGAATTTCCTGAACTACCGAGGGGTAATGCTCCAGCAGCGTATTTCGCGCTTTGCATAGCTTTGATACCAGCGAAAACTCATAGCTTTCCAGATATTTGATACCGCCCCAGATCAGATTGGAAGACTGCTGGCTGGTGAACCCCGCAAAATCGCGCGCATCAATCAGACCTGTCTTAACGCCGCGAGCAGCCAGTGCCGCAGCCGATACGGCGCCATTTATACCGCCTCCGACAATCAACACGTCCAGTGTTGTATTGGATAAGCCTTCCAGGTGTTGTCGACGTAAATTCATTTTTCACAGCTTCAAATTAGCTGGATAATGCCTACTTATGACCGTATTGTCTTTCCTTTTTTTCTGCCGGGAGTCTGTCGGGTTTAGCTGTTTTGGACGAAACATGTTATATCCGACAGACTCCTGGATTTAAGCTTTAGAATCGAAGGTATGACGAACATGACTTCAACCACCCTTAGCCTGCTGGCGTGTCAGCTGAACATCCCAAAAACCAATTCTATAGCGGAGCGCGATACACACCTCCACGCAACCGCTACCAGGCTCAGAAAAAGACTGTCTCAGCAAAGTGCAGATCTGATTATTCTGCCGGAATTGTCGAGCATTGACTACGCGCGCGACACATTCGATCAACTGAAAATATTAGCCGAAACGGATTCAGGCGCGTCGTTTCAGACTTACAGCGAGATTGCGAAGGAATTTGGCGTCACCATAGTGTACGGCTACCCCGGCCAGCGGGAAAATCGATTCACTATTTGCCAGGCAGCGGTGGGTGCAGATGGGCAATTGCTGGGCGTATACGAAAAGCTGCACATTGCGCACTATGGCGCTTCAATGGAAAAGGATTATTTTCAGCGAGGGCAGCAACTAATGGTGTTCGAATGCAAAGGCATACGCGTTGCACCCATTATTTGTTACGACATTCGTTTCCCGGAACTTTGCCGGACTCTCGCTACCCAGCACGATGCCAGCCTGATTCTGCATTGCGGGGCCTATTATCGCGATGAGTCTTTCCCCAGTTGGCACCCCTTCGTAATTACGCGCGCCATGGAAAATCAGATCTATATGCTGAGCCTGAATCGAGCAGGAAAACACTACGGGCAATCGCTGTTTTGCCCGCCATGGATTGATTCGCAGCATCCTTGTGAAAATTTCGAAAACGAAGGCGAGGATTTTAAATACCTTTCGTTTGATTCGCAGACCATCGCCCGGGCGCGCGCTTATCCCTTTCTGAAAGACCGGAGAGATGACTATTCAAATCTTACTCTCCACCATCCCCGCAAAAGCTAATCTCGTCAACTCCTGCTACACCACCTGCCCCGCTACCCAACCGGAAGCCCACGCCCATTGAAAGTTATATCCACCTAACCAACCGGTGACATCCACGGTTTCGCCGATAAAATAAAGACCGGGCGCCTTACGCGCCTGCATAGTTTTAGACGATAACTCATCGGTATTCACCCCCCCGAGCGAAACTTCGGCAGTGCGCATACCCTCGGTTCCGGCCGGCCTTAATACCCAACAATTAAGGCACGAAGCAAATGCTTTTAGCTCACCTGAATTAATCGCCCCTAATGCGGTATCGGCATAGGCCGTATCCAGCAGTGTATCGGCCAGGCGCACAGCCAGGCGCTTTGGAAAATATTTGGCCAGCAGGGTTTTCAGGCTTGCCTTGCCACGCGTCTGGCGCGCTTCAAGCAGCCAGTTTTCGGCATCGATTTCAGGCAGCAGGTTGATCTCGATATTGTCGCCTTGCCGCCAGTACGATGATATCTGCAAACACGCCGGCCCGCTTAATCCCCGATGCGTAATCAGCACGTTCTCGCGAAAACTGACACCGTTGCAGGAGACGATTGCTTCAAGTGAAATACCCGACAGATCTATAAAATAGCGTTCGATATCCTGCGGAGCGAAGGTAAAAGGCACCAGCGCGGGTATGAATGGAATGACGTTCAGGCCAAATTGCCTGGCCACCTGAATGCCAAAATCAGTGGCGCCCATGCGCGGGATAGAAGGCCCGCCCGATGCTATCACCAGCGTTTCACTACAATAATCACCTGTTGTGCTCGAAATGCTAAATTCCTTGCCTGATTTTACTGAAGAGACCGCACAGTTCAATTTGATTTCAACGCCCTGCTCCAGGCATTCTTTTTCCAACATGGCGACTACGGCCGGTGATTTATCGTCGCAAAACAGCTGTCCCAGAGTTTTTTCCTGCCAGCTCAGTTGATGTTTATCCATCAGTGCAATGAAATCCCACTGCGTATAACGCGCCAGCGCAGATTTGCAAAAATGCGGGTTGGCCGATACATAGGCCTCCGGGTCTGCGTACAGATTAGTGAAATTGCAGCGTCCACCGCCGGAGATCAGTATTTTGGGCGCCAGTTTTCTGGCTTTATCCAGTAGCAGCACGCGTCGCCCGCGTTTTCCGGCCTCAATCGCGCACATCAACCCGGCCGCACCAGCACCGATGATGATGACGTCGTAGTATGATTCTCTGTTATTCATGGCAATCGAATCAAAAACGCGTGTAGGGGGGATAAGCGTAGCGCATCCACCGCAATTATTTGGCACCCCACATCACCGGAGTCCCGCTTCCGTTTTATAACCATTTGACCTTAATCTCTTTCCAGTCGGCTATATCCAACCAGTCTATTTCAGCGAAAAATTCATCGCTCAGGGCACGACTGGTTTCCAATGAATTCTGAATTTTCACCAGAAGTTGCGCGATATCTTTACAAGCCATTGCGTTCAACACGTGCTGTAAAACTGGCTCCGGTAATTCGTCAAAACACAGATCGTCACGCTCAAACAGGCGAATTTCCAGCTGCAAGGTTCGCAAATAATGCAATGCCGTGTTCAGGCCTGTATGCTGCCGCGCAAGCTCGTCTACAAGCTCATCATAGCTTAGTTTTGCCAGCTCCGGGCGCTCCACACAGGCCAGGACCGCCAGACAGGACACGATATACTCAAGCTCAAATAAACCTCCGGGGCGATATTTGACGGTAAATTGATCAGGCTCAGCGGCGACAATACGCTGCTCGCGTACACGATTTAACATTTTCGCGCAATCGAGCTTAAACTGCCGGACATCACGTGGCCGACTAAGAATTTGCTGTTTGATGTCCGGAAACTGCTCACCAATGGTTTTATCACCCGCCACAAATCGAGCAGAAATCAGTGCCAGGTGCGGCCAGGTATGCGCGCGCTGTAGCTGATGCTGGCGGTAGGAGTTCAAGCTGATGGTGACGGAACCGGACTGCCCGGAGGGTCGTAAACGCGTATCGAGCTCGTACACCCGGCCCTCGCGCATCGGCGAATTAATAATGGTATTCAGTTTCGAAGCAAACTGGCTGGCCAGCACATGATCCTCCATGGAAGCGCATAGATAAACCAGATCCAGGTCAGATTTTGGCATCATACCCTGTGTGCCCAACTTGCCAAAGGCTATCACTGCAATGGGAGGGTGTTGCAATTGCATCTCATCACAGGCCACCCGCAAGGCTGCGGTCAGCAATTGTTCTGCCAGGCGCGTGAGCTGCTTTTGAAGGACTCCGTCATCAATGTCACCCTCAAAGTACCGGCTGTAACGCAAAAACAGCTCTTCGTTGGCAAGCCGGCGCAGGTTTTGCAGACGGTATTCATAATCCCGACTGGAAAACACAATGGTAGTATCCAGTTCCTCGTCAAACGCCTCCTGCTGTTCCAGGTAACGATCGATAATATGCGGGGACTGCTGCAACAGGGTTGACATGGTCGGTGAACGCAACACCGGCGCGATCAGCTTTTCCAGCAACCAGGGGAAATCCCGCAATAATCTGAAATATTGCCCGCCCGGCGGCAGGCGTTTGAAATACTCATCAATCTGTACGATCGCATCATCGGCGTCACAACGCGCATTTTCTATTTCATTCGCCAGAGCATCTAACAATGGCTTAAACGATTGTGCCTGGTCACGTGCCAGCCCATAACAACTGAAACCAGCCTGCCAGTCCAGAACAATATCCTGCGCCGCCCGGCCGAGCGCTTCGGTATTCCATTCAGAACGTTTGACCAAACCGTCCGCGACAGAGTCCCTTTCACTAAACAAGGCCTCAAAAATTCGATAAACCTGTTCACGGTGGCCTGTCAGGGTCTGGTTGAAACTGTCCCAGTCCATCCCTCCCCATAGTTTTAAATACGCGGCCAGCTCAGTACTATCGACCGGCAGGTGATATTCCTGCGCATTTGCCCGCATTTGAAGGCGGTTCTCAGCCTGGCGTAAAAAGCAATAGGCCCGGCTCAATGCCTGTGCATCCCGCTCATCCAGCAAAGCCTCGTTTTTTAGCACTTCGAGCACCTGCAGCGTGCTGCTGATACGCAGAGCGGGTTTCCTCCCGCCCCATAGCAACTGCTTTGCGTTAACAATAAACTCAATCTCGCGTATTCCGCCATGGCCCAGCTTGAGATTCATGCCTCGCCCCTGATTAAGGGAAACACTCTCCTGCTCGCGTTGCTGCACCAAAGCCGGGTGCTCAAGGTTAATTTTATTTTTCAGCATCGCGATATCGTCGATGGCGCGATAATCGAGATCATGTCGCCACAGGAAGGAGTTTAGATCCAGTAAAAACGCCTCACCAAGGCCCATATTGCCCGCCACGGGCCGGGCCTTGATCATCGCCAGCCGATGCCAGGGCCGCGCAGAGTAGTGATAAAAATCCAGCGCTTTTTCCGCCACCATGCTCAGGTTTCTAAGCGATGCGTGCGGGCGTAAACGCCAGTCTACCCGCCACACAAAACCCGCACCTTGATCCTCAGAAAGTAATTTGCTCAAATCTTTCAGACACTCGGTTACAGCGTAGCTCGCCCCGTGCATGGGCGCGACCCGTATTAGCGATTTATCGTAAAACGCGATCAGATCCACATCGCTGGAAAAATTCAGATCAAAACCGCCCAGTTTGCCCAGCGCGAGCACGAATATTCCCGATTCACCGGCAGGCAAATTCCCCGGATTCAGGAAAAACCGGCTTATCCGTTTACTACGCCAGCTAATTTCAAGCGCCTGCTGAATGCTACGTTCGGCAAACAGGCTTTGCAGGTGCCCAAGTTCCGCAAAGCTGACCGTATTCGCTAAATCCGCGATCGACCAGAGCAGGGAAAAACGCTGCTTTTGTTCGCGCAATCGTGCGCTGGATTCTTCTGTGTTCTCCACCGGGTAATCAGCATGCAGTGTTAACGAATCAATGCGTTCCTGTAACGAGACTGTATCGACTATTTCCCGACCGCTGGCATAGTCTGCCAGGTCAGAGTTCAAAGCCAGAATGCCGCTCAAATATTCTGACGATTCAATTTTTTCTAATAAACGCATGTCTCAACTTGCCACATTAATCAGACCCACTACCGATACCGCCGCCAGGCCGATGCCCAGGTAACGCCGAAATTGTACATCATCGCCACTGATCAGTTTTTCATGCGCCCGCAAGCCTATCAAATGCCCAAAACCCGCCGCAGGCAGGAGTAACAGAGATAGCTGCCATTGCAGCGGAACCTGCAACACCGCCAGCGCGGACATCTTGATACACACCAGGATAAACCAGAGCACAAACAGAGTATCCCGCAACTGCCTGATCGCAACATGCTGGCTATAGGCCGCCACAATAAGTGGCGCACCCACCAGCGAGGTCCCGCTGGCGTATCCGCCCAGAATCAGAAAAAACCGCTCGGACCACTTACCGCGACCTTTGGGTCGATAGTTGAAAATATTGCTCAGTGCAAAGGCCAGAATAATAGCGTAGACGATCACTACCAGCACCACCGGTGGCAATATCACCAGGCCCCACACCCCAAGCATCTTGGGAATAATCATGATCTTCATCGATCGCCACAAATAGACCCAGTCGACGTTTGACAGCCGCCGTATAACGGTAATAAAGGTGAAAAACAACAGGTGTGTGGCGATAACCGGCAACCAGAACAAGGGGTCGGGCCGTAGTATCAGCATAAACGGTAGCGCCAGCGCTGCGCCGCCAAACCCCAGGCCGGAACGCACAAAACCGGACCACATAAACATCAGCACTACGAGTAACCACTCACTGGTATTAAAGAGGTTCAGCATGTCGGTCATTATGAATAATTTTTTATTGTTGGCGTAATAATTAACACTACTCCCGGGATGCTGCCCGTGGCCTGCTACAGACGTCAAGTATATTATATTTCTATTCATGGACCGGGCCTTCATACCCGGAAGATATAGCCTAATTTGGCCATATTGCCAAAACTTCAGGCTCGAATCCATATGATATAATTGGCGCACAGTAATCGCAAAATACAGGCAGCACTGCAATTCGCTGAAATTTGCCAAAGATTTACTATTCTATTAAAGAATAACTATCCATTTGCCTCATTTTTTGGTATAAACGCGCTCCTGTTTAGAACACAGCTTTAAAGAGCAAACAAAAGGTAACGATATGTCTAGAGTCTGTCAGGTCACTGGAAAGAAAACTATGTCGGGAAATAACGTTTCTCACGCAAATAATAGAACGCGTCGCAAGTTTTTACCGAACCTGCATTACAAGAAGTTCTGGGTCGAAAGTCAGAATCGCTGGGTACGTCTGCGCGTTTCAAACTCAGGTTTGCGCACTATCGACAAGAACGGTATTGATGCTGTTCTTGCCGACATGCAAAATCGTGGCATCAGCGTTTAAGGAGCACCATCATGCGAGAAAAAATTAAATTAGTCTCTTCTGCAGGCACGGGTCACTTCTACACCACGACCAAAAACAAGCGCACCATGACCGAAAAAATGGAAATCAAAAAGTTTGATCCCAAGGTCCGCGCACACGTCATGTACAAGGAAGCGAAAATTAAGTAAGCCAGGATTAAGTAAGCTTAGCACTTAAGCGCACCAATAAAAAAGCCTCGCTAATGCGAGGCTTTTTTGTGTCCGAAAGAAACGTGATTCCCGCGAAAGCGCATTACTGTCCGGAATAATTGTCATTCCCGCGCAGGCGGGAATCTATAAACCTGTGACTAATGGCGTTATGGATACCCGCCTGCGCGGGTATGACGATCGGCAGGTGTCTGGTTTTTGTCTCTTAATTCCAAGAGTCTTCTGCAGGCCTTGTTATACAGCTTGTTTAACGTGTTTCTGAAGAATTCAACATACTACTGCGCATAGACAGGAATAATAGCGCAGGGAGGAGTAAAGGTGCTTATTTGGCGCGGAAGGTGATCCGGCCCTTGCTTAAATCGTAAGGTGTCAACTGAACAGTGACTGAGTCACCCCGCAGAATACGAATGTAGTGCTTGCGCATTTTACCGGAAATATGTGCCACGACTTCGTGCCCGTTTTCCAGCTTAACTTTGAATGT
>JAUVBY010000029.1 GCA_030590945.1 Gammaproteobacteria bacterium | reverse complement strand
GATTTCACCGAACCCGCGCTAAATCTAAGAACCTGCTGTACGCTGCCATCCACTGATACAGCCGCCAGCACGTTTTTACCACCTTGCACGGTAGAATACAAAATCATTTCGCCGTTTGGTGAAAATGAAGGCGATTCATCCAGCCGCGTATTGGTCAGGGTTTTAATCGAGCGGGCCACGGGATCGTAGAGACCAACCTTAAACCCACCGCCCACATCGGTAATCAGGGCCAATTGACGTCCGTCTGGCGAATAAGCCGCTCCGGCATTATACCCACCCTGAAAGGTAATGCGCTGGGCTGTCCCACCGCGGGCACTGACGCGATATAACTGCGGCTTTCCAGCGCGCCCCGAGCTGAACACGATACTGCGACCATCAGCAGACCATTCAGGCTCCGTATCAATCGCAGCATTATTGGTCAGACGGGTAAACACGCCCGTACTTAAATCTTTCACATAAATCTCGGAGTTTCCATCTTTAGATAAACTCATGGCAAGTTTACGCCCATCCGGCGACCAGGCTGGTGCTGAGTTTATACGCGGAAAATCAGAAGTCAGAGTTCGCTCTCCGGTGCGCAAGTTCTGAGTATAAATTTGGGCACGCTTTTTTTCAAAAGAGACGTAAGCAAGTTTATCCGCCTGTGGCGCCCAGGCAGGCGACATAATGGGGTATCTGGACTCCAGAATGGTAACAGGGCGATAACCGTCTGCATCCGAAATTTGCAGCATATATCGTTTGTTCTTTTTCACCCCTTCCTGCATCACATACGCAATCTTGGTATCAAACGCACCCGGAATGCCTGTCAGTTTATGATAAATAATGTCGCTAATTTTATGCGCAACCTTACGAAACAGCGCGGATTTAACCACATATTTATTGCCCGCCATCTGCGTTTCATTAAACACATCCAGCAAGCGAAATGAAACTTCGTATTGGTCCGTGCCCAGCTGCCGAACATTTCCAATCACGATGGCGTTCATCTTGAGCAATCGCCAGTCTTTATAGCGAACCTGCTTGACCGCAACGGGTTTGCTCAACATATCACGCTCAGCCAATGGGTCGAAGCGCCCGCTACGCGCCAAATCAGCGGAAACCACATCCCAGATAGACTCAGATAAAATCTGGCTGGGGCTTACCCCGAACGGCACAATAGCAATGGGGATCGCCGATTTGGCGCCCTGGGTGATGTCTATCGTCAGCACCGCATGAGCCTGCACAGACACGAAAAGTGCAAACAAAACAAAACGCCGCAAAACAATACGGCCGGGAGCTTTTTTAACCATTGGGCTTGAATTTAAAGTTGAAATTTTTAAGGTACTTATAATAACGCGGATCGCTTGGAATCGGTAGCGGGCTGGCCTTTAATACAGCAATTTCTGCTGATCGATCGAATAAGGCATTTCCCGAACTTTTAATCACTCGCGCACTAATAACTTCACCCGTGGGGCGCACGCTGACATTAATAAGCACCGACAAACCGAGTGTAGAGGTTGGTGGCTGAATCCAGTTTGAACGTACCGCCGCCTCCAGCCTGCCGGATGCCAGTTGCATGGCTGTGCCGGCTTCGCCTTCAATTCTTGCTTCCGCGGCAGCAGCATCACGTTTACGCTTCGCATTAGCGGCCGCCTTTTTACGCGCAGCCTCCTGCTTGCGTTTCTTTTCAGCCGCCGCTTTTTTCTTGCGCTCGGCTTCTTTGCGCTTCTTTTCAGCGGCGGCTTTTTTCTTGCGTTCCGCTTCTTTACGCTTTTTCTCCGCGTCCACTTTTTTCTTACGCTCAGCCTCTTTGCGCTTTTTATCGGCCTCTTCTTTTTTCTTGCGCTCAGTTTTTTCTTTTTTCTTTAGCTCCGCCTCTTTACGCTTTTTCTCGGCATCCAGTTCCGCCTGCTTTTTCTTTTCCGCTGCTTCTTTTTTCTTACGCTCATCCTCATCACATTGAGCCTGCAAAGCTTTGGCTTGTTCAGCGCTGTCGGTTTCCAGCTGCTTTCCCGCGCACGGATAGGAATAAATCGTTTTGACCGGTTTGGGCTCAGGCTTGGGTTTAGGAGGCTCGGGCTCGGGCTCGGGCTCGGGTTCCGGCAGAGGTTCAGGCTCAGGTTTCGGTGGTTCTGGAAGCGGCATTGGCTCAATAATTGCAAATGCCTGCATCGGCTGCATGGCGGCCGGTTTAAGCTGGCGCGTCCAGTCCAGATTGATGTTCATCAGCACAAACAGGATGATATGCACCAGTACTGCCAGCGTAATTGGCCAGACATTTCGGTAAACCCGGAGGAAAAAATCCGACACAATCAGCGCCTGACCTCAGAATGATCTGCCCGCCCCAACAACCCCACTACTGATTCAGCGCGGTGGTCGCGAGGCCGACTTTATCCACACCCGCCTGCTGCAACATTACCATGGCACGCACCACTTCAGCGTATGCTACTGCCCCATCACCACGCACCATAAAAGGTGTTCTGGGGTTTTTCGCCAGTACGATCGCCGCCTGGCGCTGAATTTCCTCGTTAGACGATATCGGCGTTTCTTCGTCATTAAGATAGTACAGGCCGTTCTTATCAACCGTTAGCACAAAGGGCTCCTGGTCTTCTTCGAGTGGTTGCGCGTCCGCGCCAGGCAAATCCACCGCCACCCCCGTACTCAATAACGGCGCCGTCACCATAAAAATCACCAATAATACCAGCATGACATCAATATACGGCACCACATTAATCTCACCCATCAGGCGCTTCTTTCTTCTGCCGTATCGAACATTACTCATCAGTCTTCTCGCTTGTTCACGATTTGACGATTGATGATACTCAGAAACTCTTCCATAAATATCTCATACCTGGAACCAAGTCGCTCAGCGCTGGTCGCCAGGTGGTTATACGCAATAACCGCAGGAATCGCCGCGAACAGACCCATAGCGGTGGCCACCAGCGCTTCGGATATGCCCGGCGCGACGGTTGCGATTGTGACCTGTTTCATTGCCCCAAGCGAACGAAATGAATTCATGATTCCCCATACTGTGCCAAACAAGCCCACATACGGCGCCGTCGAACCGACCGTGGCCAGAAATGGTAAATGGGTTTCGATTTCATCCACTTCCCGGTTTAAAACCACGCGCATCGCACGATGCACGCCATCGAGCATTTCACTGCGCGCTACATCGCCTTTTTTGGCCAGCCGCGTATATTCACGATAACCCGCCACAAAGATCGCAGCCATGCCTTCAACGCCGTCACCCGAGCCACCCCAATCCTGATGCAGCCGATTCATATCTCCCACCGACCAGAAATCATCTTCAAACTCTTCTGCGCTTTTTTCAAGACGCTTTAGATGAGACGTTTTCTTGAATATCAGGGCCCAGGATGCCAGTGAAGCGGCCAATAACAGCAACATTACCAGTTGAACTGTAAAACTCGCATTGAGCACTAAATGAATAATGGATTGATCTGTTTCCATAAAATTATGTATCGATATATTAGTTGGTTATTTGGGTATTGCTTAATTTTCGCGTAAATATTCGGGCAAGCGAACCGGGCGAAAGCTATTGCTATCAACCATCGCCAGCTCAACCAGCGCGGTCACCAGAAGCTCACTCGATGCATCTGCCTCACGGCAAACTTCCTGCTTTATCTGCATTGACGCTCTTTTTGAAAGCACAACTTCAGCGCTGACACTCAGGACATCGCTCAACTTTGCGGGGCGAACGAACTTCATTTGTACCGAGCGCACTACAAACAGCTTATGCTCCTGTTCGACAATCTGCTCCACCGGATGGCCCATATCGCGCAACCACTCGTTTCGTGCACGCTCCATAAAGCGTAAATAATTGGCGTGGTATACCACCCCGCCGGCGTCCGTATCTTCATAGTAAACGCGTACCGGCCAGGTAAACTTATTACTCATACACGCGTATTCTTGCTTTGCTATTTTGCAACATCACGCGTGAATATCCGATTAATCGCATGCGTTATTCGGGTTAAATATTGAAGCCTGTGCAGATTGCCCCTGATCCGGCATACTCAGCCCCAAATGCTGCCAGGCCAGCCGGGTTGCAACTCGACCTCTGGGCGTGCGCATTATATATCCCTGCTGAATCAAATAGGGTTCAATTACATCTTCAATCGTGACTCTTTCTTCGCTGACCGCTGCCGCCAGGCTATCTACCCCGACGGGGCCACCATCAAACTTGGTAATAAGCGCGTTGAGCAAGGTGCGATCCAGCATATCCATGCCGGTTTCATCCACTTCCAGCATCTCAAGTGCTGCCTTAGCTAAGGCACCGGTAATCACACCATCGCCTTTTACCTCAGCATAATCGCGCACGCGGCGCAGAAGGCGATTGGCGATACGCGGCGTGCCTCGCGAACGCTTCGCTACCTCTTTGATTCCCGCCGTGTCCGCCTGCACCCCGAGAATTGCTGCAGAGCGCCCGACGATGGTGGTCAGATCTTCAATGGAATAAAACTCAAGCCTTTGCACAATACCAAAGCGATCTCGCAAGGGCGAAGTCAACAAGCCTGCGCGCGTGGTGGCACCAATCAGGGTGAATGGGGGCAAGTTCAATTGAATCGAACGTGCCGCCGGGCCTTCTCCAATCACGATATCGAGCCGATAGTCCTCCATCGCGGGGTATAAAATCTCTTCAATGGCGGGGCTGAGACGATGTATCTCGTCAATAAATAATACGTCATTCTCTTCCAGATTAGTGAGCATCGCTGCAAGGTCTCCGGCTTTTTCGATCACCGGGCCTGAAGTCTGGCGTAAGGTTGAGCCCATTTCGGCCGCCAGAATATTCGCCAGCGTGGTCTTGCCCAGCCCTGGCGGGCCAAACAATAAAACATGATCAAGCGCATCCTGCCGCTGACGCGCAGCCTGTATAAAAATCTCAAACTGCTGCTTGAGTTTCGGCTGCCCCGTAAATTCTCCCAGCGACACCGGGCGCAAGCTACGGTCGATAACTTGCTCGTTCAGGTTATCGTGCTCCATAGTGGGCGATATAATAGGTGTATGTTCCATATTCAAAGACGCTTCAGGACGACAAGGCCTTTAACGCCAGACGGATTAGATCTTCACTGCTCTGAGATTGCGCATCCGGTACCGCCCGCACTGCCCGACTGGCATCGGCCGAACGAAAACCCAGGGCAATCAGCGCGGAGGTGGCATCATTAATAGTCAGACCTGGCGCACCCGAAGTTGCGCCAGCAGATTGTGTCGCATCGCCTTCCAGTACGGGTATACGATCGCGCATTTCAACCAATAGCCTATCGGCTGTTTTTTTGCCTATACCCGGTACGCGTACCAGTGCGGCCGAATCTTCGTGATGTATGCACAGAGCAAATTCGTGAGCGGAAAGCGTAGACAAAATAGCCAGGGCAACGCGAGGCCCGACACCATTGACTTTAAGTAAGGCCTGAAACAGGGCACGTTCATCTTTGCTGGCAAAGCCGTACAGTAAAAAGGCGTCTTCGCGCACGACGGTATGCACGTGCAAGGCTACCGTCACATCAGGTTCAGCCGTAGCCGACAAGGCATAAAAGGTATTCATCGATGCTTCCAGCCGATAGCCTACGCCACCGACGTCCAGCAACAAAACCGGCGGCTCCTTTTCAATAATTATTCCGCGCAAATAACCAATCATTTAGTGTAATCGCTCCACAGATTGAACATCCCGGGTTTGGTTCGTCTCATTCTCAGCTTTGGCTGATTTCTGCTCTGCTGCTTTTTTGCCTCTGATCACGAGTGTGCCCGCAAGCTTATCGTGAAACCCCTGCTTGCGCTTATCGATCCCGACCCATATAAACCCCGCAAATAATGGAATGATCGAGGCGTAATAACCCAGATAGCGCCCGACAAACTGAGCATTAGTAGGCGTGCCACCTGTTTTAGCATCTACAATGATCAGCTTCAATACTATTTTCCCCGGCGTAGCGGAACGATAAACCCAGAATAAAATAATAGCCAATGCAGGCAGTACATAGCTGATCAGGGCACCCATTGGGCCTAACAACCGGGCATCACTTTCCCAGTACTGAGCACCGTAAATTAAACTCATTAGTGGCCAGGTAAGAAGCATCATTAATACAGTATCGATGATTGAAGCCCCTGCCCTGACCCAAAACCCCGCGTATTCCCCGGATACTGTGTCCAAACTGCTCATGCAGTACGGGCCGCCAGGCCGAGTTTATTAGCCAGATCCGCTGAGTGAATATGGCAAATCGCACAGGCCAATGCATCGGCTGCATCCGACTGGGGGTTTTTAGACAAGTTCAAAAGCACGCGTACCATATGCTGAACCTGTTCTTTCTGTGCGCCGCCCGTTCCTACCACCGCTTGTTTTATCTGCTTGGCGCTGTACTCATACACTTCCTTGCCGGAAATTACTGCTGCGCACATGGCGCTGCCGCGTGCATGACCAAGCGTCAGTGCGGCTTTAGCATTTGTTGCCATGAATACTTGCTCTATAGCCACCACATCCGGTTGAGTTTGTTCGATCAACTCACTTACCGCCGTATAAATATGCGCCAGTCTCCCGGATAATGCGCCGCCACCCAGGCGTAGCGCCTGGCTGGCGACACCCGTCAATTTACCGTTGACCTGCTCGACTACGCCCAGCCCGGTAATCCTGGAGCCCGGATCTATACCGAGTACGCGCATCGTATCGAAATGTGTCTAAGCAATGATCAAAGTTCCTCTTCTGGCTAACTAGGCTGATGCGCCTTCTGCATACAGCGCATTGGTGAATACGTTCTGCACATCATCCAGCTCTTCAAGTGCATCGACCATTCGCAGCACCTTCTCGGACGTCTCTTCGTCCAGCTCTACTTCGACAGAGGCGCGCTGCACAATTTCATCCATCTCAGGTTCAAATCCAGCCGCCTTAAGCGCTTCGAGCACGCTGAAATAATCCTCAAATGCGGTAATAACTTCGGTCATACCCTCTTCTGTTTCAATGTCTTCCGCGCCCGCCTCCAGTGCGGCATCCATAATGGACTCTTCATCGACTCCAGAAAAAACGATTGAGCCTTGTTTATTAAATAAATAAGCCACCGAACCATCTGTACCCAGGTTGCCGCCCGCCTTGGTGAAAGCATGTCGAACTTCTGCTACCGTACGATTTTTATTGTCCGTTGCGCACTCGACCAGAACAGCTACACCATTGGTGCCATATCCTTCATAAGTCACCTCTTCAATAGCCTCACCATCACCCTCTCCCGTACCACGCAATATTGCGCGTTCAATGGTGTCTTTCGTCATATTCGCACCCAGCGCTTTATCCAGCACAGTGCGTAACCTCGGGTTAGCATCCGGGTCTCCACCGCCCGCCCGCGCTGCTACGGTAATTTCACGAATCAACTTGGTAAATATCTTGCCGCGCTTGGCATCCTGCGCCGCTTTACGGTGCTTGATATTCGCCCATTTACTGTGTCCGGCCATAATGATTTGGAGGTTTATAAATTAGCTGAGAGTATAAACTATTTGGGCATTTATATTTCAGGAAGTGGGGCCCGGCTGAGCGTTTTTATTCCAGAACACAGAGTGGATAAACGTAAGTGCAAGCACATTTTCAGGCATGAATGAATCGTTGCAAGTGATGGATACGCCTTAGGCTCAAATGTATTTTCCGGTACCCTGCGAAAAACCAACAAAAAGGCGACCCTGAGGTCGCCTTTTAACTAGCTACAATTTTCCAGCCGCCTATGCATCAGCTTTTGGCTTGCGTAGCTTGATACCGAGATCACGCAATTGTAAATCATCCACGTCACTCGGGGCCTGAGTCAGCAGGCAGGAGGCTTTCTGCGTTTTTGGAAAGGCGATGACATCGCGTATAGAATCTACACCGGACATCATGGCGACGACACGGTCCACACCAAAAGCCATGCCACCGTGGGGCGGCGCGCCGTATTTCAATGCATCCAGTAAGAAACCAAACTTGCTCCGGGCTTCCTCGGCACCAATACCCAGCATATCCAGCACTTTTTGCTGCAATTCGGTATCGTGCATACGAATCGATCCGCCGCCAATTTCTGAGCCATTGAGCACCAGATCGTATGCGCGGGATAAGGCCTTATCGGATTCATCCGTGCCAAGTAATTCGATATCCTGTGCTTGCGGTGCAGTAAACGGATGGTGCAATGCCTGCCAGCGTTTCTCGCCGGCATCCCATTCCACCATCGGGAAATCCACCACCCAGATCAGAGCCCAGCCTTCTTCGACCATATCCAGATCCTGGGCGACCTTAACCCGCAACGCGCCTAAAGCATCGTTTACAACTTGTGCTGCATCCGCACCGAAGAAAATCAAATCGCCGGTTTTTGCATCGGTTCTTTGCAAAATCTGCGACACCACGTCATCCGGTAGAAATTTTAATATGGGCGATTGCAGGCCTTCCATACCCGCATCCACATCGTTAACCTTAATGTACGCCAAACCTTTTGCGCCATAAATACCAACAAACTTCGTATACGCATCAATTTGTTTACGGCTCAGGCTAGAACCACCGGGCACGCACAAGGCGGCAACCCGGCCCTTTGCGTCATTCGCCGGGCCGGAAAACACCTTGAACTCAACACCTGCCATCAAATCTGAAACATCTGTCAGTTCCAGCTTGATACGCATATCCGGGCGGTCGGTACCAAAGCGCGCCATCGCATCGGCATAGCTAATGCGCGGAAAGGATTCGGGCACCGTAATATCCATCACATCAGAAAACAACTTTCTGACCATGTTCGTCATGCTATCGATAATGTCGTCTTCATCAATAAAGGACATTTCAATATCCAGCTGAGTAAACTCCGGCTGTCGATCAGCACGTAAGTCCTCATCCCGGAAGCAACGTGCAATCTGATAGTAACGTTCAAAACCCGACACCATCAGCAACTGCTTGAATAATTGTGGAGACTGCGGCAAGGCAAAAAACTCGCCCGGATGGGTGCGGCTCGGCACCAGATAGTCGCGTGCGCCCTCAGGCGTTGAGCGCGTCAATATAGGCGTTTCGAGCTCGACAAAATCCCGGTCTTCAAGAAAACGGCGCATGGTTTTAATTACCGCATGACGCATGCGCAGAGTACGCTGCATTTCAGGGCGCCGTAAATCCAGAAAGCGATATTTAAGCCGCACCGCTTCACTGATATCCTTGTCTTCCAGCTGAAAAGGCAGGGGCTCGCAACGATTGAGCAGCACCAGATCCTTGACCAGCATTTCAACCATGCCTGTTGGCATATTGGCATTGGTCGTGCCCTCGGGGCGATTTCTGACAATACCGGCAGCCTGAATTACGAATTCATGTCGCGCCGCGTCTGCCAGCTTAAAGGCTTCCGGCGTATCCGGGTCGATTACGATTTGTAAAATACCAGTTTTATCGCGTAAATCGATAAAAATGACACCGCCGTGATCACGGCGATTTTGTACCCAGCCGTTAACCGTAACCGTCTGATCGATGTGATCTTCGTTTATCTCACCACTATAATGTGTACGCACGGAATTACCTCTTGATATCAGGCAGCCTGAGAACTGGCGCTGCCTTTAGAATTCGTTACACTGGATTTGCCCGTCCCGGCAGATGTATTACTTTGTTTGTTATCCGCGCTAGCTGCTTTATTGTCATTACTCTTAGGTGCCGCGCCGGAGTTCTTGAAATCTGTCTCATACCAGCCCGTACCCTTTAGCTGAAAAGCAGCCGCAGAAATCTTTTTCTTAAGCGTCTCGCCATTACACTCCGGACAGTGTAACAAAGCGTCATCGGACATTTTTTGTAGTGCTTCAAGCTCATGCCCGCAGGCGTGACATTGATATTCGTAGATTGGCATGGTGTATTTTGCGTAAATAAAGCGCGCGGATTATAAACCAAATCCGCTTCGTCCGGTAATCACATTCTTCGCTAATTTGGATGCGTGGCCGCGTTATTCATCAGGATTTCAGTTTGGGGTCTCGCGCATCACCTACCCAGGTAATATCATCGGCCGCATCATCCTGGCGCCGACCCTGCTTGTCCACCAGGCGGTGACCAAAAACCATGGCTTCATCCACGTTCGCAGCCGGCCCCAGATGCGTATGTTCGAAGACCATGCTATGGCGAATCCTCGCGCCGGAGCGAATCACACAACCATGCGATATCCAGACCGGGCCGATCAACTCACACCCCGGTTCAATCAGCGTATTTGAACCAATATATACCGGCCCCTCAACCCGCACTTCATCCCAGTCCACATTTACATTCAGCCCTTCCCACACCTGCGGCCGCACTTCTTTACCGGGAATCGGAATAGAACGCATTTCTCCACGCATCAGGCGCTGATTGGTCAGCCAGAAATCATGTAACTGACCAATATCGATCCAGGTGAAAGGAAGATTGATGGCTTTAAAGGATAAGCCCAGCTCAACCACCTTCGGCAATAGTTCGCTGCCAATATCATAGGCGCACCCGCTCGGGATTAAATCCACAATCTCGGGTTCGAAAAAATAAATCCCGGTGTTAACCAAATTTGACTGCGCGTCTTCTACCGCCGGCTTTTCCTGAAATGAAGTAATTTGCCCGGCCTCATCACACACCACCACACCATAATCGGATACTTTTTCAGCATCAACCTCATAGGTAACAATCGATGCTTTGGCACCCGATTGCCAGTGTTTACGCACGGCCGCGGTTAAATCCAGGTCAATGATCGCATCGCCACAGATTATCAATGCGGTATCGTCAAAAAAATTCCCGAACTCCTGTATACGTTTAATGCCGCCAGCTGAACCTATGGGTTCCGCAACCACTTCGCCCTTTTCAATATGTCCTTCAAAGGAATAGCCTATATCAACACCCCAACGCCGGCCATCGCCAAAATATTCTTCAATTCGATGCGCCTGATGGCTAACATTGATCATGATTTCGTTAAAGCCGTGATTCGCCAGTTCTTCGATAAGGTATTCCATAACCGGCTTACCAATCACTGGAATCATCGGCTTGGGCAGGCGATGCGTCAGGGGTTGAACACGCGTACCTTTCCCGGCCGCCAGTATCATTGCTTTCATGTCTAATCCTTATTTTCCGTTAGGGTGAGGTCTCAGGATATAATTTGTCATATTTTGCCTGTAAATCGGCATTGGATTCCACATGATTTTCATCTTTAGGAATGCAATCCACCGGACACACTTCGACGCACTGAGGTTCATCGTAGTGCCCCACGCATTCAGTGCATTTCTTCCAGTCAATTTCGTATATTTCCTCGCCCATATAAATGGCATCATTCGGACATTCGGGCTCGCAAACATCACAGTTGATGCAGTCATCATCAATTTTAAGGGCCATGCGTCAGGTGTCTAAATTTTAGGGACAAAAATTAAATTCAAGAATGTAGCAGGTGATGCAGGCAGCAGACAAACTACTGCTTAAACTTCTCGCACAATGCTTCATACACAATGGGATGCACGAATTGCGAAACATCGCCACCCAGACGGCCGATCTCTTTGACCAGGGAAGCTGATACAAAGGTATGGTTTTCCGCTGGGGTCAAAAACACCGATTCAATCGAGCTATTTAAGCGGCGATTCATCGACGCCAGCTGAAACTCAAAGTCGAAATCCGAAACAGCGCGCAAGCCGCGTAAAATTACGCTGGCCCCCAACTGCTGTGCAAAATCTACAAGCAAGGTAGAAAAGCCGACTACTTTGGCATTTTCGTGCGCACTCAACACCTCGGTCGTCATTGCAACGCGTTCTTCAAGACTAAACAAAGGCGACTTGCCCGGATTTGCAGCCACGGCCACAACGACTTCGGGGAACAATTTCAAGCCTCGTTCGATGAGGTCGATGTGCCCGGTAGTGAGAGGGTCAAACGTACCCGCGTATATCGCGCGTTCTGGGAGCGTATTCATTTATTTGAACTGTTTTTCAATTGGTACAGGGCATAACGCACGCCACCGCGCTGAGCGGATTTTAGCTCGTGCCAAACATCGGGCTGGTAAACCAGATCGTGGTCACTGGCGTGCTCAAGATAAATCAATCCATCAGGGGCGATTAAACCATGCTTTTGCAGCTGATAACATGCTTTTTCGAGCTCATCTGTTGCAAAAGGCGGATCCAGAAAGACCAGATCAAACGGACTGCTGGCCGTCGAGATATATTGCAAAGCCGCGCAAGCGGTCACACTGATCTGGTTTTGTGCATCAATAGCCTGCTGATTCTGACGTAACGCTTTTACCGCTTTCGGGGATTTCTCAACCAGAACCGCGCTCTCCGCGCCCCGCGAAACCGCTTCAAAGCCGAGCGCCCCGCTGCCCGCGTATAAATCCAGGCAGCGGCGACCATTAATATAGGGCATCAACCAGTTAAATACGGTCTCTCGCACCGCATCCGGCGTCGGACGCAGGCCGGTTACGCCCGGGAAAGATAACTGGCGCCGTCGCCACTTGCCGCCAATGATACGAACTTTTCCTGATTTCACTTCTTAAGACACTATTTCCGTGGGCTCAACACCAAAATTTAACACAGAGGGCACGCAGACCACAGAAAAAATTCAGTCTGTTACCTCTATACCCTTTGTTCACTCCGTGTCTATAGAAAACCTTCAGGCATTTTCCCCGGGTAATTCATCTTTGAAACACCTCAATATGATCATTTTATATAAACTTCCAGACCCTGCAATGTTACGATACGCATCTTCAGACAACACCATGTAACGCCGTAAATCTATGCAGGAAAAACCCAGGGGCGGGCTGTTCAGCCGCCTGAGTAAAACCCGTGAAAATCTGACATCAGGCCTGTCCGGACTGTTTGGTCGCGGCGTTAAACTCGACGAATCTTTATACGAGGAAATTGAAGATCAGCTCATTATGGCAGACCTCGGTGTAGAGCCGGCACAGCGCATATGCAACGCGCTTCGCGACAGGAGCAAAATTGAAAAACCCGAGTCGGCCGAAGCCCTGTTAGCGATTCTCACTGAACAGATCAGCGCCATACTGGAGCCTGTCGAACAGGCTATGGATACCGGCCAGCAACAGCCCTACGTGATTTTGATGGTCGGGGTCAACGGCGTAGGTAAAACTACGACAATAGCAAAACTCGCCAGGCGCTTGCGCGACGAAGGTAAAAGCGTCATGCTGGCAGCAGGCGATACCTTCAGGGCCGCAGCCATTGAGCAACTGCAGACCTGGGGCACGCGCCTGTCCATCCCCGTCATTGCGCAACAACACGGATCAGATGCCGCAGCGGTGGCTTTTGACGCTTACCAGGCAGCAAAAAGTCGAAATATTGATGTGTTGCTCATTGATACTGCAGGTCGACAACATACGCATGGGGATTTAATGGAGCAACTGGCAAAGATGGCCCGCGTATTACAAAAAGCCGACCCGGAACTGCCCCATGAAGTCATGCTCACCGTGGACGCCGCGACCGGGCAAAATGCCCTGTCCCAGATTGAACATTTTAAAACCATCATTGGCGTATCCAGCTTGAGCGTAACCAAACTGGATGGCACGGCTAAAGGCGGAATCATCGTCGCCATCGCGGAGAAATTTGGCCTGCCGATTCGTTTTATCGGGGTCGGTGAATCGATGGACGATCTACGCCCTTTTGTCGCACGAGATTTTGCGCGAGCCCTGTTGCCGGAAAAACTGGGAGATAAATGATTCGCTTTAGCCACATTAGCAAGCGTTACCCTGGCGGAAACGACGCGCTAAAATCTATCTCATTTCATCTTGAGCGCGGCTCGATGAACTTTCTAACCGGCCATTCCGGTGCCGGAAAAAGTAGCCTGCTGAAGTTAATTACGCACAGCATACTGGCGACGCGCGGTGAAATCATAGTCAACGATCAGAACGTATCGCGCTTGAAAAAACGTGCTATTCCGCGCTATCGCCGAAATTTAGGCTGTGTATTTCAAGATCATAAATTGTTATATGATCGCAGCGTATTTGACAACGTCGCCCTGCCTTTGATCATCGCAGGCAATGCGCACCGGGAAGTCGGGAAACGCGTTCGCGCAGCCCTCGACAAAGTCAGTTTGCTGGATAAAGAAAAGGCCATGCCCATCACGCTTTCAGGCGGGCAGCAACAAAGGGTTGGTATCGCCCGAGCGGTCGTCAATTCGCCCGCTATACTGCTGGCAGATGAGCCGACCGGTAATCTGGATCTGAAAATGTCTGACGACATCATGAACCTGTTTTATGATTTCAACCAGCATGACGTTACCGTACTGGTTGCAACCCATGACCTGCGCTATCTGAAAGACAAAAGCACGCACGTCCTGGAACTGGATCAGGGAAAAATAATCAAGGGCGGCACTTCGCATGAAGATTAGTTCATTCCCCCTGGTGGCTGAGCCCGGAAAACATAGCAAACAGTGTAAACCGCACACAATACGGCCGGATGAGAAATGAAAAGCTGGTTTAAGCGTCATTTACAGGTGTTTTTCTACACGCTGGGACAGTTTAGCCGCAACCGGCTCAATGTAGCGATGACATTGCTCGCGCTGGGCATTGGTTTTAGCATTCCGCTGATCATGTATAGCACCGTCGACAGCCTTTCCAATATCGGTGGCCAATGGCAGGAGCGGCCACAAATCACGCTGTATCTGAAAAAATCGATTAATCCGCCACAGATTGAGGCGCTCAAGGTAACCCTGGCGAGTAACCCCCAACTTGGCGACATTCAGTATATCTCTGCCGATGACGGCTTAAAAGAATTCAGCGCTTCTCATCAGTTTGATGAAGCCATTGCACTACTTGATGAAAACCCCCTGCCCCCGGTGTTTATCGTATTTCCGCTGTTGACCGGCAATATGAGTGACATGGATGCACTGAGTAATAATTTGGGCCAAATTGAACACGTCGCGAGCGCACAGTATGATTTTGAATGGTTGCAAAAACTCAACGCACTGACCAGTTTTATGAAACGCCTGGTCATCGTTCTGGCTTGCATTATTGCCATCGGCCTGTTGCTGCTTATCACCAATACCATTCGCCTTGAGATCAGCAACCGCAAAGACGAAATTGATATCATTGATCAGCTGGGCGGTACGCCAGCGTTTATCGCCCGTCCATTTTTATACATGGGCTTTCTGGAAGGATTGCTCGGCGGCGCTACTGCGATCCTGATTTCCGCTATTGTACTTAAATTGCTAAATGGTCCGCTGTTACGGCTGGCCGAACTATACGGCTTCGCGTTCTCTCTGCCACTGGCTCGAATCGATATCTCGCTCGCCGTATTGAGCGTAGGTGGCCTGTTAGGCTGGATATCCGCCAGATTCACGGTACTGAACCATATGCGCGAGCTGGCCCCGAAATGAGCACCCTTCTCGAAGCCAATCAGCGCTGGCACTCACTGCTTGATGCATCATACCAGGCCTTCCTGGAATCGCTCACGGCACTTGATTTAAGCCTCGCCAGGAAGCAATGGCTAAGCTTTGAAACCAGTCTCAAAGCACACATTGACTTTGAACAGGCCATTATTGAACCGCTTACAAAAGACTGGGAAGGTAATACCTTAAAGCTGATTCAGTCCGACCATCTCATATTAAACCGCCTGCTACCACGACTTGAAACGACGTTGGCGCAAATTGAACGTGCAGATGCCACCCGCACCGAGCTGGTCAGGAAGCTCGACGCGTTCATCAAATTGCGTAACGTTCTGCAGCACCACGATTTGCGTGAACAAGAGAACCTATACCCTTTACTGGATGAGCAACTGGATGACGACCATATCCAGGCACTGTCTGAACACATGGACCAGGCCCGAAAAACGCTCGAATGAACCCTACGGTTCTTCAGGCGCTAAACCAGGGCGCCAGTGTGATCACAGCCACGCGCCGGCTGGCCTACGAGCTTAAATCAGCTTATGATAATCAGCAGATCGAACTAGGTCGAAAAGTATGGCCAACCGCCAGAATAATGACATGGGATGGCTGGATGCAGGCCTTATGGCATGAGACCGGCACCGATACCTTACTATCGGTCCTGAATAATGCGCAGTTACAGCAATTACTGTGCGAATTCATCGAAGCAGACCTTAAAAGCCGTGAATCACAAACCGGGCATAATCTGGCCGCCTTGTGGAACATACCCGCTACAGCCCGAACCGCTTTGGATGCGTGGCAACTATGCCATCAATGGAGGATTTCGTTCAGCGCTTTGCAAACCTCGGAACAGGCTGATCATGCTCATTTTGGCCGTTGGGCCACACGCTTGTATGCCCGTCTTTCGGAGCAAAACTGGATCAGCCCTGCACAATTACCCGAGCAATTGATAGCAGCAGAAATTAAAACAAAGCAGGATGCCCTGTTATTCGGCTTTGATCACCTGAATGTACAACAGCTCCGTTTCATTGAATATTATCGCAAGCAGGGTGGTGGACTTACGCGAATCAATAGCAAGGGCACGGCGAGCAGTGAGATGCGTCGATACAGCTTTGACTCTCCAAAAGCAGAGTGGCAACAAATTGGCGCCTGGGCTCGCGATAAATTGCTGAATAATCCGCAATTAAAAATTGGCATCATCACACCCGATACCAATAGCATCCGCGCGGTAGCGGAACAATCGCTGCGCGAACAGCTCACACCCGCCTATTTCGAACACTCGAGCACCGACCCTTTTCATTTTTCCATCGCTGGAACGCTTTTTGAGCAACCGCTCATTAAAGGAGCACTCGCCTGCCTCGACCTGTTGGGCAAGCTCGAATTTAAACAACTGTCGGGCATATTTCTATCAAATTTTTGGGGCAGCGAATCCGAACAACTGCTACGCGCCCAACTGGTCATGGAGTTACGCCGCAAACTCGCTTACCGTTTCGATTTGTACGAACTCATCGAAGCCCTTTCAGCATTGCAAAAAAAGCCTGATCCTGACAATGAATCAACGCGCAAGCCATTTTCCATTCTCCTGGATAGTCTAGGGGCGCTGCAGTCCATTAAGACAAACAACCGCGGCAGGCAGCCGCTATCCGTCTGGCGTGAGCTGTTCAACACATGCCTGAATAGCCTGGACTGGCCAGTAAGCAAACTCGACAGCGACGAATTTCAGGCGCTTCAAAGCTGGGAACGTTGCCTGGAAGAATGGATTAAACTGGACGCGGTTTGCAAACCGATGTCTCTCGTTCAGGCACTGCAAAGCCTGAACGGCGTTTGCCGGGAGCTTGTCTTTCAGGCTCGCACACGCGCCCGGGCACCGATTCAAATCATGGGCATACTCGAAGCAGCAGAGCTTGAATTTGATTGTGTTTGGCTGGCCGGGTTTGATGAACTGGCCTGGCCGATTATCGCTCCGGCCAACCCGCTTATTCCAATGAGTACCCAGATCGAAGCTGGCATTCCCGCTGCCACGCTTTCCCTGCAAACCCAATTAGCAGACATGAAAACCGGGCAACTCTGCGCGCTGAGTAAAGATATTATTTATAGCCACGCTCGCATACAGGGCGATATTGAACTGGATGTAAGCCCCACTCTTCCCGCCGGGAACCTCTCTGACTTGAATGATCTACCCGCCATTTTCTCGCTCAACGAAGCCATTAGAGAGGCGACACCACCCCTGCAGATACGCAACGATGATATGGGTTTTCCTTATCGCGAAGAAACGGCGCGCGGTGGAACCGGGCTGGTACAAAAACAATCTGCCTGCCCATTTAGTGCTTACGCCAAATATCGCCTTAAAGCAGAAGAAGACGACGAACCCCGAATTGGCATGGACAATCTCCAACGCGGCAGTCTACTGCACAAAATTCTGGAGACAATCTGGCTGGAGCTTAAAGATTCAAGCACGCTTTGCCGACATATCGAACAGGACACGCTCGGAGACCTGATTCAACAACACATACAAACCCAGCTGAATCACTATGTCGCTCACAGCGGCCTGGGCGATGGATTTAAAATCGCTGAAACCCAAAGATTACACGCGTTGCTAAGCGAATGGCTCAACCTGGAGTCGCAACGTCCGCCCTTTACAGTAGCCGGGACGGAAATGAAATGTACGCATCAAATTAATGGTTTAGAGATCAATCTCAGTCTGGACCGCGTCGACCAAATCGCTGATTCGGGTAGCGATACTGCTGCTAACAGCCCGCTACTGGTGATGGATTATAAAAGCGGAAACTGCAAGCTTAAAGACTGGGAGGGGCCACGACCCGATCAACCGCAGCTCCCCCTGTACTTTCTGGCGCTGGAGCACAACGCCTCATTCGGTCATGTAGATGCCCTGAGCTTTGCCCAGGTAAAATCAGGCCTGTGCCAGTATATTGGCATCAGCCGAAGCGAAAACACCTTACCCGATATTAATACGCTGGAGGCGCTAGCGTGGAACTCCGCCCTTAAAAAGGATGTCGGCGAATGGTCTCAGCTTAAGCCTTTATGGGAGGCGCGTATCGGAAAACTGGTAAAAGATTATCAACAGGGTTTCGCACAGGTAGACCCAAAATCGATCCAAAGCTGCCACTTTTGCAGCTTTGGCCCGCTATGCCGTATCCATACCCGAAACTCCAGGGAGGAGGAGGATGTTAATTGATCAGTCAGACAGGGATCAGGCACTCAACCCTGCTTCATCATATATTGTTCAGGCACCCGCCGGTTCGGGCAAGACGGGCTTGCTGGTTCGGCGCATACTGCGCTTATTGTGTGTAGTCGAAAAGCCCGAGGAAATCCTCGCGATCACCTTTACGCGCAAAGCCACTGCAGAAATGCGCAAGCGGGTAATCGATGCGCTGGTGAAGGCACATGCCGGCACCGAATTTGACGCCCACGAAAAAGACATGATACCGCACGCACAGGCCGTGCTGGCTCGAGATAAAGAAAAACAATGGCAATTATTGCAGCAGCCTCAACGCCTGAAAATCCAGACCATTGATTCGCTGTGCGCGGAACTAGTGCGAAAAATGCCCTGGTCCACGCGTTTTGGCGGCATGCCTCAAATCGAAACCGACCAGGAGGCGCTTTACACTCTGGCAGCACAAAAACTGATTGAAAAAATAGACAATAGCGCTCTTCAATCTGCCATCACCACGCTGGCGGTATTTTGTAACGGGGATCTGCAAGTTCTCAACGCTCGATTGGCGGGCATGCTGTATCAACGAGAGACGTTTCTGCAATTAATTTTTGCCCACCAGGCGCTGGACTCACGCGAACACATTGAACAGCAGTGGCTCACAATTTGTGAAACCTCGGTAGACGCACTAGACCAGGCCTTTGGAACTTTGCTGTCAGACGAGCTGCTGGAGCTAGTGCAATACGCTCAACAACATCCCAGCGAAAAAACCGTTCCGCTATCAGATGAACAGCTTGACGCTCTGTACCAGGCACCTCGACAAGCGGACTTAAACGCCCGAATCCTGCGCTGGAAACTAATCGAGAACATGCTGTGCACAGCGAAGGGTATATTTCGCAAGTCGGTAAACATACACGATGGTTTTCCAAAAAATGACGAAACCAAAAGGCGCATAAAGCAAATCCTGGAAGACCTGCGTGAAGAGACTCAAATTCTGGTCCTTTTTCAGACATTTCGTCTCCTCCCTGCCCCTGAGCTCGACGATGCTGAATGGTCTTATCTGCTGGCAATAAAAACCGTGCTGCCTGCCCTGGCGCAGGAGCTATACGTCATTATGTCAGAGCAAAATTGTGCAGATTACGATGAATTGTCACAGCGGGCCATCAATGCCCTGGGCAGCCCGGATAATCCCAGCGACCTGGCACTGATTCAGGATTACCGTATCAAGCATATTCTGATGGATGAGTTTCAGGACACATCTCCAGCACAAATGCGCTTATTGGAACACCTTACTGCCGGCTGGCAGGCTGATGACAAAGGTCGAAGCCTGTTCCTGGTTGGTGACCCGATGCAATCGATATATGGCTTTCGCGAAGCGGACGTACGCGTATTTCTGCGCGTACGCGACGAGGGTATTAACGATATTCGCCCGCACTCTTTAGAGCTGAAGGTTAATTTTCGCTCCTCTCCTGACATCATAAACTGGGTAAATAAAACCATGCGCCCGGTATTTCCGCCATTCGACGAGCCGGCATTGGCCCGGGTCAAATACAGCCCGTCTACCGCAGAACACACCTTCAACGGCACAATTAACACCCATTTATGCGTTGCCGGGGCGACTCAGAACGCTCCGGACTATCGATACGCGGAAGCACAGCAAATGCTCAAGCGCATACACGATATACGTAACAACAATCCCGATGACAGTATCGCCGTTCTAGCGCGCAAGCGCGCGCCCTTGACCGCGTTGGCCGAATGCCTGCGGGTTTCCCAAATTGATTTCGAAGCTGTTGATCTCGAGACACTGGACAAGCAAAGTATCGTCCAGGATCTGATCAATTTGTGTTGTATCTTTATTCAACCTATGGACACACTAGCCTGGCTGGCCGTATTGCGAGCACCGTGGTGCGGGCTCGGTTTAAAAGACCTTACGCGCTTGCGTGAGCAGAATCAGGCCGTACTAACCGTGCTAAAACAGGACCCGCCGCTCGTCGAACTCAGCCGCGAGGGCGCACTCGCCTTGTGCCGTATGTGCGCTGTGTTGCTCCCTATTGTTGAATTTGGACAGCGCAAGCCACTCAAACAGCGCGTACGCCGTGCCTGGCTGGCGCTAAGAGGGCCAGCGTGTTTTCAAACGCATCAACTGGACCATGTCGAACCTTTTTTTCAGATGCTGAACGAACTGGAATCCGAAGCGGGTAGCCTGAGCCGCGAACAGTTGCAACTGGCCTGCGCGCAGTACAAATCACCTGCTCCTGCAAATACGCTGAAATTAATGACGTTTCATAAAGCGAAAGGGCTGGAATTCGATCATGTGTTTTTGACCGGCCTGGCCGGAAAATCTGGTGGCGATAATCGCCGGCAACCGTTGCTGTACAGCGCACGCATAAATAATCTAAGCCTCGTGGCACCCGCTCCCGGGGCAAATGAGATCGAAGCCAGCAAAGCTGGATTCATCAAACATTATAAAAAATCCATCGAAGAGGAAGAGGCTGCACGACTCCTGTACGTGGCACTTACCCGGGCGAAAAAGCAGTTGTTTTTATTTGCCACCTTGAAGCGTAACAGCCAGGGAGTGCTTGGCGCACCGCAGCAAGGTAGTCTCCTGCATTTGCTATGGCCCGGGTTAAAAGTCGAATTTGAACGCCCCGAGTTTCAAACCGACGCTACGGATAGTGCTCGTTTCGATGAGAAAACACTTGAAAGTCCAAACCATCTTCCTTTGTCACATCTACCCGAACTACTGCCACCGCTGAAATTACCCATAGATATTCCGGTCCCACCTGAGCCTGATCCCGTAGTCAAAGACCAGCCTGAATTTAGCTGGGCCAGGGAAGATGCTCGTATTATCGGCCTTGTCATCCATCATTTACTGGAGTTCACCAATTTACCGCGATTGAAAAGCTGGCAGAAAGATATTGATCGAGGAGCGATTAGAACCAGCCTGCTGCACTTTGGTCTGAGCACTGATCGCACCGAAAATGCGTGCACCAGAGTAGTGAACATTTTACAACAGAGTGCAGTTGACGCACGCGCGCACTGGCTATTCGACCCGAATAATCGTGATGTTAACAGCGAATGGGCATTAAGTTGTGCGCTGGATGGTCAGGTTTTTAATTTTGTTATTGACCGTAGTTTCATCGATAAAAACGAAGTTCGCTGGATCATCGATTTTAAAACCAGCACCCATGAGGGCTCGGGCCTGCAGAGCTTTCTGGATGAAGAAGAGCTACGTTATGCGCCACAACTAAAGCAATACGCATCGCTGGTTCAGCACCTTGAGCCTGACCGGGAAATTCGACTGGGTTTATATTTTCCGGCTTTGGCAGAGTGGCGTGAAATCGATCCTACCGATTAATACCGAGCATGTCAGCGGCTTCTGAAGGCGTCGCCAGCTCCCTTCCAAGCTCATGAATGATCCGCGCCGCCCGTTCAATTAGCTGCTGATTGCTTGCGAATTCACCTTTTCGGATATAAATATTGTCTTCAAGGCCAACGCGACAGTTCCCCCCTTGCGAAGCCGCCTGTGCGACTATATCAAACTCCCATCGAGAGATACCAAAAGCGCTCCATCGAGCCGTTTCGGGCAACATATTTTTCATAACCGTCAGGATCTCGGATGTGGCGGGTGAAGCATGTGGCACACCCAGACACAGTTGAAACATCGGCGGGCCATCTATTAAGCCTTCCTCGATCAATTTATTTGCAAACATGATGTGGCCCGGCTCAAACACCTCGATCTCCGCTTTTACGCCGAGTTCCTGGATACGTTTTGCCATAATACGTAAATGTTCCGGAGTATTGACAAAAATAACTTCACCAAAGTTAAAGGTACCCACATCCAGAGTGCAAATATCAGGCTTAAGTTCTTCAATATGAACAAGGCGTTCCAATGGCTGTACAAGCGTGGTCCCCGGTCCGCCGACCTGCGGGTTATCCAGCCCTGGTGTAAAGCGCGCACCTTCGCTGGTAGTTAAGTTGATCAGAACATCGGTATTTGAGTCACGGACTCGTTCTACCACTTCGCGGAATAATTTCGCATCACCAGAACGAAGCCCGGTTTCAGGGTCGCGTACATGTATATGAGCAATAGCTGCACCCGCTTTGGCTGCGTCGATACAGTTGTTAGCGATCTGTTCGGGGGTGATTGGATAGTCTGGATGCGTATGCACATTGGGGTGGCCACCGGTAACTGCACAGCTTAGAATGATTTTATTGCTCATGATGCTTCTTTAATATATTGCGAGTATGTTTTTAAGTTTACACCAGTCGGCGCACATTATGGTTTTCTGATTGCGAGGGTACGATGGAAGGGGCCCGGGCATGATCGGGGTGATACAGTGGTTGCGCAACACCCACAAAAAAAGGCGCCACAGGCGCCTTTTTTGTTCTGAGTGTTGACACAAATTATGCGTCTTCTGCCTCATCTAATTCATCATCGTCAGACATGTCCAGGCCTTTAGCCGCCATAATATCGCGATCTACCAGCTGCACGTATGCCATGGGTGCGTTATCGCTGACGCGGTAGCCACACTTGAGAATGCGTGTATAACCGCCGGGACGGTCTGCAAAATGCGGCCCCAGTTCATCAAATAATTTGCTGACTATTTCACGGTCGCGCAGGCGTGCAAACGCCAGTCGACGATTCGCAACGCTAGCGGTGCCCGCCAGAGTGATGAGAGGCTCAACTACTTTACGCAGTTCTTTTGCTTTAGGTACGGTCGTTTTGATTTGTTCGTGACGCAACAGCGATACTGCCATGTTTTTGAACATGGCTTTTCGATGAGAAGCGTTACGGTTAAGTTGTCGACCAGAGTGGCGATGTCGCATTTTATTAAAACCTGTATATTAATCAGTAACGATAGATGATGGAGGCCAGTTTTCGAGCTTGGTGCCCAGAGTAAAGCCTCGTTCAGCTAACACGTCTTTAATTTCTGTAAGTGATTTTTTGCCCAGATTCGGAGTCTTCAAAAGATCCGTCTCAGTGCGCTGTACAAGATCACCTACATAATAGATATTTTCCGCCTTGAGGCAATTTGCAGATCGAACCGTCAGCTCGAGATCATCAACCGGGTTTAACAGGCCGGGGTCAATTTCGGGCTCAATTTCTTCAGGCGCCTGAATAGTAGACTCTTCAAGGTTTACAAAGGTCGCAATTTGTTCATGAAGCACGGTAGCAGCGCGGGTAATCGCTTCTTCAGGATCAACGGTACCATTGGTTTTCATATTGATGATGAGGCGGTCGAGATCAGTTCGTTGCTCTACGCGCGCATCTTCAACGTTATAAGCAACGGTACCCACTGGACTATAGATCGCATCCAGGTGCATAACGCCAACTTCTTCTGTATCTTCTTCTGTTTTGCGCGCAACTGCGGTTTCGTAACCGCGCCCCTGGCGCACGGTAAGCGTCATTTCTACGCTGCCTTCTTTAGAGACCGTACAAATGAAATGGTCCGGATCAACAATTTCCGCATCGTGTTCTGTTTTAATATCGGCAGCAGTAACGATACAAGGACCTTTTTTGTGAATGCTCAGGGTAGCTTCCGCCCGGTCGTTCAATCGAACCGGCAAATCCTTAAGATTTAACAGGATATCGATCACGTCTTCCTGTACGCCTTTAATCGTAGAGTACTCGTGTAAAACGCCGTCAATTTTGACGGAGATGACCGCTGCACCCGGAATCGAAGACATCAGGATACGGCGCATGGCATTACCCAGAGTGTGTCCAAAACCGCGTTCCAGCGGCTCGATAACGACACGACATTCGTTGTTTTCGTTGTTAACTTCTACAACGCGTGGTCTCAAGAATTCGAGCGAAGCTGTTTCTTGCATGATTTAACCTGTATAAATAGTGTGACAGAAAGATTACTTGGAGTACAAAGCGACTACGAGAGCTTCTTCTATGT
>JAUVBY010000059.1 GCA_030590945.1 Gammaproteobacteria bacterium | reverse complement strand
TCAGGTTATTGAAACTCGGGTCAACCGTCACGCCTGTACCCGCAACTACGTTATTGCCGGAGCCATCCGTAATAGTATTGCCAGTACCAGTTAATACATTGCTGAATGAGCCATCTTCAACCGTGTTGCCCGTACCGGAAACATCGTTGAAATCCGCATTAGTAACGGTATTGTTATCACCCGTAACCGCGTTATTATCGCTATCTCCAGTCAATGTATTGTTTGAGCCGCTAACATCGTTGTAATCTGAATCAGTAAGGACGTTGTCCAGCCCTGAAGCTGAGTTGCCATGCGAATTAGTGAGATCATTATTCGTACCGCTGATATCGTTACGGTTAGCACTCACCAGGTCATTGTCGCGCCCGCTTACTGAGTTATCCGCGCTAGCATCAAGATTGTTATCGTTACCGCTCACCGCGTTACGACCGCTACCATTAATCAAATCGTGGTCGTTTCCGCTAACGGCGTTTCGGTTACTTGCACCGGTAAGCAGGTGAGAGTTACCACTCACATCATTTTGAACAACTTCAGTCAACGTGTTGTTGGTACCCGATACAGAGTTATCATTGCTTCGTGTCAGGTCGTTGTTTGTGCCGCTAACATCGTTCCGATTACTTTGAACCAGGTCTGAATTTATACCACTAACATCATTATCACTACTTCGGTCAAGGCTATTATCATTACCCGTTACCGAGTTTCGTCCGCTCTGGACCAGATTGTGATCTACGCCACCGACAACGTTTCGGCTACTTCGATCCAGATCATTAGTGGAGCCACTCACGTTATTCTGCTGAGACGTTAAAAGAACATTGTCCTCACCGCTCACAGAATTCTCGCGGCTATTAGTCAGATCATTATTGTTGCCACCCACAATATTTCGATCCGATTGTGCCAGTTCATGATCATTTCCTGAAACACTGTTCTGATCACTTTGAACCAGATTCTGTGAGGTGCCTCCAACTGTATTGTCGGCGCTGCGATCCAGGTCATTGTCATTACCACCGACCACGTTACGCCCACTACCGTCAATCAAGTCGTGGTCCTGCCCGGTGACCACATTGCGGTTACTGTCTGTAATAACGTGAGAATTACCGCTCACATCATTCTGTAAGGCATTATTTAAATCGTTACTCGTTCCAACGACAGAGTTACCATCAGAATCGTCTAGCGTATTATCCTGCCCATTTACGGCATTACCGTCTGAATTAGTCAAATCATTATTTTGGCCACCCACGGTATTGCCGTCGGAATCTGACGTCAGGTCATTCAACGTACCGCCGACCGCGTTGCCGTCCGATGTTGCCATTACGGTATTATCCTGGCCGCCCACCGTATTACCATCTGAATCATCCAGATCGTTGTTTTGGCCTGTAACCTGGTTACCATCGGCTCCGTTGGTCAGGTCGTTAAACGCTCCAGACAGCGTATTCGCATCTGAATTATCAGCCGTATTAAAGATACCTGATACCTGGTTTGCATCGCTACCACCTGTAACAGCGTTATTGTTACCGCCGTTTATAATATTATCATCCGTGCCCACACCTGATATGGTGTTGTCGTGCCCGCCCAAAATGGCATTATGATCGCCGACCGGGCCGTTAATTGCGTTATCTGCACCGCCAATCACTACATTGTCTAAACCGCCGGTTACTGCCAGATCTCTACCAATAGCGATATTACCTTCTCCGAAAACATCGTTATCGGTTCCAATGGCTATATTGTCGGTTCCATTGACTTCATTTTCATCGCCAAAGATGTTGTTGTTGCCACCTGTAACAATGGTGTTGTCATCACCGAAGATATTATTGTCATCGGTATCGATCTGATTATTTCGATTACCCATAATCACATTGTCAGCGCCATCAATACCGACATTGTCGCTACCTGTGACGGTATTCCTGTCACCATCGAGATTGTCGTTATTATTGCCGCTTACCACATTATTGCTTCCATCCATTCCACCGTTATCGTTGCCGAATACGGAGTTATTGCTGCCCGCCAGATTGTCGTTTTCGTCTCCTAAAACCACATTATCAGATCCAGTCATACCACCGTTTCCATCACCAAAAACAGCATTGTTGTTACCGGACATGTTGACATTGGAATCACCAGTGATGGTATTGTTGTTACCGCTCAGGGCGTTATTTCCATTACCTGTTACCGTGTTGTCATTACCAGTAATGAGGCTGTTTGAATTACCCGTGATGGTATTGGTATTGCCATCAACGTTATTATTACCATTACCCGTAACGACATTGTTATTGCCGTCCATACCGCCATTGCTGTTACCAAAGATAGAGTTATTGCTACCGTCGACATTGTTATTACCATCACCCACAACGATATTGTCTGACCCGCCCATACCACCGTTGCCGTCGCCGGTTACTGAGTTGTTATTACCGGCCATATTGACATTCGAATCACCGGTGATGGTATTGTTGTTTCCGCTCAGGGCGTTATTTCCATTACCTGTTACCGTGTTGTCATTTCCGGTAATGAGGCTGTTTGAATTACCCGTAATGGTATTGGTATTGCCATCAACGTTATTGTTACCATTACCTGTAACGACATTGTTATTGCCGTCCATGCCGTTGTTGCTGTTACCCGTGATCACGTTGTTGCTGCCATCAACATTGACGTTAGTATTACCCGTCACAACATTATCACTACCATCCATGCTGATGTTGCCGCTACCGGTCACGGTGTTGTTGCTACCTGACATATTGTCATTAGAATTACCCATCACCTGGTTCAGGCTACCGGTCATATTGTCATTTTGCTTACCGAATATTCGGTTGCTGTTACCAGACAGGTCATTGTTGTCGTTACCAACTACAATATTCAGATTGCCCGTCAGGTCGTCGTTGCCCGTACCGAGAATATTATTGTTATCGCCGGTCAGCCCCGTATTTGAATTACCAAACACTTCGTTGCCCACTGCATCGGTCAAGGTATTACCTGAACCGACAATCGTATTTTGAGTGCTCGTATTAAGCTGGTTCAACTGACCATTTACCAGGTTCATATCACTGCCTGTCAACTGGTTACCTAAACCGCTTACAGAGTTACCACTACTGCTTGAAAGGACGTTTGAAGCGCCTTCAACACGGTTCGCATCACTGTTATCCAGCTCATTTAGTGTTCCGTCAACCTGATTCTGATCACTGCCAGCCGTCACGAGGTTACTATCACCTACGATTTGATTGCTGTTACCGTCTATTTCATTATTGTTATTACCGAGCACCATATTTAAGTTGCCGGAAATATTGTCATTTTGCTTACCGAATATTCGGTTGCTGTTACCAGACAGGTCATTGTTGTCGTTACCAACTACAATATTCAGATTGCCCGTCAGGTCGTCGTTACCCGTACCAAGAATATTATTGTTATCGCCGGTCAGCCCCGTATTTGAATTACCAAACACTTCGTTGCCCACTGCATCGGTCAAGGTATTACCTGAACCGACAATCGTATTTTGAGAGCTCGTATTAAGCTGGTTCAACTGACCATTTACCAGGTTCATATCACTGCCTGTCAACTGGTTACCTAAACCACTTACAGAGTTACCGCTACTGCCAGAAAGAACATTAGCCGCTCCTTCAACACGATTTGCGTCACTGTTATCCAACTGATTCAACGTACCGTCAACCTGATTCTGATCGCTGCCTGATGTCAGTAAGTTACTATCACCCGAAACGTTGTTGTCTGATCCATCAACCGTATTGTTATCGCCGATGACATCATTGTTGTTACCCGTAATCGCATCGTTGTCGATACCAATTACCGTATTTCTGTTACCCGTAATGTCCTCATTATTGGCACCAATTACCCGATTCAGGTTGCCAACCAAACCATCATTATTATTACCAATAACAGTGTTGTTGTCACCGGTCAGGTTTTCATTACTATTACCCAGTACCCTGTTCTGGTCACCATCCAGGTTATCATTGTTATTGCCAATAACTGAGTTTCCGTCGCCCAAAAGGTTATTATTACTATTGCCGAGCACGCGGTTTTGATTTCCCGTCACGTCATTATTATTTCCGTTAACAACGTTGCCACTGCCCAGGATGGTATTCGGATCACCCATAACCGAGTTAGCATTACCCGTAACCTGGTGGCCATCGCCAAAGACAGCATTCCTTGAACCATTGACAGCAATGTTATTGCCTACCGCGGTGTTATCCGATCCACCCGTTGTTGTCACAGCCTGACCAATTGAAACATCGTTTACGCCGCCCGCTCCCGCACCATTACCAATAGCGATAGCAGTCGCATCACCGGTTGTCGCTACGGCGCCGCCGAGTTGACCTGCTCCGCCGATCACGCCGCCACCGATTGTGACTCCGGGTGAAGCTCCGTCTGAGCCTTCATTGCCGATTACAATCGTGCCGTTTTCTGCGGTAAGAGTGTCAAGCGCATTCACATCATCGCCGGAATTTAGATCGCCGGTCAAATCTATATCGCCATTAACCTGTAAATCGTCATCAACTGTAACCAAATTACTTGCATTACCTGTGATCACACCGTCTACATTTAGATCGCCTCCCTGAGTATCAATCAAACCACCACCTGACGCGATCGTGCCTCCGCCCGATTGGATGACACCACCATCCGTATCAATGCGACCGCCATCCGTGTCAACGTTTCCGCCTTGTGTAGTTATTAAGCCACCACCTGATGCAACGGTGCCTCCGCCCGATTGGATAACACCGCCATCAGTATCAATGCGGCCCCCATCCGTATCAACATTGCCACCTTGTGTAGTTATTAAGCCACCACCTGATGCAACGGTGCCTCCGCCCGATTGGATAACACCGCCATCAGTATCAATGCGGCCCCCATCCGTATCAACATTGCCACCTTGTGTGGTTATTAAGCCACCACCTGATGCAACGGTGCCTCCGCCCGATTGGATAACACCACCATCGGTATCAATGCGACCGCCATTGGTGCCTAAATCGCCTCCAACGAGATCCAGGTCTCCGTTAATTGTTGTATTACCTGTAATATCTGCACCGCCCGCATCTACCGTGACGCCATTGGTGGCGGTTAGTGAATTTACGGTGTAATCGTCCGTGTTATCCAGGTCATCATTATTAATAGAATCATCGATCACCTCATCCGACCCGACGGCAGCTGTCCCGATATCCGCTACGCCGATAGAATCAGCCACAACCACGTTCTGATTCCCGCCCTGACCTGATCCTGAACCGCTAACTGAATCCGGAGCGAGGTCCGCATTTCCAATCGATCCGTCTGCGAGTTCATCCGAGCCGACTGCGCCCGTCGCGATTTCATCTGAACCTACTGAGTCCGTTGCCAGGTCAGCGGCGGTCAATGAATTGTTCTGTACCTCTGAGGTGCCGACTGAGCCCGCTGCCAGGTCGGCGGCGGTCAATGAGTTGTTCTGTACCTCTGAGGTGCCAACTGAGCCCGCTGCCAGGTCGGCGGCGGTTAATGAATTGTTTTGTACCTCTGAGGTACCGACTGAGCCCGCTGCCAGGTCAGCGGCGGTCAATGAGTTGTTCTGTACCTCTGAGGTGCCAACTGAGCCCGCTGCCAGGTCAGCGGCGGTCAATGAGTTGTTCTGTACCTCTGAGGTGCCAACTGAGCCCGCTGCCAGGTCGGCGGCGGTTAATGAATTGTTTTGTACCTCTGAGGTGCCGACTGAGCCCGCTGCCAGGTCGGCGGCATCTACGGTACCATTGCCGATAACGTCAACAGTACCATCACATAATACACCTCCAACTCCACAATCAACCTCCCCCGCGAACACCATCGACCCACCCGGCACTATCGCCGTAGACAATACAATCGGAATGGCCAGTGTCGCTGTCAGCGCCGTCGAAGCGCCTATGCGCCAGCAACGCCGAATGGCGCGCGTTAAGAAACTACCGCCTCTAGCATCCTTTACCTGTGAATCCGTATCGACTGTACTGCTCTTGATGGCTACTGCTTTCATGATATCCCCTTTCCCTATTTTAGTTTTTACACTACTCAAATACCCAAATTAACCTTCTTCGGGCAATCTAAAAAGGGCATACTACTCCCACATACGGTAATTTGCACCATTTATCTTGAATTTATGAGCGATATTTTTACTTAATAAGCAACCACTTATACCGAATGTCGCCCAAATAGCGCAAGGCACAGCGCATAAACGCCGCACATATGCCGTTTATTAATACCATTTGTCAAAGCGCTTTAATTAGCACAGAGTCAGGCTTGTTGTAAATTCGATTAATCTGAATTACGCTCAGCCAAATAATGTATTTGCACCCCTTATATAAAAACCATGAAAACACAGATACTCTTTCGCCTGCTTATCGCCTTTTTACTATGCGGTCAGCCCACGATGGCCGCGGCGGGATTAGAAGAAGACATTCAGGCGCACATGGCACAAGGAAACTACCAGGCTGCGCTCGATTTGATTAATGCCGGACTAAAGAAGGATGGTACCAACAGGAAGCTATTGCTCGCCAAGGGCTTTTCACTAATTAAACTGAATCAACTGGATGACGCTGCCTACTACTATACGCTGCTACGAAAAGTTTTTCCGGATGAGCCCGAACCCGTGAATAATCTGGCGATGGTGTATCGATTGCAAAAAGAGTATGCGAAGGCCATCACCACATTCAGCGAAACAATTCGAGACTTCCCGGACTATACGCGTGCCTACGGTAACTTGGGCGATACCTATATTGAAATTGCACAAACTCAGTATCAACGCGGCTTTAGCGTCACCGGCAACGTACTGCTACAACAAAAAGCCCTGCTGAGCCGCGAATTCGATCAGCTTGCGAACCGCGCCGTGACTGCCAATACACAACAACTCGAACAGCGTTCTACGGCACCACCGCCTCCGCCCATAGTCAAAGCCGCACCGGTCGTGACACCGCCGCCCGTTAAAAAGGTAGACCCGACAGTGCAATATCGCCAGGAAATAGTAGAGGCACTGACCGCCTGGGTGGATGACTGGATGAGCCTCGACGCTACTCGCTACCTCTCGCATTACTCACAACAATTCGTCCCGGAAAAAAACTATAGCCAGGAAGAATGGATCGGACGCAAGCGTAACGTATTCTCCAGAGCCGGTTATATTAAGGTCTATTTGACCGATGTCGAAATCAATTTTGCGTCGGACGATATCAATTCAGCCTCCGTCAAATTTAAACAACTGTATGCCTCTGAAATATATAACGCCAGCTCCATCAAACAACTCCAGCTTACTAAAAGCCCTACGGGCTGGTTAATTATTAAAGAGACCAGCAAAGATTCTTGATTGTGGCTGTTTTCAGAATCGTATTTTATTTGGGTTTACCTTAAAGTCGTTAAAATTGCGGGACTGAAGTCCCGCTTCCTAATTTATGTCACATACACTAAAACTTGCAAAACAACTGATACGCCGGGTATCACTTACGCCGGACGATGCCGGATGCCAGCAACTTCTGATTGAGCGCTTGCAGGCCAGCGGCTTTAATTGCGAACCTCTGCGATTTGGAGACGTCGACAACCTGTGGGCAACTCGCGGTGACAAAGGCCCGTTGTTAGTATTTGCCGGGCATACCGATGTGGTCCCGACAGGGCCCGAAGATCAGTGGACGCATCCACCCTTCGCGGCTGAAATCGATGGTGACCTGCTGTACGGTCGCGGCGCGGCGGATATGAAAGGCAGCATTGCGTCCATGGTGACGGCGGTTGAACGCTTTGTGAAAAAACATCCGCAACATCGCGGGCAAATTGGCTTTTTGATCACCAGCGACGAAGAAGGCCCGGCATGCGATGGTACGGTAAAGGTTATCGAGACGCTGGCCGAGCGGAACATACAAATAGACTACTGCGTCATTGGAGAACCCAGCAGTTCTAGCCATCTTGGCGATGTTATCAAAGTCGGACGACGCGGCTCGATTAATGCCACGCTAACCATAATCGGCAAGCAGGGGCATATCGCCTACCCGCATCTGGCTAATAACGCGATTCATCTGGCGGCACCGATCGTCAATGAATTGATTCAACTTGAGTGGGACAAGGGAAATGAAAACTTTCCACCCACCTCGTTCCAAATATCCAACCTCAACTCCGGCACTGGTGCCAGCAACGTGGTGCCGGGCCAGGTTGATATCCAGTTTAATCTACGGTTCTCGCCAGAAATCACGGTGAGTGACATAAAGCACAAGGTAGAGGCTTGCTGTCAGCGCTGGCAGGATACCCTGGCGTTTGAGTTTCAAATTGACTGGGCTTTGTCCGGCCTGCCCTTTCAGACGCACTACGGGGAATTGATCAGAGCGGTGGAAAGTGCTGTTAAGGAAATTACCGGGCAGAAACCGGAACTCTCTACTTCGGGTGGCACCTCAGACGGGCGGTTTATTGCACCTTCCGGTGCTCAGGTGATTGAACTTGGGCCGTTGAACGAGACGATTCACCAGGTGAATGAGTGTGTGAACATTAAAGACCTGGATACGCTCTCGCGGGTGTACGAGCGGGTTTTGGAGAATTTATTGACATGATAATGACGTCAAGTGGTATAAACATGGAAACGGGGTTTCAGCCGCGTATATTTGACAGGGTTTCCGGGGCTGAAGCCCCGGCTCCAATGCTGATCGCGAGGTATACACAAAAATGAGCTATACCACTCCGCCAACATTGTCTAAAATACCCCTTGCGAATAAATCACCATCTAAGGTGTAAAAATAAATATGAAAATCGGAATCCCCAAAGAAATCTACAAAGGCGAAACGCGCGTAGCTGCGACGCCCGAGATTGTAGAGCGCATGATTAAGCTGGGCTATGAAGTCAGTGTTGAAAAAAACGCCGGTAAAGCCGCGGGATTTAGCGATAGCGACTATGCACAATCTGGCGCGATGCTCGTCGCCACTGACGAAATCTGGAACCACAGCGACATTATTGCCAAAGTGCGCGCACCCGAGACTAAATCAGAACTACCAAAATTAAGTAAAAACCAGACGCTGATCAGTTTCATCTGGCCGGCGCAAAACAAGCCAATGCTCAAAATTGCGGCGGCGAATGGCGCAAATTTACTGGCGATGGATTCCGTGCCGCGCATTTCTCGCGCACAAAAGCTGGATGTATTGTCTTCCATGGCCAATATTGCCGGATACCGCGCTGTAATCGAGGCCAGCCACGATTTTGGCCGCTTTTTGGGCGGACAGATCACCGCCGCGGGAAAGATTCCACCGGCTAAAGTTCTGGTGATTGGCGCTGGCGTAGCGGGACTGGCAGCCATCGGCGCTGCAAGCTCGATGGGGGCCATTGTGCGCGCGTTTGATACCCGACCTGAAGTAAAGGAGCAGGTCGAAAGCATGAACGCTGAATTTTTAATGCTGGAATTTGATGAAGAATCCGGCAGCGGGGATGGTTATGCCAAAACCATGAGCAAGGAGTTTATCGAGGCCGAGATGGCGCTGTTTGCGGAACAGGCCAAAGACGTAGATATTATTATAACCACGGCCTTGATCCCCGGTCGACCGGCGCCCGAGTTGATCACCAAAGAAATGGTCGACAGCATGAAACCGGGCAGCGTGATCGTCGATATGGCTGCGGAACAGGGCGGCAATTGTGCCTATACCACTCCAGGTAAAAAGAAAACCGTCAAAGGCGTAAAAATTATTGGCTACACCGACCTCGCCGGGCGTATGCCGGGCCAGGCCAGCCAGCTGTACGGAACGAATATTTATAATTTGCTCGCTGAAATCACTCCGGAAAAGGATGGCCAGATGGTCATCGATATGGAGGATGAAATGATTCGCGGCTTGACGGTGGTAAATCAAGGCAAGGTAAGCTGGCCACCACCACCGATCAAGATTTCTGCAGCTGCACCCGTTTCTGCTACAGCCAAACCCGTACGCAAACCGGCTGAAGATCCCTCAAAATCCCGCCCCTGGTGGACGCTGGGTGGTATGGCTGCTGCGGTTATGCTGTTATTCGGTATCGGTTCGGTCGCGCCCGCTGATTTCATGAGCCATTTTACGGTGTTTGTTTTAGCCTGCTTCGTCGGCTGGCAAGTCGTCTGGAACGTTACACCCGCTTTGCATACACCATTGATGAGCGTCACCAATGCGATCAGCGGCATTATCGTGATTGGGGCGTTATTGCAGCTCGACGCGCCTTCTTCACTGGCAGTCTGGCTGGCGGCATTTGCGATATTGATCGCGTCTATTAACATTGCCGGCGGCTTTTTAGTCACCCAGCGGATGTTGAAAATGTTCCAAAAGTAATCGTAACTCCACATCTTACACCTGAAATTCATCATTACCTGCGTTAAAAAATGATCATTTACACCTGTAAACTCACATTTTTATGCCTTGGTCTGATGAATTTCATGCGCAAGCTGAGCAGCCACCAATAATATTAAATGTAGGTCTATTTATGTCTAACGGAGTTGTCAACGCAGCGTACATCATTGCTGCGATCCTGTTTATATTGAGTCTGGGCGGCCTGAGCGATCAGGAAAAAGCCCGTCGCGGTAACGTCTACGGCATGCTGGGCATGGGCATTGCAATATTGGCCACCCTGTTTGGTCCGGGCGTTCAATCCTACTGGGTGCTCATGTTGATGGTGCTGATCGGTGGTAGTATCGGCGCAAATTTAGCCCGAAAAGTCGAAATGACCGCGATGCCACAACTGGTTGCAATGCTGCATTCTTTTGTGGGCCTGGCAGCGGTATTGATTGGGTTTTCCAGCGCCCTAAGCATAAATATGGGCCTGGACCCATCCCATGCTTTAAGCGGTACTGCCCGAACCATCCACGACGTAGAAACATATCTAGGCATCATAATTGGCGCGATTACCTTTACCGGCTCTCTCATCGCTTATGGAAAGCTGACTGGAAAACTTTCGTCCAGCCCGCTTTCTCTGCCCGCCCGACACTGGCTCAATGCAGGTGGAGCGGTAATATGCGTGCTGCTCGCCGTCTCGTTTATTGGAGAATCTCATAGTTTATTTGCACTTACGCTGGCAACGCTGATCGCTTTCGCTATTGGTGCGCACCTGGTCATGTCGATTGGCGGCGCAGACATGCCCGTCGTGATTTCAATGCTCAACAGTTATTCGGGTTGGGCGGCGGCGGCAACCGGATTTATGCTGAACAACGACTTGCTGATCGTAACCGGTGCGCTGGTGGGATCAAGCGGCGCGATATTAAGCTATATCATGTGCCGCGCAATGAATCGTAGTTTTATCAGCGTGATTCTGGGCGGCTTTGGCGCAACTTCGACCACATTGGGTTCCGTCGACGATACACCACAGGGCGAAGCAATTGCCATTCTTGCGGATGCAACCGCGCAGCTACTCAGCCAGGCAAAATCCGTGGTCATCGTACCAGGCTACGGCATGGCGGTTGCGCACGCACAACATCCTGTCTCCAGTATGGCTAATAAGCTTCGTGATAAAGGCATAAAGGTTCGCTTCGCGATTCACCCGGTTGCCGGGCGTATGCCGGGGCACATGAACGTATTGCTGGCGGAAGCCAAAGTTCCCTACGACATCGTACTGGAAATGGATGAAATTAATGAAGACCTGCCTGATACAGACGTGGTATTGGTAATTGGTGCAAACGACATCGTTAACCCGGCGGCGCTGGAAGTTCCAGACAGCCCTATCGCCGGCATGCCGGTACTGGAAGTGTGGAACGCCAAACACGTGATCGTCTCAAAACGCAGCATGGCCACAGGTTATGCCGGCGTCGAAAACCCGCTGTTTTTCCGCGACAATACGCGCATGCTGTTCGGCGATGCGAAAGATTCAATCGAAGCCGTTTTATCTGCGATAGGTTAGGAAGCAGGGGTTTAATTGCAACGGTGGATGCGCTTCGCTTATACCACCCTACGGCTTGCCTCCGGTTTCGTCGGATGGCATAAGCGTTAGCGCATCCACCACATGTATTACATCTTAATCTGGAATAAGGCGTTTACCCAGAGATACGGCGGCGTCGGCTTTGTAACCCAGGGCTTCGTAAAAGCGTATGATATCGATATTCGTATCGCGCACCTGCAGGTTTATTTTGGGGCAGCCTTTTTCCAGTAATTTCCTTTCAAGCTCGGACATCAGCAAGCGTGCGTATCCCTTATCCTGATGATCCGGACGCACGGCGAGGTAGTTTGCCCAGCCGCGGTGGCCTTCGTAACCGCCCATTACGGATGCGATGAGTTCCCCATTTAGCTCGCCTACCAGAAACAGGTCTGCGCCGACCAACACCTTTCGCTGAATATCTTTCGTTGGATCGTTCCAGGGCACAACCAGACCACATTCATTCCAGAGATCGACGATGGCTTGTTGATCCGTGGCCTGATAAATACGAATTTTCAAAATTCAAACAGACTTAGCCGTTCTGGCCGCGCTGGCGCAACACGTGATCCATTAGTGTAATCGCTACCATCGCTTCGACGATAGGCACAGCGCGAATACCCACGCAGGGATCATGACGGCCCTTAGTTACCACCTCAACGGCTTCGCCCTGTGTGTTTACAGATTTCCCCGGCGTAGTAATACTTGAGGTTGGCTTAAATGCAACGCGCGCAAGCAGGTTTTGACCACTGGAAATACCGCCAAGAACACCACCGGCATTGTTCGAATCAAAGGCCACCCTGTCTCCATCCATGTGCATTTCATCTCGATGCTGCGTACCATTCTGCTCGATAGAATGAAAACCCGCGCCCATCTCTACACCTTTGGCGGCGTTAATGCTCATCAGTGAATGCGCAATCTCAGCATCCAGACGATCAAAAATGGGTTCGCCCAGACCTACCGGCATATTGGTGGCTTCAACCGTCAAACCCGCGCCCACCGAATTCCCTGCTTTGCGTAAACGCCCAATTTCGGCCTCCAACTGTGGAACCATGGACCTGTCCGCACAAAAAAAAGCGTTATCCTGCAAATCATCCCAGCTTTTAAATGGGATCTTTAAGCTACCCATCTGATCCAGGTAAGCACGAATTTCCATGCCATATTGCTGCTTCAGGTATTTTTTCGCAATCGCGCCCGCCGCCACGCGCATCGCAGTTTCACGTGCTGACGAGCGCCCGCCGCCACGATAATCACGGTGGCCATATTTGGCTAAATAGGTGAAATCGGCGTGCCCCGGTCGAAACTGGTGTTGAATATTGCCATAATCCTTCGAGCGCTGGTCCTGATTGCGAATCACCAGACCAATGGGCGTACCCGTGGTCTTGCCTTCAAACACCCCTGATAATATTTCGACCTCGTCCGATTCCTTACGTTGGGTAGTGAATTTTGACTGGCCGGGCTTACGTCGATCCAGATCCGGCTGAAGATCGCTTTCTGACAGCGCTAAACCAGGAGGGCAACCATCGATGATCGCGCCAATCGCAACACCATGGCTTTCGCCAAAACTGGTGACGACAAATAATTTACCAATTGAATTTCCTGACACGGTTTTTTCTCTAGTTTTTAAGCATTAAACGCCCGGCTATATCTGCATAGGCGCGCCTTGCGAAGACTAAATGCCAGCGGCGCGCACCCTGCTGATGCCATAAATAAGCCGCACGCACACCCGCAAACAATGCCGTGCGAACGCGTGATACACTTTGTTCATCCTGCAAATAACCTTTCGCCCCGCGCACAATAATTTTGGGCGCCAACTGGCTCAGGCTTTTCTGGTACAAGGTACCGATACCCGCATAAAATGCGTCGTATTCAGCGACCATTGAGTCATCCTGTTTATCCGCAAGCGAAGAATCGAGCAAGGTCGAAAAACGACTATTCAATTCATATAAACCCTTTTCTATGATCGAACGGGTAGAAGCCGATTCACTGAGACGATCTGCTAATTGATCCATCGACATTAAATAGCGTATTAACTCCTTCGCCAGCATAGACTGCAACCCTTTACCTTTCAACAGGGTTGCAATGGTTTCCAGCCCCATATAAACGCCTTGTGCGCTGCCATACACCTCATCCATACTTTCCGGATGCATACAGAGCAGGGAACTGGCGGACGCGCGTAACGCCGCTTCATCGTGTACGGGTTCAGCGGCCAATTGGGTCACCAGCTTGCCCGACTGTACAAGACCGGCCAGAGCAAGTACTTTATCCTGGGTTGGAGTGAATAACATAGCAGGGATTATCGCAGATTTTTTGGTCTAATTGGTGGATACGCTGCGCCCATTAAATTTATTCTGCCACCCTACTTCGTGACTAAATTATCTTTGTAAAATTTGATTTCCCGGGTCAGCGCATCGATTTTTGTCTCCGCTTTTCTGAATCCGTGACCTTCACCCGAATACTCAATGTATTCGTGTGCAACGCCGTTGCGTTTCAGCGTTTGCACCATCTCGCGCGACACTTCCGGCGGCACGACTTTATCATCCAGACCCTGAAATAAAATCAACGGACTTTTAATCTTGTCGATATCAAAGATGGGCGAACGTAATCTGAACCGGCTGTCGCTTAGCGCCGAAGATTCTGCTGTATAGGGTTCTCCGATCAATTGATCAGTATAACGACCTTCAAATTTATGCGTAATTTCTGCCAGGGTAATAAGATTACCGATGCCATAGTAGCAAGCACCACCACAAAAAAGATCGGGGAAGCGCGTCAGGGCCCGTAAAACAGCGTAACCACCTGCACTGCCGCCACGAATGAACACTTTGTCCGTATCCACATCCAGCCCGGCGACCACGAACTGGATGGCATCGGCAATATCGTTGGCATCAATCTCGCCCCATTCACCGAGCAACGCCTGACGATAAGCACGACCATGCCCTGTACTGCCGCGATGATTGACATCCAGCACCGAAAAACTATTTTGTGCGAAATACTGTACCAATGGCGATAAAGATGTATCCGAACGCGAAGTTGGCCCACCGTGCACCAATACCACCAACGCCGATTTTTGCCCTGCTTGTGGTGTATGAGCCGGGTAAAAGTTAGCAAAGGCCTGATCACCGTCGCGCGTCGGGTAGTTTAGCCATTGGGACTGAACTACGTCATATTTTGGTAGCCATAATTCAGGAAAACTAAGCGCGTTAATTGTGCCGTCTGGCAGAACCTCTATTATGCGGGCAGGTTGATCGGTATATTCTGCGATACCGTACACTGCACCATCACGCTCATATAGCTGAGATAGCCGGGCGTAGGGCTCGCCCAGAACTCGCTGCGCCCCGGTATCAAGATTTATTTCAAGCAGACAATCCATTTCATCCCGGGAGGCAATCGCGATTACGATGGATGCCTGCGTCTGCACCCAGCGGCACTGCCCGAACACCCAATGTGCTTCGCCATATTCTGCTGCATCCCGGGTTATGGCCGTTATTTCTTTCGTAGCGTAACGATATAGATTCCAGTAGTTTTGCGCCTCATCAAAGTTTTTACCCTGATCCATGGCGAACACCAAATCACCATTTTTTAAAAACCCCGGTTGACATACACTTTTAGACACCCCTCCTGCAACAAGTTGAATATTGCCGAACGAAACCAGCCCGTTGTCAGGCTCCACATCAGCCCGCATCAGGCGACTTGAATCCCAGGGCATATCGGGGTGGTTCCACTCTAACCAGGCTATTTGATTGCCACAGGGTGACCAGCATGGCGCAGCGTAAAAATCGGCACCACGCGCCAGCAATTGAGGTAAACAAGGCCGAGACTGGCTCAGCGACAGCACAATCAATTGGTTCTGATTTTCCACGTTAGTCGCACTTTCAACCTCCTGTACTGCCACGATGGCATTCAGGCTCCTGCTGTAACTTAGATCAGCATAAGAAGACGGTAAAGCCCCCGGCTCCACCACTGCGACAGGCGGCAAATTCCCGTGCAGCGATTGCTGGTAAATCATCCCGTCGCGATAATTATTGAAGTAGACTGACTGTCCGACAATACAAAAACACTTGCCGCCATACTCATGCACACGCGAGCGAATTTGAAAACCCGGCGGGGTGATGATGCGCTCACCCGAACTGGTTTGCTGCTTTAAGGCTAGCCGTCCACCCTCTTCTGTAATGGGTTCAAGCCAGCAAAGCTGGCCTTTGTCATCTTTGAACGGATACGCCGGGCTGCCGGGGCGCGAGAACAGGTCTTTTATTTTCAGGCTTGCCATTCGCTCATTTTCTTACAATTATTCCTGATCACAAACTGGTATGGAATGTCACACATTGCCCCCCTCTTTGGCAAAGAGGGGTTGGGGGAGATTTGAACATCCGT
>JAUVBY010000011.1 GCA_030590945.1 Gammaproteobacteria bacterium | reverse complement strand
AGACTTAAAACCTAAATCCCGTTTTATCGTCATCCTCGCGTATGCGGGGATCCATAATACCGTCAGAAACAGGCTTATGGATTCCCGCCTTCGCGGGAATGACGCTTTAACCGGACAGTAGTAAAATCATATATATCCTTTCCCAAGTTTATTCTGATGGGGATTAATAGTTATCTGGAGTTGATATGTCTCAATATACAGTGAGCTAAAATCTGATAAATTACTGAGAAGTGCCACCATATTGTTGATGGTTGTGTGCTCTTGTTTATGCTTCCGCTCATGTGGTACCTTAAAAACATGAATAGATTGATATTTGAATTTACGAACTATGAAAATCACAACAATGAAAAAACAATGGTCTAGCCTCCTGGCGGGTTCTATGTTGGTTTTACTGTCCTGCCCTTCTCTGGCGGAATATACACTGGATGTTCAGAAAATCAGCCCGAACGTATATGCGTTGGTTGGAGAGCTGGCGCAGCGGTCGCCGGAAAACCTCGCCAATAACTCTACGCATGGCGTGATTATTGGTGATGAGGGCGTGATTCTGATTGATCCTGGTGGCAGTTACCTGGGCGCCCAACAGATTGATACAGTAATCAAAGGCTTGACTGATAAGCCGGTTACACATGTGATCAATACGGGTGGGCAGGATCACAGGTGGTTGGGAAATGGTTATTTCAAAGCGCAGGGTGCGCACATCATCACATCAAGTGCAGCGCTGGAAGATCACCATGCGCGCGCGGATTATCATCTGGAGCGGCTCAATCAATTAATTGGAGATAAGCTTGAGGGCACGGTGCCAGTGTATGCGGATGAGACGTTTGAATCTGAAATGAAGCTTCAGGCGGGCGATATCTTTCTGGAGATCTATCACCACGGGCCGGCGCATACTCCGGGTGATAGTTTTGTATGGCTCCCCGAACAAAAAATTATGTTCACCGGTGATATCGTTTATGTTGAGCGAGCGCTGGGCATTGGTCCTGCGAAAAACGTTAAGAGCTGGGCTCAGGTGTTTGAAAAAATGGCCGAATATCAACCCGAAGTAATCGTGCCCGGGCACGGTCACGCAAGCGATTTTAAAACAGCGCAAAAAGATACCTACGAATACTTAAGGTACTTGATTGATAATATAAGCCGCATGCTGGATGAGGGTGTGGAACTTCAGGATGCCGTCGAACTTGACCAGTCTCAGTTCAGTTATCTTGAAGTGTTTGACGAAATATCCAGGCGAAACGCCCAGAATGTTTATGAGCAACTGGAGTTTGATTCTTTTTAGAATTGGCTGGACTGAAGTCCCGCTTCCAGGGCGAGAGCCGGGGCGGAAGTCCTACTTCCTGTGACTTATTGGGCGAAGTAGGCAGCGAGGTACTCTTCAAATGTTGTCGTGTCGTTTTCTTCAATCTCTTTTTGTTTGGCAATCGATTCCGTAGCCTGATGTTCAAATTGCATTTTTGAGTTACTGTTTTGCACCAGGTGTTTGAAGAAATGCTCGTGTTGGCGAGCCTGGGTTATAGCAAAATCAAAAAAGCTGGAATAGTTGTGTTTGACGTCGTTCAGTATTTCGCCCGAAGGGGTCAGGCTGGCATCAGCAATTTTTTCTGATTGCAGCGTTAGTACCTGTGTAAATCGGCGCGTAAAATGAATCGAGTCCAGCATTTCTGCGATAGCCTGCATGCTATCTAAAACTTGTTCAGCCCAATTTGTTAGCGTGAGCTCTTCGCCATTTCGCTCGAGTAGCAAGCCCGGTTCGCGGCCGCGCATAATCGCACGCTGATTGTTTTCATTACATTTTTGAGTTTCATCGGTGTTCATCTCCGGGCTGTCTTCAAACAGACAATAGAGCAAAAACATATCCAGGAACACGATGGTCTCCTGGTCGATACCTATGGGCACGTAGGGGTTTAAATCCATGCAGCGTACTTCCACGTATTCGACCCCGCGCTCAATCAGGGCGTGACTGGGGCGCTCACCGCTTTTGGCAACGCGTTTAGGGCGTATTGAGCCATAAAACTCGTTTTCAATTTGCAGCAGATTGGTGTTGAGCTGCTGGTATTTTCCGTCTACTTTCACCCCGATCTTCTGGTACTCCGGATGCGGAGTGTTCATGGCTGTGAGCAGTGAATCGGTAAAATTTTCCAGCTCGTTGTAACACACCTTGATACTGCTCTGGGCATCATTGCTGTAGCCCAGGTCACTCATTCTAAGTGACGTGGCATAAGGGGCATAAAAGCTGTTGCCGGCATATTCTTCAAGATTATGTTTATGCCCCTGCAAAAACGTTTTACAGACGCTGGGTGAGGCGCCAAATAAATAAAATAATAACCAGGTATGGCGATGAAAGTTACGGATCAGTTTCATGTATTGATTCGAGATGTCATCTTTTGTCACTGCATCCGGAGCTTTTTCCAGGTAGTAATGCCAGAACTCTTTGGGTAGTGAAAAATTATAGTGGATGCCACTGATGGTTTGCATCAGGCGCCCGTAGCGATGGCCCAGGCCCTGACGATATACTTCCTTCATGCGGCCTACGTTTGAGGTGCCAAAACGGGCGATGGGTATGCTTTCTTCCGAATATAAAATGCACGGCATTGAGTTGACCCATAGCTTTTCATCGCCAATATTCTGATAGGTGAAATGATGCGCGTCGGTGAGAAAATTGGTCAAATCGTCAAGATCGGTACTCACAGGCGAGACAAATTCAAGCTGCGCTTCGCAGTAGTCAGTGGTGATGCCGGGGTTGGTCAGTGCTGAGCCCAGTGCGGTGGGGTGGGGGGTCATCGCCAACGCGCCATTGGGATCAACGCGCAGGCTTTCTTTTTCGATGCCACGGTTGATTTTTTTAAACAGGCTTTCGATGCCGAGATCGACGATGTGCTTTAGATTTTGTTCTAGTCCAGGCATGGTTATGATCGTTTGGAATTGGGCTGAATATAACGTAATTGATACGGGAAATGCATTTGAGTTTTCAGTGATTTGTAAACAGGGTGATATTGTAAACAGGCATATATTAAATTTTCCAATAAGCTGAGCGGTGTATAGCTATTGGGAAGATTTACAATTAGCGCTATAATCTTCGGATTCTCTTACCTGGTTGCAGCTTAGACACCTTATATGCATAAAATTCAAAATCCTGTTGCACATATCGGCATTATTGGTGGCGGTCAATTAGGTCGCATGATGGCCATGGCGGCGCGTCGCATGGGGTGCGCGGTTTCGGTGATAGATCCTACGCCTGATTGCCCCGCCGGGCAGGTGGCAGATCAGCAGATCGTTGCGGCTTTTGACGATCAGCAGGCGATGCGATCACTGGTGGAGTCCTGCGATGTGACGACCTTCGAAATTGAAACCATTGATGTGACCGATCTCATTGAAATGGAAAATGCGGGGCATGCGATTTACCCTTCTCCTGCGCTGCTAGCACGGTTACAGGATAAATTGCTGCAAAAGCAATGGCTGGTTGAAGCGGGCCTGCCGACCGCAGAATTTGTCGATGCCGGCGAGTTAAATCCCGGTACATTTTCAGAATTTGGCTACCCTCTTGTGCAAAAGGCGCGGCGTGGCGGTTATGATGGGCGTGGCGTGGCGGTACTTAAAAGCGCGGATGATTTTGACCGGCACTTGCCCGTACCTTCTTATATCGAACGCTTTGTGCAGGCTGAAAAAGAACTGTCTGTGCTGGTTGCACGTTGTCGCAGTGGACATATCCGCTGTTATCCAGTGGTCGAAATGCGGGTGCATACCGAGCAGAATGTGCTGGATTCACTGACCTCTCCTGCGCGTGTATCGGAGGAGGTGGCAGTCACAGCGGAGACGATTGCTAAGCGGGCGGTTGAAACGATGGAGGGTGTCGGGGTGTTCGGCGTTGAATTGTTTTTGACTGCGCACGGTGATATTTTAATTAATGAAATTGCACCGCGCACGCACAACTCGGGTCACCATACCATCGAAGCCTGCGTAACTGATCAATTTGAGCAGCATCTTCGCGCGGTAATGGGCCTGCCCCTGGGGTCGGTTGAGCAACTTTCCCCTGCGGTGATGTTAAATCTACTGGGCGCGCCCGGTAGCGAGGGGCGCGTCAAGCTTAGCGGTTTATCTGAAGCTTTAATGATTCATAATGTAAGCGTGCATATATACGGCAAGGCGCAAACCCGGCCTTACCGCAAAATGGGGCATGCAACTATTCTTAATCAGAACCTTGAGACCGCCGAACAAATTGCGGATAAATTGCGGGATATTATTACCATTTCAGGAGAGAACGAGCTATGAGTCAGTCGATAAATAAGGCAACTCCCAGGGCGAGCGTAGGTATTATTATGGGCAGCGACTCGGATTTGCCCATTATGCAGGAAGCAGCCAATATGCTGACTGAAATGGGCATTGCCTACGAAATGACGATTGTTTCAGCGCATCGCACACCAGCGCGATTGTTTCAATATGCGCAAAACTCGGTAAAGCGTGGCTTGAAGGTGATTATTGCTGGCGCAGGTGGCGCAGCGCATTTACCCGGGATGGTGGCGGCTATTTCACCCTTGCCAGTTATTGGCGTGCCAGTTAAGACCTCGACGTTGGGGGGGCAGGATTCTCTGCTGTCGATTGTGCAGATGCCGGGCGGGGTGCCGGTCGCGACGGTGGCGATCAATGGTGCTAAAAATGCGGGCATTCTGGCGGCGCAAATTCTTGGAACGTCAGATTCGGAAATACAGCAGAAAGTGATTAATTTTAAGGCTGAAATGCAGGCTGTTGTGGAGGCCAAAGCAGCAAAGATGGAGCGGGAAACCCCATAGATGGAACCGGGGCTTCAGCCCCGGCAATGGCGCTAAAAATGCGGAGCTGAAGGCCCACCGTCAGGTTACCACGGTTTGATAAACAGTTCGACTTTCGTATGCTGTACGTGGCCGGCATATCTCAATATAATGCACTTATAGACTCAGGTTTATTGCCTGAGACATTAAACCAGATTTTCGAAGGAGTACTACCATGAGCGAAAACGTGACCCATCCCGTCCAGTCAGCGTGGCAAGAACGCGCACACATCGATAACGATACCTACCTTGCGATGTATGAGCAGTCGATCTCTGATCCGGATACCTTTTGGGCCGATCGCGCGGATGAGTTTCTCACCTGGTCAAAAAAATGGGATTCAGTTCAGAATGTTGATTTTAATACCGCGCATATCCGCTGGTTTGAAGGCGGTAAATTAAATGTGTGCGTAAACTGCGTGGACCGGCACCTGGAAGCGCGAGGGGATCAAACCGCGATCATCTGGGAAGGCGATGACCCGACGGTCGATGAGAACATCACCTACCGCGATTTGCATGAGCGGGTCTGCCGCTTTGCCAATGCGCTTAAACAGCGCGGCGTAAAAAAGGGTGATCGTATTTCAATATATATGCCCATGGTGGCCGAAGCTGCGGTTGCCATGCTGGCCTGCGCACGAATTGGCGCGGTGCATTCGATTGTGTTCGGCGGGTTTTCACCGGAAGCCTTAAAAGACCGAATTCTAGATTCCGATTGCCAGGTGGTGATTACTGCCGATGAAGGCGTGCGCGGCGCGAAACCAATCCCCCTTAAAGCGAATACCGACAAAGCCGTAGAAGGCTGCCCCAATGTACATACCGTGGTGGTGATAAAGCGTACCGGTGGCGATATAGGCTGGACTGAAGGTCGGGATATCTGGTATCACGAGGCTGTTGCAGAAGCATCAACAGACTGCCCGGCAGAAGAAATGGATGCCGAAGATCCGCTGTTTATTTTGTATACCTCGGGTTCGACGGGCAAACCCAAGGGCGTGTTACACAGCACCGGCGGATATCTTTTATACGCTGCGATGACGCATAAATATGTATTTGACTATCACGATGGTGATATCTACTGGTGTACGGCCGACGTAGGCTGGGTGACCGGGCATTCATATATCGTGTACGGGCCGCTGACCAACGGCGCGACTACGCTGATGTTCGAAGGCATCCCGACCTATCCGGATGCGGGGCGTTTCTGGGAGGTGTGTGAAAAGCATAAGGTAAATATTTTTTACACCGCGCCGACGGCGTTACGTGCTCTAATGGCGCAGGGCGATGATTTTGTGAAACGTTCTGATCTGTCTTCATTGCGCACGCTGGGTACTGTGGGTGAACCGATTAATCCTGAAGCATGGGAGTGGTATTACCGCGTAGTTGGTAATGACAACTGCCCGATTGTCGATACCTGGTGGCAGACAGAAACCGGCGGTATCATGATTACCCCGTTACCGGGCGCGACTGATTTAAAACCGGGCTCCGCGACGCGACCATTTTTCGGCGTCGGGCTTGCTTTGCTGGACGAAGAAGGCAACGAGCTTGAAGGTGTAGCTAGTGGTAACCTGGTGATTACACATTCATGGCCGGGACAGATGCGCACTATTTTTGGCGATCAGGAGCGGTTTTATGAAACCTATTTCTCTATGTATCCGGGGCAGTTTTTCACCGGTGACGGATGTCGCCGGGATGAAGATGGTTATTACTGGATTACCGGCCGGGTAGATGATGTCATCAACGTTTCAGGGCATCGCATGGGCACTGCGGAAGTCGAAAGCGCGCTGGTGTTACATGAAAACGTTGCCGAGGCTGCAGTGGTCGGTTTTCCACATGATATTAAGGGCCAGGGCATTTTTGCTTATGTAACCTTAAACGTGGGTGTGGAATCATCCGATGAACTGAAAAAAGAACTGGTCATGCTGGTGCGTTCAGAAATTGGCCCGATTGCTGCTCCGGATGCGATTCAATGGGCGCCCGGATTGCCTAAAACGCGCTCGGGAAAAATTATGCGCCGTATTTTGCGCAAGATCGCCGAAAATGAGTTCGAAGGCCTGGGTGATACCTCTACCCTGGCTGATCCTGCGGTGGTTGATGAATTAATCGCGAACCGGTCGAAGGCATAACAGGGAAGTGACTTAGAGTCTCGACTCGAATTTACATTAGTAGTAGGGTAGGTAAGCCTGTGGCGCACCTACCATTTTTCATAACTGGTGGATGCGCGGAGCCATTATAATTTTATGGGCCATCCTACGCGACCACGTAGCTTTACATCAAGTGCCCCTTATGGTGAATTTCCAAATTCAGGCTGTTGAAGCGCTGCATGAATCTAACCCGGTTCAAAAATGTCGCTTAACTACCGCACTACAAGCAGAACTCGCATCCGCAGAAGATATCACCACGCTAATTACGGACAGCGCCAGCATCAATACTCCCGGTGTTCCGGATAAGCCCGAACTGGTTCATCCGCGTGAGCTGTCACGCCGTGGTAGCGGCACAGCTGCCGGTCGACTGGCCTTGTTGCACGCCATTTCTCATATTGAATTTAATGCGATCAACCTGGCGCTTGATGCGGCGATACGGTTCAGGGGTTTGCCCGAACAGTATTACCGTGACTGGATTCTGGTCGCGGCGGATGAGGCGCGTCACTATTTCATGCTGGCGGATCGACTAGCCGATTTTAATGCCAAATACGGTGATTATCCTGCGCACCAGGGCTTGTGGGATATGGCATTGCGTACTGCACACGACCCGCTGGATAGAATGGCTATGGTGCCGCGCATCCTGGAGGCCCGGGGTCTGGATGTCACGCCGGCCATGATTAAGCAGTTTGAAGGGGCCGGGGATGTTCAGACCGCGAAAATATTGCGCCAAATTCTACGCGAGGAGGTGGCGCACGTTGAAGCAGGATCGCGCTGGTTTCGATACCTGTGCAAATTACGCGGCGTTGAAGCTGAAGCTACCTGGTTTGAGCGTGTAGATCATTATCTGAAGGGTGATGTTCGATGCCCGGTTAACCTTGAAGACAGGAGCCGGGCAGGGTTCAATAAAACGGAACTGGAATGGCTGAAAACTACCTGCCGGAATAAGGCCATATCGCGCTGATATTCATCTGCGCCGTAAGCGAGTCTTTTCGCTTAGCTGTTTTCCTGTATGGAACACCCAAATTCGCTATGGCAACGTGTATTTAGCTTGTTTTTTAGCCATACATCCATTACCTTTCCTTCTCTCATAAGAATGACAATGAATGATCGGCTAGATGCCTGCCACCCCTATCCTTAAGATTCAGAATATCCACAAGCATTTCGGTGAGCTTGAAGTCTTGCACGGCATGTCTTTAACCGCACATTCGGGCGATGTGATCTCATTGATCGGCTCATCCGGTTCAGGGAAATCCACCTTTCTGCGCTGTATTAATTTACTGGAAACCCCGGATCAGGGGGAAATTGAACTCGATGGACAGGCGATAAAGTTTTCAACAAACCGCGCCGGGCAGCGCGTGTATGACGATGAAAATCAGGTGCAGGTTCTGCGTTCGCGGATCGCGATGGTCTTTCAGCAGTTTAACCTTTGGTCACACATGACCGTAATACAAAATGTTAGCGAAGCACCGATGCGCGTGCAGGGCTTATCCCGACAAGAAGCACATGATAACGGCATGGAATTTTTAGAGAAAGTCGGGATTGTCGATAAGGCGGATGTTTATCCTGCATTCTTGTCCGGCGGGCAACAGCAACGGGCAGCAATCGCGCGTGCCCTTGCAATGCGGCCGGAGGCGATTTTATTTGACGAACCTACATCCGCGCTGGATCCGGAACTGGTGGGTGAAGTATTGGCGGTCATGCACCAGCTCGCAGAAGAAGGCACGACCATGATTGTCGTCACGCATGAAATGAGTTTTGCGCGCGATGTATCGAATAAAACCCTGTTTTTACACGATGGTAAAATCGAAGAACAAGGTGATCCTAAAGAATTGTTTGCGTCGCCAAAATCGCGGCGCTTACAGCAGTTTTTATCCAGAGCAGCGGCTTAGCCTCATCGCTTATTTCTGGACCTAAATTTAGAGGCAGAGGAGAAAATGATGAAAAAAATATTACTATCTATGGTATTGGCGTCTGCCGTTATCGCAACGCCCGCGATGTCTGAGACGGTACGTATCGGTACCGAAGGCGCTTACGCACCGTACAACTATGTAGATGACAACGGTAAGCTGGCGGGCTATGAAATCGATCTGGGTAATGCTTTATGTGCTGAAGCCGGTTTGACCTGTGAATTTGTAGCAAACGAGTGGGATTCAATTATTCCGAATCTGGTGGCGGGTAACTATGATGCGATCATGGCCGGCATGTCGATTACCGATGAGCGCAAGCAAACGATTAATTTCAGCGAAGAGTACTATCCGTCTGAGCCTTCAAAATATGCTGCAGCGGCCGGTATGAGTTTTGACATGATGAGTCTGAGCGGTAAGAAAATTGGCGTTCAGGGTGCCACCATTCAAGCAGCGTATGCGGAGGAGCATTTTGGTGCCAATAACACCATCATGTCATTCAAAACCTTTGACGATTCGGTCGCAGATCTGGCCGCCGGGAATCTCGATTTGTTACTCGCTGACGGTGACCCGCTCAATCCGGTGATTGAGGCTTCCGCTGGCGCGCTTGCATTTGTGGGTGAAGGCGTTCGAATCGGTGGTGGTGTGGGTATTGGTATGCGCAAGGACGATACGGATCTTGCCGTTAAAATGAATGCGGCGATTGCTGCTTTGAAGGCCAATGGCACCGTGGATAAATTGATCAAGGAGTATTTTGATAACGGACCTTTCTACGCTCAATAAGGCCTTAGCTATTAAGCGTTTCGCCCGCTTTTGGTTCGGCGGGCGAATATTTAATTGAGATAATCATGCTGGAGACTCTACCCGACTGGCTTTCAGGCCTGTTCAGTGAAGATGTACGCTCCAGCCTTGCCTATATCACCAATGGCAAGCATTTAGCCTGGTACGCCAGTATTCGATTTACCCTGATTGCAGCGATCGGTGGGGCGACGGTTGCGGTTTTGTTTGGTCTGGTTGGAGCTGCACTTAAGCAATCGCGGATTATGCCTTTTAAGCTGATCGGCGATTTCTACACCACCATTGTGCGTGGTGTGCCGGATGTTTTATTTATTTTGTTTTTCCCGCTGGCGTTTGAGCAGGCGGTGGAATATTTTCTCGCGCGTTCAGTGTGTGAGCCTGAGGTATTGGCCGCTGCGACACAGTGGCCGCCTTGTGAAGCAGCGCAATGGTTTTTAACCACTACCGACTACCTGATTATGGCGTGTGTATCGTTGGGTATAGTGTACGGGGCATTTGCAGCGAACGTGATTCACGGTGCCATGCAGGCCGTGCCCAAAGGGCAGCTCGAAGCTGCGGCCGCGTATGGGTTTACGCCCAGGCAGGTATTCTGGCGGTTTAAAGTGCGCCAAATGTGGGTATACGCGCTACCGGGTTTGTCCAATGTCTGGATGCTGCTACTCAAAGCGACCTCCCTGTTATCCTTGTTGCAAATAGCAGATATCGTACAATGGGCTGCACGCCTGGGTTCAGCCAACTATTATTCCAGGGTCGGCCTGGTGCATCCTGACTGGCGCTGGAAGTATTACCTGGTTTTATTTGTATTCTTTATCGTGATGACGATGCTGTCAGAGCGTTTTTTTGCCGCGTTGCAGGCCCGGGCGAGCCGGGGAATGTCTCTGGCTGGATCTGACTAGGGTATGGAAGCCATACTGCAATCGGCTTTTGTTCAGGATATCGCTACCCTGGCCAGGCCAGCATTATTCAACCTGTATTTCGCCTTAGCGTCAATCCCGGTTGGTTTTCCACTGGCTGTCTTGCTGGCGCTGGGTAAAGCGAGTCGATTTAAAATCATATCCCGGCTTTCCCGGGGTTATATTTATGCATTCCGGGGCTCGCCACTGTTTATACAGTTTTTTATGTTTTATTCGATGATGCTTGCGCTGAACCAGGCATATCTTAAGCCCTGGGGGATTGATGGAGTCGTCTTGCACCCCTTGTTTCTCGGGCCTATGGTATTGGTCTTGAATACCAGCGCGTACGGCGCGGAGATATTTTACGGCGCACTCAAAACCGTTCCTAAAGGTGAGGTAGAAGCTGCATCGGCAATGGGTATGGGCCGATGGAGTGTATTTCGCAGCGTCACCTGGCCCAATATGTTACGCCTGGCCTGGCCAGCTTATACCAATGAGATGGTGTTTTTATTTCATGCCACCACGCTGGTCTATTTTACGCTGCCCGTGGTTAACGAGCAGAAAGATTTGATGAACAAGGCCGGCGAATTATTTGAACGCGATTACAACGTATTTTTACATTTTAGTGTTGCGGCGCTGTATTTCCTGGTTTTATCTATCCTGATATTCTGGCTCGCAGGTCTGGTACATAAGCGTCTGAATCAGCACCTGACCGGCCGCGCAGAAAAGATAAGGTTTAAACCCGGATATATTCGCTAGATTGGGCTATAGCGAACATCTTTGGGCTGCAGGCAAATATAGTAGTTCATAATATGCGGTTGTTTCTTGACTGCGAAATCATTCTGCACTATCTTCAGGGTGATTATTCCCGGCTGTAGTTAAAACTTCGGCAGGGAACGCGCGTCGCCCGATATATTGGGCATGATGTGCATTAACCAAAGGAGACGTTAAATGATTAGCTATGAAGAACTGCATACGCAGAACCACAAAATAACCGAACTATCAAACCTGCTGGGCCACGTTCTCACCGAGCGAACGCTTTGTGACAACGGAGAATGCTGTCATTTGTTTAGCAAATACATGAACGAGGTCAATCAGCACATGGATGTAGTGGACCGAAATCTGTATAGCGAATTATTGTTAAGCGACGATGTTAAGCTGAATAATACCGCAAAAAGCTTCATGAATGGCACGGTTGAGATTCGGCGTATCATGAAACAGTATACTTCAAAATGGTGCAATAAATCCGACAATAGATTTTCCTTTGGTGGCAAGGGCAAAGGCTACGATCAATTCCTGCAGGATTCTGAGCAAATGTTTACGATAATTCTGGATCGAATACAAAAAGAAACCGAGGGTTTGTATCCACTGGTACGACAGCTCCAGGATGAGCAGCGCCGCGCAGCTTGAATGGTGTTTCCTCCCCCCGGTAGAGGGTGCCGCAAAAGTAAAGAAAAAGCTTCCCCCTTTGGAAAAGGGGGACTGAGGGGAATTTAGAATGTCAAATAACATCTTGATAGTGCGGGGTTTTGTCTAGCATGCAAATCTCCCCCAGCCCCTCTTTGGTAAAGAGGGGAGCTTTTACGACACCCTCTGATAAAGAGGGGAGCTTTGACGATGCCCTCTGGTACAAAGGGGGAACGAAGGGAATTCGAAATGCGCTTCAAGCCTTGAAGATACACATTTCTCGTTTCCCGGAAATCTTTCCTGACCCTTCTATCCAATGATTGCTGCCGAATCGATGTTATGGACGCCGGATGCGTCGCGTATAAAATCTACTGAAATTAGTGCGTTTATAAGCTACGTAAACAAAAAATGTGGACTGCTGATCGAAGCGTATGATCAACTCTACCAATGGTCGATCAGTGAAAAGGAAGCCTTCTGGTCTTGCTATTGGGATTTTGCCGGTATTGTGGGTGAAAAGGGCGACAGGATATTGATCGACGGTAATGATATTGAAAACGCGGTTTGGTTTCCCGACGCGCGACTGAATTACGCCGAAAACCTGCTGCAAACGTATTCAAACGAGATCGCAATATACTTTAAGGCGGAAAATAAGCGCGATTCCAGCCTGACGTATCAACAACTACATGATCAGGTCTCCGTCGTCGCCAGCTGGCTGAAATCACAGGGCATCGTCAAGGGTGATCGGGTGGCAGCGTACATGGCGAATATACCCGAAACCGTGGTCGCCATGCTGGCAGCGACAAGTCTGGGGGCCATCTGGACTTCTACCTCACCGGATTTTGGTGCGCAAAGCGTAATCGAACGCTTTGGCCAGACCAGGCCCAAAATACTGTTTACCCAGGACGGATATTTTTACAACGGAAAAAGCGTAGATATTCGTCAGAAGGTGACCGATATTCATAATGCAATCGATTCGCTCGAATGTGTCGTGAATGTATCGTTTCTGGGTGTAGAGTCGGCAGATGGATTATTAGACTGGTCTGATTTACTCAGCGGTGATGCAAGTCAGACACTGGAATTTGTTGCCTGCAACTTCAATGACCCGCTGTTTATACTGTATTCCTCCGGCACTACGGGCCAACCCAAATGCATCACGCACAAGGTTGGCGGGAGCCTGTTACAACATCGCAAGGAGCATCAACTGCATTGCGATATAAAACCCGGCGACAAAGTGTTTTATTTCACTACCTGTGGCTGGATGATGTGGAACTGGCTAGCTTCAGTTCTGGCCTCCCGTGCAGCGTTGGTTTTATACGATGGTTCACCCTTCTATCCGGGCGGAAATGTACTGTGGGATTATGCAGATGAAGTGGGCATAAGTATGTTTGGAACCTCAGCTAAATATATTGACGCGCTGAAGAAACACGCTTATGAGCCCGCCAAAACACACGCGCTGGACAGTGTGCGTACGATTTGTTCTACAGGGTCTGTGCTGGCGCCTGAGAGTTTTGATTTTGTTTACGATTCGATCAAGCAGGATGTGTGTTTGTCTTCAATTTCCGGAGGAACCGATATCATGTCCTGCTTTGTGCTGGGGTGTCCGATCTTGCCGGTCTACCGCGGACAAAGCCAGTGCCGTGGTCTGGGCATGGCGGTCGAAGTATACGATGACGAAGGTAACGCTATTACGGATAAAAAGGGCGAGCTGGTTTGTACGCAAACCTTTCCATCGCAGCCGGCTTTTTTTTGGGGTGACGAGGGAGGGCAGAAATACCATGATGCATATTTTGCGGTGTATGAAAATGTATGGCACCACGGCGATTATGTTTCACTCACGCCCGAAGGTGGTGTCATTATTTATGGTCGTTCAGACGCGACGCTAAATCCCGGTGGCGTACGCATTGGAACCGCCGAAATTTATCGACACGTGGAACAACTCGATGAAGTGCTTGAAAGTATTGTCGTCGGCCAGGCTTGGGAAGACGATGTGCGCGTCATTTTGTTCGTAGTGTTGCAGAATGAATTACACCTGGATGACGAGTTAACAAAAAAAATCAAACTAACGGTTCGCACCCGGTGCACACCCCGACACGTGCCCGCAAAAGTGATTCAGGTGCAGGAAATTCCACGCACCAAATCCGGCAAGATTGTAGAACTGGCGGTTCGTGAAGTGATCCATGGCCGGCTGGTCAAAAATATCCATTCCCTGGCCAACCCGGAGGCCCTGGAATTTTATAAAGGTTTACAAGAACTGAACTAAAAGCTGCACAACGTTCAATTCGATATTCATTCGCACGCTTAACTTCCTATTGCTTATATTGGTGGATGCGCTACGCTTATCCACCAAATGATTCTCAGAACGAGCGGGAAATCGAGAAGTGTGCGAGGTCGATTAACGCGTCTTTGTACTTTGATTCAGGTAGGGGCGCGATGGCTGTAATGGCAGCTTGTGACTCGGATTGCGCCGCGTCTTGCGTGTAGTTCAGCGCGCCGGTTTGCTGGACAATTTCCAAAATCACATCCAGTTTTTCGATCTCGCCGTTTTCGATTGCAGTTTTTATTAAATCTTTCTGTTCCGCCGTGCCGCAACGCATAGCTTCAATCAGGGGCAGGGTGGGTTTGCCTTCTGCGAGATCATCGCCGGCGTTTTTACCCATTTCTTCACTGCTTGACTGGTAATCCAGTAAATCGTCGATTAACTGAAAGGCGTTACCCAGGTGTTTTCCGTAACTTGCCAACGCCTCGGCCTGAGCTGCGTTTGCATTAGCGATTACACCGCCGAGTTGCGCAGCAGATTCAAACAGTCGTGCGGTTTTACGGTAAATGGTGTCCAGGTAGGCCGCTTCCGTCGTTTCAGCAACATGAGCATTTAGAAGCTGTAGCACTTCACCTTCAGCGATGACGTTGGTGGTGACTGACATGATGTCCATCACCGGCATGCTGCCTGCGCGTACCATCATCTCAAAGGATCGTGAATACAGGAAATCACCGACTAGTACGCTGGCTTCATTACCCCATATATCGTTCGCAGTGGGGTTGCCACGGCGCAGCGCTGAGGCATCCACTACGTCGTCATGCAGCAGGGTAGCGGTATGAATGAACTCGATCACGGCTGCCAGCGTAAGGTGATGCTCGCCCTCATAGGCGAGTGCTTTGGCGCTGAGCAGCAGAATAAGCGGGCGTAAGCGCTTGCCCCCCGCCTGGATAATGTATTCGCCGAGCGTGTTTATCAGCGCAATATCAGAATTCATCTCCTGGCGAATCAGCTGATTGACCGCTTCTATCTCGTTGCCAACCAGATTGCTTGCAGAGGTCAGTAGCGACTTTGCTTCAGGTTGCGAACTGACCGGGTGAATGCCTGTCATGTCAAATTCATTCATAAATTTCAAATTTTTAATGTTTACTCGCAGCGATCAACTGAGGATTTTAGGATTATACGAAATCTGTCTTTTGTAGACCAATTAAAATCAGTAGTCGTGCGATAAAAAAGCTTCGCAGTGCTCGATGAATGCAGCGGGCTGTTCTGCGTGCAACCAGTGCCCTGCGTTTTCCAGTTTATCAAGTGAGGCTCCCTGGAAGCGTTGTGAAATGAGTTTCCTGCTGGCAGGCGTAACATAGTCGGAATTGGCACCGTGTATAAACAAGGAAGGTTTGCTAAATTCGTCTGTACCGGATAAGGAAAAGCCCGTAATTTCGGGCATGACGTTGAGTAGAACGTTTAAATTCGGGCGCCAGGTGTAGCTGCCCTGTTCAGTATCAAAGCTCAGGTTATGCAACAAAAATGCCCTGATAGCCGGGCTAGAAACAGAAGCAGCCAGGGCAACATCGGCGTCAGATCGTCGGGTAATAGAAGATACATCCAGCTCAATCATGGCTGTGATGAGGTCATCGAAATCGTGTTCGTAGCTCACTGGTGCAATATCAGCAATGATGAGTGAATCGATGAGTTGCGGCGTGTTAAATGCGAGGCGCATTGCAACCTTGCCCCCCATGCTATGTCCTAACAGACAGATATCCCTGTGATCCAGAGTAGCGATAAATTCAGCTACATCAATGGCCATGGCGGGATAAGTCATGCTGTCCGACCACGGTGATTGTCCGTGGTTGCGCATGTCCAGAGTATAGACGGTGCGCCGTCGCCCCATTCGTTTGGCGATGGATTGCCAGTTTGCGGAGGAGCCGAGCAGGCCGGGTAGAATGATAAGGGCGCTATCGTCTTTGCCGTTGATGCGTGAGTGGAGTTTCATACCCGTAAGTGCGGCTTTAGCCCCGCATTATTTTCGATTTTTCCCGGGATGAAACCCCGGATCCGTATAGAGCACGTCGCAACCCGGTCCTATTTCTTTTTCGGCATGTACAGGTCGGTGATCGTGCCTTCAAAGGCTTCAGCGGAAAAGCCGATGGTTTCGGATAAGGTCGGGTGCGGATGGATGGTCAGACCAATGTCTTCAGCATCGGCGTTCATTTCGATCGCCAGTGCCGCTTCAGCGATTAGCTCTCCGGCACCCGGGCCGACGATACCGCATCCGATCAGGCGATTGTTGTCTTTATCGAACAGTGATTTGGTTACGCCTTCGTTTCGATTGAGGCTGAGTGAGCGCCCACTGGCAGCCCATGGAAACTTTCCGACGCCATAGTTAAGCTTTTGCGCTTTGGCTTCGGTTTCGGTAACGCCTACCCAGGCTATTTCAGGGTCGGTATACGCCACCGAAGGAATCACTCGCGCATCAAAGCCGCTTTTGAGGCCCGCGACCACTTCGGCAGCGACCTTGCCTTCGTGCACAGCTTTATGTGCCAGCATAGGCTGACCCACCAGATCGCCGATGGCAAAGATATGCGGGACGTTGCTTCGCTGTTGGTCGTCAACTTCAATAAACCCGCGCTCGGTTACTTTGATGCCGGCATTTTGTGCCTTAAGGTTGGCACCGTTGGGCGAACGACCCACCGCAACGAGCACTCGATCAAAGGTTTGGGTATCCGGCGCTTTAGCGCCTTCAAAACTGACTTTCAGACCCTTTTTCTGGGCTTCAATTTCGGTTACCTTGGTGCTGAGCCAAATATTTTCGTACTGCTTGCTGATCTTGCGCTGCAAAGGGCGCACCAGATCCGGATCGGCGCCTGGAATCAGGGCGTCCATCATTTCGACTACCGAGATTTTACAACCCAACGCGTGGTATACCGTAGCCATCTCCAGGCCTATGATTCCGCCGCCGATTACCAGCATAGAATTCGGTATTTCATCCATAAGCAGGGCGCCAGTCGAATCGATCAGGCGCGGGTCATCATTTGGAAAGCCCGGAATTTGTACTGCCTGTGAACCCGCAGCAATGATCGCATGTTTAAAACGGATATTTTGCGTGTTGCCATCGGAGGCCACCTCAATGTTATGCTCAGAGGTGAACGATGCCACGCCCTGTATCACCGTCACTTTGCGTTGTTTGGCTAGCTGAGTCAGTCCGCCAGTCAACTTGCTGACGATACCGGATTTCCAGTCTAATAATTTCTTGACATCGACTTTTGGCTTGCCGAAATCAAGGCCGAATGATTCAGCATCATGCGCTTCTTCGATTACTTTGGCGGCGTGCAAAAGCGCTTTAGAGGGAATGCAACCTACGTTCAGGCACACTCCCCCGATGATGGGGTAGCGCTCTACGAGTATGGTTTTCAGGCCTAAATCGGCAGCGCGAAATGCGGCGGTGTAGCCACCGGGTCCGGAGCCAATGACGACCAGGTCAGCGTCGTATTCGTCATCGATTTCAGGCGATGCGCTAACGGAGTGTTCCGAATCGTTGGCAGGGGTTTCGCTTGCTGCTTCTGCAGTAGTAGTTTCCGCCGGAGCAGGGGATTCACCTGTCGTCTGTTCAGCCACCACTTCCAACTCAACAATCGCCTCTCCCGCTTTTACCTCCTGGCCGATAGACACCAGGATTTTGCTCACGGTTCCCGCATGGGAAGATGGCACGTCCATGGTAGCCTTATCGCTTTCCAGCGTGATTAGCGGTGTTTCTTTATCAATTTTATCGCCGGGTGAGACCAGTATCTCGATAACCGGAACGCCATCGAAATCACCTAACTCCGGGATGATGATGGTTTGTATCGTGCTCATTGTATTATTCATTACAGCAACAGGCGACGAACGTCACTGAACAGTGTGACCAGGTGCGCCATAAAGCGCGCTGCTTCTGCGCCGTCCACAGCGCGATGATCATAAGATAAATCCAGTGGCAACATCAGGCGCGGTTGAAACTCCTCGCCGTCCCAGACTGGTTTCATCTTCGACCGGGTCACACCCAGTATCGCGACTTCAGGGGCATTCACAATGGGCGTAAAGGCCGTGCCGCCGATGCCGCCCAGGCTGGAGATGCTCATGCAACCGCCTTTAAATTCATCGGGTTTTAATTTTCCGTCGCGCGCGCGCTGGCTGATATCCATGATTTGTGCGCTGAGCTCGTAAATGGATAAATGATCTACGTCACGAATCACAGGAACCACCAGGCCGTTGGGTGTATCGACAGCCATACCCAGGTTAAAATATTTTTTCAGTACATATCCTTTACCGTCTGTGGTTAGCGAAGAATTTACGTGCGGGAATTCTTTAAGACAGGCTACCAGCGCCTTCATGATGAAAGATAACAGGGTAATGCGTAAGCCTTTTTTTGCCGCTTCTTCTTTTAAGGACTGACGAAAGTCTTCGGTAATGGTGATGTCGGCTTCATCGTGGTGCGTTACGTGCGGGACGTTGAGCCATGAGCGGTGTAAATGGGGGCCGGAAATCTTTTTAATGCGGGTAAAGGCTTCCAGTTCCGTTTCACCAAACTCGCTGAAATCAACTTCAGGGATCGGTGGTATACCCATGCCCAATTTTGCCAGAGGGGCTTCGCTGCCACTGCTGATCTGGTATTTAACCCAGGCTTTAACATCTTCTTTTAGTATGCGCCCTTTAGCGCCGGTGCCACGCACCTTATGCAGATCAACGCCCAACTCACGCGAAAAGCGCCGTATTGCAGGGCTGGCATGAGGCGGGGCAATACCCGCTTGTACAGCCGGCGCCGGCATGATAGGGGGCAAAATATCACGGGTAGCTCGGGGTGCCGGGTTTGCTGCGGCTTGCCCTGGCTGTGGTTCCTGCGCAGGTGGCGCGGGTATCTTGTTTTCTGCTTCCGATTCCAGTTCTGGTTCTGGTTCTGAAGACGTAGATTCTGCCGTTGAAGATTCGTCCAGCAACATAATGCCCACGATGGTTCCCTGCGTAACCTCGTCGCCAATATTGATCGAGATGCTTTCAATCGTTCCCGCAGCAGGGGAAGGGATGTCCATGGTGGCCTTATCGCTTTCCAGTGTAATCAGGCCATCTTCAACTTCTACTTTATCACCTGCTTTAACCAGTATCTCAATCACCGGCACGGCGTCAAAATCGCCAATATCAGGTACGATTATTTCTAATTTCTGAGTCATGACGTTCTGTTATTGGGTGATGGGGTTGGGTTTGCTTGGATCAAGGCCGTGTTTTTTTATCGCTTCACTCACGACTTTCTTGTCAACATCGCCCTCATCTGCCAGAGTTTTAAGCGCGGCCACGACGATATTAACCGCGTTGACTTCAAAAAATTTGCGCAATTGTGCGCGCGTGTCGCTGCGCCCGAAGCCGTCCGTGCCTAATACAGAATAGCGTTGCGGAACCCACGCTCGCACCTGATCCGAATAGATTTTCATGTAATCGGTAGTGGCCAGTACCGGGCCTTTGGCTTTTTGCAGGCACTGCGTAATATAGGCGGATTTCGCTTTTTTATCCGGGTTCAAGCGGTTATAGCGTTCGATATCATTGCCATCGCGTGCCAGTTCATTAAAACTGGTGACACTCCAGATATCCGAGCCAATGCCGTAATCGTCTTGCAAAATGGTGGCGGCTTTAATCACTTCATTCAATATGGTGCCACTGCCGAGTAACTGGATGGTGGCCTTGCCTTTGCCTGCTTTATTGCTTAACAATTTGTACATGCCTTTCAGGATGCCTTTCTCTGCACCTTTAGGCATCGCCGGGTGGCGATAGTTCTCGTTCATGCAGGTGATGTAGTAATAAATGCTCTCATCATTTTCATACATACGACGAATGCCGTCCTGGATGATAACCGCCATTTCGTAGGAATACGTTGGATCATAGGAGACGCAATTTGGCACCGTGTTCGCCAGAATCAGGCTGTGGCCATCCTGGTGCTGCAGGCCTTCGCCCGCCAGTGTGGTGCGCCCGGCGGTGCCGCCCAGCATGAACCCGCGCGTACGCAGATCGCCCGCTGCCCACGCCAGATCGCCGATGCGCTGGAAACCAAACATTGAGTAGAAAATGAAAAATGGCACCATCGGCACGCCATAATTACTATACGCGGTACCGGCGGCCATCCAGGATGACATAGCGCCAGCTTCATTGATGCCTTCCTGCAATACCTGGCCCTTTTTGTCCTCGCGGTAATACATCAACTGGTCTGAATCTTCGGGCTTGTAGAGCTGGCCTTTGGGAGAATAAATGCCCAGCTGCCTGAACATGCCTTCCATGCCAAAGGTGCGCGATTCATCCGGTATGATGGGGACGATATATTTACCAATTGATTTATCACGCGTCAGCGCCGCCAGGATACGCACAAAGGCCATGGTGGTTGAAATTTCACGTTCGCCCGTGCTCTCAAGCTGAGTCTGGAACATCTCCAGTTGTGGCGTGTCAAAATCCGGCGTGCATTTGCTATGCCGGGATTGGGAAGCGCCCCCCAGGTCATCGCGTCGCGCCTGCATGTATTTATATTCTTCAGAGGTCTCGTCGGGCCGATAAAAAGTAGCCGCCGCGGCTTCTTCATCTGTCACCGGAATCGAAAAACGATCGCGATATTCGATCAGTTCGTCTTCTTCCAGTTTCTTCTGCTGGTGCGTGGTGTTTTGCGCTTCACCCGCTTTACCCATGCCGTAGCCTTTTACGGTTTTAGCCAGTATGACGGTGGGTTGTCCGGTGTGATTCACCGCTGAGTGGTACGCGGCGTAAATTTTATGCGGGTCATGGCCGCCCCGATTAAGGCGCCAGATATCGCGATCCGTCATGCTCGCGACCATTTCCTTTAGCTCGGGATACTTTCCAAAGAAATGCTTGCGCACGTAGGCACCATCTTTGGATTTAAATGCCTGATATTCACCATCGACCGCTTCTTCCATGCGCCGTTGTAACAGACCATCTTTATCCATCGCCAGCAAGGGATCCCAGTATGAGCCCCAGATAACCTTGATAACATTCCAGCCGGCACCGCGAAAATCACTTTCCAGTTCCTGAATGATTTTTCCGTTGCCGCGCACCGGGCCGTCGAGTCGCTGCAAATTACAGTTCACCACGAACACCAGGTTATCCAGGTTTTCGCGCCCGGCCATGGAAAGCGCGCCTTTGGATTCAGGCTCATCCATCTCACCGTCGCCGCAAAAACACCAAACTTTGCGATCACTGGCCCGGGTTAGTTCGCGGTTCTCCATGTATTTCATGAAGCGTGCCTGGTAGATTGCCTGAATTGGCCCCAGCCCCATTGAGACCGTGGGAAATTGCCAGAAATCGGGCATTAACCAGGGATGCGGGTAGGACGACAAGCCTTTTCCATCCACTTCCTGGCGAAATGCATTGGCCTGGTCTTCGGTCACCGTGCCTTCCATATAGGCGCGCGCGTACAGTCCGGGCGCGGAATGCCCCTGCATAAACAGCATGTCTGATCGTTGGGTTTCGGTGTCGCCACGCCAGAAATGGTTGAAGCCGACGTCATATAAGGTGGCCGCCGAGGCAAAGCTTGCGATATGCCCGCCCAGTTCAGATGATTTACGGTTAGCTCGAACCACCATAACCGCCGCATTCCAGCGGATTAATGCACGAATGCGCCGCTCCATAGCCGCATCGCCCGGAGAGCGTTGCTCCATATTGGTCGGGATGGTATTGATGTAGGCCGTATTGGCTTCATACGGTATATGCGCACCGGAGCGGCGGGCTTTATCAATCAATGCCTCGATCAGAAAGTGCGCGCGCTCATTGCCTTCTCGCTCCATGACTGCTACCAGGGCTTCCAGCCATTCGCTAGTTTCCTGCGGGTCTATGTCATCTTCAAGCTGGCGATGGTAGGGGATCGTATTCATACAGCATTCTCTGATTATTGGGCCGACCGGATTGGTCGACCTATTTATATTTAAGTCACATTTTACACTTTTTCGACGTATTTAACTATTTGAAGGCTTCGAAATCGTTATTAATGGAAGGGCTGGAAAACGGTACGCAGGCAATCGAGTTGATTTTCCGGCCCGGGCCCGGGCTTACAGTGCACTGAACATTAATTTAATTTATCTGAGGTATGAAAGGAATGGCATTTATCCGGTGCTGGTCTCGGGTAAAATACGATGACTAAGTAATTACAGGCAATTCAGTTGAACGACAATGGAATGATCCGGCAATATATTGCGTTTGCCGTGGTGATACTCATCGCAATTTTTATCGTTACCCAGGTTGAATGGAGTACGTTACCTGTGCCAAATTTTGGGCAAGCCGATAGTGGGCGGCGTATTGAAAGGCTTAAAGGGGATGATCCTGCCAATCGCGAAATCAATTTTCGGGATTTGAGCGTCGGAGGTGTAAGCAGCACTCCGCGACGGCAAACCCCAGAGACTGTTTTTTCTCCTACTGAGGCAGTCACACAAACAACAGCGGCGACCAGTTCTCCCGTAACGGCGACCTCAACGCCATTTCAGACCGGATTAAACCACGGCGCGTATTCCGGGGTGAATGTACAGTTTTCGAAACTTGATTAAATTATAAGCAAGGTTGAGCGTACAAAGCAGAGAAACTGAATATAAAGGGCTCTCTAAAGTTCGTATTTCAGCAGGGGGATGGTCCGATCGTCGACGGACCGGGATGGGACATCCTGGACTTTTTCTGCGCCCATTTTGGTGTAAAATTTTTCGGCGTATGGATCGCTGTGGATCATCATAATGCTCGCACCCAAGTTTTTAGCTTCCTGAACCGAATGTTCGAACAGGCGTTGGCCCAGACCTTTGCCAATGGCGGTGGGTTCAACAAATAGTGCACTCATTTCAATCGACCCATCTGTTTCCGATTCTTTGTCCAGGGTATAGAAGCTGCAAATTTTGCCGTTGCAGGTGCCGACTCGAAATACGTAGCGATCGTTGTTCAGATCATCGGCGCTGATAGTTAATTCATCATCAAAGGCTTCCATGAATCCGGGAGAATAGCCCCAGTATGCTTTGGCTAAATGCGCCAGCTGGGTCAGTTGCGGGGCTTCGGAGGGATCAACCTCTCTAACCTCAAATTCAAGCTGGTTCATTGGAACTCCCGAAATTTACAATATATAGGCGGCTAGCATAACGCAAAGCGGGAAATAAGCATAGCGCTTGCCCTGCGTTTGCTGTACCCTGCGCGCCGCCTCGATAGACACACAATTATCATGAATTTTAGCGATCTAAATTTATCTCCGACCTTGCTGCAAGCCATTGACGAGCAGGGTTATTCAAGCCCTTCACCCATCCAGGAAAAGGCGATTCCACCCGTGCTTGCGGGAAAAGATGTGATGGCCGCTGCGCAGACAGGGACCGGAAAAACTGCCGGTTTTACGCTGCCAATTTTGCAAAATTTATCGACCGGACCGAGGGCAAAACCCAATCAGGCGCGGGCGTTAATCATCACGCCGACGCGAGAACTGGCGGCGCAGATAGGCGAGAGTGTTTCGACCTATGGGCGCCATCTCCCGCTGCGCTCTACGGTGGTGTTCGGTGGCGTGAAAATCAATCCGCAAATGATGCGGCTTAGAAAAGGCGTCGATATTCTGGTTGCGACCCCCGGCCGTCTGCTGGATTTGCACAATCAAAATGCGGTGCATTTTGACCAGCTGGAAGTACTGGTGCTGGACGAAGCCGATCGTATGCTGGATATGGGATTTATTCACGATATCCGAAAAATCCTCGCTTTATTGCCTAAACAGCGCCAGAACCTGATGTTTTCGGCCACGTTTTCCGACGATATTCGTAAGCTGGCCAGGACCATCGTTCATGATCCAGTCGAAATTTCAGTCAGCCCGCAAAATACCACGGTAGAGACGGTCAAACACTGGATTTGTCCGGTCGACAAAAAGCAGAAACCGGCTCTGTTGTGCAAGCTGATCAAAGATAATGACTGGCAGCAGGTGTTGGTATTTTCCCGTACCAAACATGGTGCCAATCGCCTGACTCGCCAACTGGAAGATCGTGGAATCAAAGCAGCAGCTATTCACGGCAACAAAAGTCAGGCTGCGCGTACCCGGGCGCTGAGCAATTTTAAACAGGGCGATTTACGCGTACTGGTGGCAACCGATATTGCGGCCCGGGGAATCGATATCAACCAGCTGCCCCAGGTCGTGAATTTTGATTTGCCCAATGTGCCTGAGGATTATGTACATCGGATTGGTCGTACCGGGCGTGCGGGTAAAGACGGGCAAGCGGTATCTCTGGTCAGCGCCGATGAAATTAAGCAGTTAACCGATATCGAACGTTTGATCAAAACCGTCCTTGAGCGAAAAGTGATCGGCGGGTTTGAGCCGGTACATGATTTGCCGGCATCTTCCGGAGATTTTCGTTCGTTCAAGGCGAAGAAACCGAAAAAACCGAATCACCATCAGGCGGGAGAAGGGCGGCATGGTGGAAATCAGCCGGGCAAAAGTGCAAATCGGCACGGGCAGGCTAAAAACGGCAATTCAAGGAGAAAGAAACCGGGCGGGGGTGACAATCAATCCGGAAATAAGAGTAGTCCCTGGGCTAAGGCGAGTGCTAATCGGGGTAGTAAGGCGCAGGGTTAAGCCAGAGATTGCGAGCCGCTATCTGAAAACATCCTCCTTTGCAAAAGGAGGAGAGCTTGCGAGGGGGTCGAGGAGGATTTACCGGGCAGATAATTCTCCAGCGCTTCCTGAGTGACGGCAGCCTTTTTAAATCTCCCCCAACCCCTCTTTGTCAAAGAGGGGAGAATGATTAGCTATGTTTCAATCTCGTGGTTTACAACCACTGGCTAATTCACTGACGAAGGCGCTGACTTTATTTACGGTCTCTGCCGTACCCGCCTGCACTTCATCGCAGTGCCTGATAATGTCAATGATCGCGGATCCTACCACTACTCCATCAGCATATTGCCCGGTGGCTTTAACCTGCTCCGCTGTTTTGATGCCAAAGCCGACGGCTAGTGGCAGATCGGTTTGTTTACGAATGCGATTCAGCGCGGTTTCAACGTCCGCCTGTTGCGCAGATGCGGTGCCGGTGATGCCGGCGATGGAGACATAATAGACAAACCCGGAGGCGTTTTTCAGTATAACTTTCAGTCGTTCGTCGTGGCTGGTCGGGGTGGTCAGACGAATCCAGTCGATTCCCTGAGCGCGCGCCGGATGGCACAGTTCGTCATCTTCTTCGCTGGGCAGGTCGACGATAATCAGGCCGTCTACGCCGACTTCATCCGCTCGATTGAGAAACTTCTTTACGCCCATGTGATAAATCGGGTTGTAGTAACCCATCAGGATGATCGGAGTGTCGCTGTCTTTTTTACGAAAGGCGGCAACCTGATCCAGGGTTTTCCTTAAGGTCATGCCGCCCGCTAACGCGCGCAGATTGGCTAACTGGATCGCCGGGCCATCGGCCATGGGGTCAGAAAAGGGCATGCCCAGTTCAATCACATCCGCACCGGCATTGGCCAGATTTGAGAAAATCTCGTAGGCGGTTTCCGGGTTGGGGTCGCCTGCAGTGACGAAGGTCACCAGCGCAGGCCGGTTTTCAATTTTGAGGCGCGCAAACAGTTTGTCTAGTCGGGTATCAGCCATGCTAAATCTCCACGCCCAGCGCTTTGGCCACGGTGAATACATCTTTGTCACCGCGTCCACACATGTTCATAATGATGATTTTATCTTTATCCATCCCGGGTGCAATTTTGCACACGTGGGCGAGTGCATGGCTGGGCTCCAGTGCGGGAATAATACCCTCAGTGCGACAACATAATTGAAAGGCTGCCAGCGCCTCATCGTCAGTGATGGCGACATATTTAACCCGGCCAGTATCGTTTAGCCAGGAGTGTTCCGGGCCGATACCGGGATAATCCAGGCCGGCCGAAATGGAATGGGCATCTTCGATTTGTCCGTCTTCGTCCTGCAATAAATACGTACGGTTACCGTGCAACACACCCGGTTCGCCACCCGTCAGAGAAGCAGCATGTTTGCCGCTTTCCAGGCCGAGCCCGGCGGCTTCTACGCCGTGAATTTCGACTGATTGGTCGTCCAGAAACGGATGAAAAAGGCCGATGGCGTTCGAGCCGCCACCGATACAGGCGACCAGCAGGTCGGGCAGACAGCCTTCGGCTTCCTGCAACTGCTGCTTCGCTTCAATGCCAATTACGGTCTGGAAATCGCGTACCATTTCAGGGTAGGGGTGCGGGCCTGCCGCAGTGCCAATGATATAAAACGTATCTTCCACGTTGGTCACCCAGTCACGTAAGGCATCATTCATCGCATCTTTGAGGGTGCCTGTGCCGCTGGTGACGGGCACGATCTCAGCGCCGAGCAGTTTCATTCGAAACACGTTTGGGGCCTGGCGCTCAATATCTGTCGCACCCATGTAGACCACGCAGGGCAGATCAAATAAAGCGCATACCGTTGCAGTGGCGACGCCGTGCTGTCCGGCACCGGTTTCAGCAATGATGCGCGTTTTGCCCATACGTTTGGCGAGCAATATCTGCCCTAGCGTATTGTTGATTTTATGCGCGCCGGTATGGTTTAACTCGTCGCGTTTAAAGTAGATTTTTGCGCCGCCGAGATCCTCGGTGAGGCGCTTTGCGAAATATAAAGGGCTGGGGCGACCAACGTAATGTTTGGCCAGTGATTCAAGCTCAGCTCTGAATTCGGGATCGTCTTTATAACGATAATAGGCTTTTTCGACTTCCAGGACCAAGGGCATCAGGGTTTCCGCCACAAATCGGCCACCAAATATGCCAAAATGTCCGTCGTGATCGGGGACAGATTGATAGGATTCCGGGTTTAAATTCTTATCTAAGGCCATGGAGCTACGGGCAAAATTAACAGTCGGCGAGTATACCGTAATCCTGGCCGGTGCAGGGTGTGATAAGCGAAGCGCATCCACCAATAAGCTTCCCAATTTTCCTTATGTATTACCAGTAGTTGATTCGGTATCCCACAGCCAGGCCGCCCCGCGCACTCCGGAGCTATCACCGTATTTGTTTTTAACGATTCGGGTGCGCATCGTGTCGCTAAAGACGTGTTGTTCAAGCGCTGCAATGCCTTTGTCGTAAAGTGATTCAATATTTGATAAACCGCCTCCGAGCACTACTACATCCGGATCAAGGACGTTGACAACGCTGGCGAGCGCGCGCGCGAAATGTTGATGATAGTGTCCCAGTGCGGTTAGTGCCAATACGTGACCTTCGGATGCCATAGCCCCGATTTTCCGGGCGCCGGATTCTCCTTTGCCTCCGGCCTGACGCCAGGTTTTAACTAAGCCTGACCCGGATAAATAGGTCTCTACACAGTCCACGCGTCCGCAGTAGCAGGCCCGGCCTTCTGATCCAAGTGGATTGTGGCCCCACTCGCCGGCAATGTGCTGCGCTCCATTGATTAGATTGCCATTGACGACGATACCGCCGCCCGTGCCAGTACCGAGAATGACGCCAAAGACCACGTCAGCGCCAACTGCGGCACCATCGGTTGCTTCAGAGAGAGTAAAACAATTGGCATCATTAGCAATTCTAACCTCGCGTTTGAGCAATCTTTCCAGATCGACGAGCAGCGGCTGGCCGTTTAAGCAAACCGTGTTGGAGTTTCTCAATAGTGCGGTATCAGGTGAGAGGGACCCCGGTGTGCCGATACCAACCGTGCATCGGGTGCCTGCGTTGGTTTCCAGTTCAGTGACCAATTGGGCTATAGCGTTGAGCACTGCGTCATAGCTTTCTGCTTGTGGAGTAGTCCGGCGCAGTCGATGAATGATATGACCACGATCATTGAGCACGATGCCTTCTGTTTTAGTGCCGCCCAGATCGATGCCAATTCTCATGTGTTAGTAAGGGGCGAATGATGGTTTATGGTATATCTAGCTGCGTTGCCATTTATGAAATCGTTTCAGCCATTTGAGCTGCCAGGCTTTAGTATTGGCTTTTTTCCAGTTGCCCGCCGCGAATTTTACGGCTTCCATGCGCGTCGGGTATATATGGATGGTCGAGAGGATCTTGTTCATGCCGAGTTTATGGCGCATAGCAAATACAAATTCAGAGATCATATCACCCGCCTGGCTGCCGATAATGGTCACGCCGAGGATTTGATCCTTGCCCGGTTTGGTGAGTACCTCGATATAGCCCTGATCTTCGCCTTCGGCGATGGCTCGATCCAGATCATCCAGTGGGTAGCGCGTGATGTCATAGGCAATGCCCTGTTCACCTGCTTCCTGCTTATTTACACCCACGCGGGCCACTTCCGGGTCGGTAAAGGTGGCCCAGGGAATGACGCTGTAATCGACCTTGAATTTCCTGAATTTGCCGAACAGGGCATTGACGCTGGCGAACCAGGCCTGATGCGAAGCGGTGTGCGTGAACTGATATGGCCCGGCAATATCACCACAGGCATACAGCGAAGGGTATCCCGCCTGCATGAATTCGTTTACTTCGATGGTGCGCCGTTTGCTTATCGGAATATCCAGTTCTTTCAGGCCAAAACCTTCCAGGCGCGCGGCTCGACCGACTGCCACCAGGACTTCGTCAAACTCGATTTCAATGGTTTCACCGTTGTGCTCACACAGTAAGCTTTTGCGGCCATCGGTATGCTTAAATTCTATCGCCTTATGATTGCACAAAACACGTACCCCTTCGTTTTCAAAACGGGTTTGCACAAATTCAGAGACTTCTTCATCTTCCCGGATCATTAATCTGGGCAACATTTCAACCTGCGTGACGTCGCTGCCCAGGCGATTAAAGCTCTGAGCAAGCTCGCAACCGATCGGGCCGCCACCCAATACCACCAGTTTTTCAGGCAACACCTTTATATCCCAGAGGTTGTCAGAGGTGAGCGGGGTGATGGTTTCGATACCCTTTATAGGCGGCACAAAGGGCTCGGCGCCGGCTGCGATTATGATGTTTTTCGCGGTCAGGGTTTTACCGTCGACTACTACGCTGTACGGGCTGGTCAGTTTTGCCGCGCCCTGGACGACCTCTACTCCCAGCCCGGTATAGCGCTCTACCGAATCATGCGGCTCGATGGACGCAATAACCTGATGTACGCGCGCCATGATGTCGGCAAAATCAAATTCAACGCTGGCATTTTTCATGCCGTATTTTTTGGCCTGATTGATCTGGTGGACGTATTTGGCCGCTCGAATTAACGCCTTAGAGGGTACACAACCCGTATTCAGGCAATCCCCGCCCATTTTGTGTTTTTCGATCAGAATGACTTTGGCCTGTACTGCGGCGGCAATATACGCGCTGACCAGACCGGCGCTACCACCGCCAATAACGATCAGGTTAGCATCGAAGGTTTTAGGTTTCGGATAGTGTTTCATTTTTTGATCAGCTTAAGCGCCCAGCGTGCGATGTAGGGGAAGGTGGCGAGCAACAGAAAAGAGAAAATCAGTGGCGGCGATAATATGCCGCTCAGCGAATCAAGTCTCGCCAGCTGCGTACCGGCATTCACATAAACAATGGTAGCTGGCAGCATGCCCGCCCAGCTGGCCAACATATAGTGCGCTGTTTTAATGGGTGTTAAGCCCATCGCCAGGTTGATCAGGAAAAAAGGTATCACCGGTACCAGGCGCAGCGAAAACAGGTAAAACGGGCCGTCTTTTTCGAAGTTTTTCTCGATGGCGTTGAGTTTATCGCTAAACTTGTTTTTAACCGCTTTCTGAAAAAAGAAACGTGACAATAAAAACGCCAGCGTCGCGCCGATGGTAGAAGATATCGAAACCCAGATAGTGCCGTACAATAGCCCGAATATTGCACCGCCACTCAGGGTTAGAATCGCTGCGCCTGGAATCGACAGTGCCGTGACGATGATATACACGCTACAGTACATGAGTACCGCGAGTAAAGGGTGGTTTGCCCGATACAGCTCGATATCGGCCTGTTTTGCTTTGAGATTATCCAGCGTTAGCAAATCAGGCGGTAGCCACCAGGCGATGGCGATAACCGCGAGCAGGAAGACGAGCAGTAAACCCAGTTTATTTTTAGACACAATGGCTTTCCGGTTTTTAGTTTCGTGATAGATGCTGAGATAACAATACTAACGATTAGTTTCGTAACAGATGTAAATTTTTCATCACGAATTTATTTCATTATTATATGGGCTCACCGCTCTAGCACGTCAACATAAGCTGGACAGCGTGCTGGTTTTTGCGAGTGTGGCGCAGTATTCTAAACGCCCTGACGCTGAGTGGTCTGAAATATCTGGCTTGCCAGGTCGTCAAAACATCTTTCTGGCTCCTCGCAATGCCAATGCTACTTGAATATACTCCGCGTCATGATAATTTATTTTGTACGTCACGGCCAAACTGACTGGAACAAAGCCTTGCGTTGGCAGGGTGGTGGCTCGGATGTGGAGTTGAATTCGACCGGGCACGATCAGGCGCGTGCGGTCCGGGACTGGTTTGTTGAACAGGGTATTCAACCCGCTGTGATATTGAGCTCGCCCATGAAGCGGGCGCGAGCGACCGCTGAGCGTATCGCGACAGCATTTGAACTGGCCGTTGAGCCCGAGCCGGCATTTCGCGAAGTCGCACTGGGTGATTATGAAGGTAAGCTCACAGAAGAACTCCAGACGCAGTATGGCGAGCAGTTTGATTTGTGGTTGAAAGCCTATCATCTCCTCGCCCCGCCTGGCGGGGAAAGTCTGGAGCAGGCCATTGATCGCATGCGTCCCACCTTGTTGGCGCACATTAAACAGTACGGAGATCAGATGATTATTGTGGCGCACCAGGCGATTCTGATGGGGATGAAGGCCGCTTTGTCGGGGGATCTTGGTCCGCAAACGCTGGCCAGCTATAAACAGGCCAATCATGAAATTGACGTTTGGAATGTAGAGCAGGCTCACATTTCAAGACGCGTTGACATTAACAAGAGTTAACCATTGTGGTCAGTAAACGGCGCAAAGGTAAATCCCGGGCCTGGCTGGACCGGCATAATAAGGACCACTACGTGCAAAAAGCGCGTAAAAGCGGTTACCGTGCGCGTGCCGCATACAAGCTTGAAGAAATTGATCAGAAGTTTCGTTTGATCAAGCCGGGGCAAACCGTGATTGATCTGGGCGCGGCCCCCGGTAGCTGGAGCCAGTATGCGGTTAAGAAGCTCAAAGAAAATGGCCAGCTCATCATGCTCGATTTGTTGCCCTTTGATGAGATCGAAGGCGCGCAACTGATCCAGGGTGATTTTACGGAAAGTGACACGCTCGATGAAATCAAATCATTAACCGAAGGGCGTTTATTTGATCTTGTTTTATCGGATATGGCCCCCAATATCACAGGTATTGCCCTGCAGGATCAGGCGCGCTACGAGCGTTTGCTGGATAGTGTGCTGAGATTTTGCGAAACGGCGTTGCGCCCAGGTGGCGTGTTACTGACCAAGTTTTTTGAAGGCGAAAGCGCGCAGGTAATTCGTACGCGAATGAAAGCACAGTTTAATCAATTAAAAACGATTAAACCGGATGCATCGCGAACGCACTCGAAAGAGTTGTATTTATTGGCACTCAATCGAAAATGACCTGGACTGTTGGTGCTATAATGTCGGGTGGAATAGTCAGTTTTTATAGTTGTTTGCATGGTAATAACAGGGTTTAAGTTCTGTTATTAACTATCAGATATTAAAGTATTTTATTAGTGATATTGCATATTAAGAGGTTAATCTGTTGCCACCGTTTTTAAAGAATATTGTTCTCTGGATCGTCATCGCCATGGTGCTGATGTCGGTATTTAATAGTTTCTCTCCACAGGGAATGCGCGCGTCTACGGAAATTGATTACACCACTTTTCTGGAAGAGATCAGTGCGGGCGGTGTAGAAAGCGTGGTGATCACCGAGGATCAGATTCACGGTAAAACAAAAGACGGCGCGGAATTTACCACCATGTCACCGGGCGATCCTGAACTGGTGAACCAGTTATTTAAATATGGTGTGCGCATCAAAGCCGAGCGCGAAGAAGGCCCGGGTTTGCTCATGCAAATCTTGATTAACTGGTTTCCATTCCTGTTATTGATCGGGGTGTGGATATATATCATGCGCCAGATGCAGGGCGGTGGCGGAAAGGGCGCGATGAGCTTTGGTAAGAGTAAGGCGCAGTTGCTGACCGAAGATAACAATAACATTACCTTTAACGATGTCGCAGGCGTGGATGAAGCCAAGGGTGAAGTTGAAGAGCTGGTTGAATTTTTAAAAAACCCGTCTAAATTCCAAAAATTGGGTGGTCATATGCCGCGTGGTGTGTTGATGACGGGCAGCCCGGGTACGGGTAAAACTTTATTGGCCAAGGCTATTGCCGGTGAAGCACAGGTACCTTTTTACACCATTTCAGGTTCTGATTTTGTCGAAATGTTTGTAGGTGTGGGTGCTTCACGGGTGCGCGATATGTTTGCTCAGGCGAAGAAAAACTCGCCGTGTATTATTTTTATTGACGAGATCGATGCGGTAGGGCGCCAGCGTGGCGCCGGTTTGGGTGGCGGGCACGATGAGCGCGAGCAAACCTTAAACCAGCTACTGGTTGAGATGGATGGTTTTGAAGGCGGCGAAGGCGTGATCGTAATCGCAGCAACCAACCGTCCTGACGTGCTGGATCCCGCGCTGCTTCGTCCTGGCCGTTTTGATCGTCAGGTGGTGGTACCACTGCCGGATATTCTGGGCCGCGAAGCGATATTGAATGTTCATATGCGTAAAGTGCCGCTGGGCGACGATATCGAGACCAAAACCATCGCACGCGGAACCCCGGGTTTTTCGGGTGCAGATCTGGCAAACCTGATCAACGAGGCGGCTCTATTTGCGGCTAAAGATGAGGCAAAACACGTTCAGATGAAGCATTTTGAAAAGGCTAAGGATAAAGTCATTATGGGCGTCGAGCGTCGTTCTATGGTGATGCCTGAAGAAGAGCGTCGAAATACGGCCTACCATGAATCAGGCCACACTGTGGTTGCAAAAGTGCTGAAAGAGCATACCGACCCGGTGCACAAAGTCACCGTTATTCCGCGTGGGCGCGCGCTTGGTGTGACCATGCAGCTTCCCGAGGAAGACCGGTATAGCCATAATCGTAAGTTTTTGCTGGCGCGTATTGCCGTGCTGATGGGCGGAAGAATTGCAGAAGAAGTGTTTATGGATCAGATGACCACCGGCGCTTCAAATGATTTTGAAGTAGCGACCGACCTGGCACAAAAAATGGTCTCTAAGTGGGGCATGAGCGACAAACTGGGACCGCGCGTTTATGGTGATTCGGAAGGCGAAGTCTTTCTGGGTCGTGACATGATGTCGCATAAAAACCTCAGCCCCGCGGTGCAGGAATCTGTGGATGCTGAAGTGACACGCATTATTTCTGAGGAATACGCGCGTGCTCGAAAAATCATTGAAGACAACAGTGAAGTGCTGGAAGTGATGGCGCAGACCTTGCTCGAATGGGAAACCCTGGAAGCGGATCAAATCGATGATATTATGGAGGGCAAGCAACCGCGTTCACCGGAAGAAAAGCTCGAAACAGCTAAGGATTCAGACACAGGCAAACCCAAATCAGCGGGGGCGGATAAAAACGCAGACGAATCTAAAGACGATACGGATCTACCCGACCCAAATTCAGCCGTTTAACATCGCTATTCCAGCAAGCAGATAAAGACATGAGTGCATTGTTCGGCACGGATGGCGTACGTGGTGAATTTGGCACCGATCCGATTACCCCGGAGAACGTGCTAAAACTAGGCTGGGCCGTTGGTAGCGTATTACTGAAACACCAGCGTGGGGTTAACCCGCAGGTGCTGATCGGCAAAGACACGCGCATTTCCGGTTATATACTGGAATCTGCGCTGGAAGCCGGTTTTGCCTCGGCAGGCATGAATGTTTCATTGCTGGGGCCGATGCCGACACCGGGCATTGCGTACTTAACGCGTAGCGCACGCGCAGCCGCAGGCGTGGTAGTCAGCGCTTCACATAACCCTTATTCCGACAACGGCATCAAGTTCTTTTCTTCGGATGGTTTCAAACTCAACGATGAATTGATCGGAGCGGTTGAAGCGAAAATGGCCGAACCTATTCGTTGTGTACCATCGGATAAGCTGGGTAAAGCGCGCCGCTTCCCGGATGCGGAAGGGCGTTACATCGAATTTTGCAAACATACGCTGCCCTACCGGGTAACGTTTGAAGGTATGAAGGTAGTGGTGGATTGCGCCCATGGCGCGGCCTATAGCATTGCGCCTTCCGTGTTTAGAGAACTAGGTGCAGATGTGATTGAGATTGGCACCTCGCCCGATGGTTTTAATATCAATAAAGATTGTGGTTCAACATCGCTGGATGCGGTTCAGGCCGCGGTTCTGGAACACCAGGCGGATATTGGTATTGCGCTGGACGGCGATGCCGACCGGGTATTATTTATTGACGCAAAAGGCCAGGTTGTAGACGGAGACCAGGTGTTGTACCTGATGGCATTATTTGAAGAATCTAAAGGGCGCCTGGGGGGCGGTGTGGTGGGAACCCTTATGACTAACCTGGCGCTGGAACTGGCGTTGGAAGAAGCCGGCATTCCTTTCATACGCGCGGCGGTTGGTGATCGCTACGTACTCGAAAAACTACAGGAAAATAACTGGTTACTTGGCGGCGAGACCTCGGGGCATATTATTTGCCTGGATAAGAACACCACCGGTGACGGTATCGTGGCGGCTCTGCAGGTAATGCGTGCGATGCAGAGCCAGCAGAAAAGCTTGAATGAGCTGACCAGCAGCTTGAGCCTTTTTCCGCAGACCATGATCAACGTGAAGGTCAGGCGCGGCAGTGGCCAGGCGATCGTTTCGGATACGCAGGTTCGTACGGCAGTTGATCAGGCCGAAGCCAGAATGGGTCGCGCCGGGCGCGTGGTATTGAGACCATCTGGAACAGAACCGTTAGTACGCGTCATGGTTGAGGGTGAACAGGCCGAACTGGTGCAGAATATTACAAGCGAACTCGCCGGGGTGGTAGAAGCGGCGAGCGAACGTTTAGCATAGCAATCAGGCCGGGAAGATGAAACACGCTTTTATCATGGACCCGCTGGAAGGCGTTAAACCCTGGAAGGACACCTCTTACTTTTTGATGCTGGCGGCGTATCAGCGCGGTCATGAAGT